>JANXRU010000109.1 GCA_025356715.1 Bacteroidota bacterium
CGGTTTTCGCTTGGTAAGATGCTACAAGTAGAATACACTAATTGCCCACCTTTTTTTGTCATTGACGAATATTCGCTCAATATTTTTTGTTGAAGCTCTTTCGTTTTTTCTATAAACCCTATATCTAATTTCCATTTAGCATCAGGGTTACGTTTAATCACACCTAATCCACTGCAAGGCACATCTAACAACAATCTGTCAGCTGTGTTTTCTAAGCGTTTAATGGTTTTAGTGCCTTCAATTAAACGAGGTTCTATATTGCTTGCTGTGGCTCTGCGAGCACGTTTTTTTAGCTCATCCAATTTCCATTGCGTCACATCCATGGAAATAATACGTCCTTTATTTTGCATCAACGCTGATAAATGTAATGTTTTGCCACCACCTCCAGCACAAGCGTCAATTACACGCATCCCTGGCTCTACACCTAAAAATTCGGATATAGCTTGCGAACCAGCATCTTGCAATTCAAATAAACCTAATTTAAATAATTGATTTTGAAATACATTTTGTCGTTTTACTAATACTAATGCGTCTGTAAATTCATTAATTGGCTCAACTTCTATTTCTTGTTCCGCTAAATGTTTTTGTAAAATTTCTTTTTTAGTTTTAAGGGTATTTACTCTCAATACCACATTCGCTTGTTTATTCAAAGCTTTAGCTTCTTCTTCCCAAACCTCTTTACCTAACTCTGTTTCACATAAATTCCAAATCCAGTCGGGATATGACTGTATTATTTTTTGATCCGTTAGGGCTTTGTATTTATCAGCAATATCCTTTTCGTTTATTTTATTAAACTCACGCTCATCTGGAATTGGCAAATGCTCCATCACAAAATAAGTGGCTAAAATTTTCCAAAAATCAGTTTCTGTACTTGCTAAATGAGCTATTAATCTATAATTACGAACGATGTCATACGTGGTTTCAGCCACAAAGCGTCGGTCTCTTCCACCAAATTTCGGGTTTTCTTTTAGCGTTTTTTCAATGACTTTATCAGCAAATTTTCCGTCATTAAAAATAGTGATCAGAGCATTTACAATAGCTTGTAGTAAGATGCGGTGTGGCTTAGCTTGTTTTTGTGGTTTTTTATGCATGCGGTAAAGTTACTATATTATACGCTACAAAATGATTTTTGCAATAAAATGCTTTGCTAAGTCAAGATAAAACACTCAACCATATTATTAAATTTATCTTGTAATCTCAATTTAATGAATGAATGAATTACTTGTTAAAAAATAGTTTATAAGTACGCTTATAAATTTGGTTCATACTATCGGTATATCACTAAATTTAGAACTTAAATATACCACTATGAATTTCGTTGCATCATCATCTACATTACTTAAGCATTTAAAATCAATTAGCGGAGTTTTAAACTCTAGTAATTCCATCCCAATTTTAGATTGCTTTTTATTTGAATTAAATAATGGCACACTTACCTTATTTGCAAGTGACATGGAAACTACCATCACTACAAGTATTAAGGTGGAGGCTTCCGAAAGCGGTAACATAGCAATACCCGCTAAAACATTATTAGAAGCGTTGAGCAATTTGCCAGAGCAACCAATTTCATTTATTATTGATACTAAGAAATTTAGCGCTAAATTAAAAACAGAAACTGGCGACTACACCTTAACAGGCCACAATGGTGATGAATACCCAAAACTACCAAAGGTAGAGTCAGCAACGTCTGTTATTATTAAAAGTGATGTGTTAGCCAACGCTATTAACAAAACAATTTTTGCTACAGGTAATGATGATTTACGCCCAGTGATGAGTGGTGTGTTTTGTCAATTTAATGAAGAGAATTCTATTTTTGTTGCAACCGATGCTCATAAATTAGTTCGCTATACTCGTAATGATGCTAAAGCAGGGGCTTCAGCGGCGTTTATTATGCCTAAAAAACCATTAAATGTTTTGAAAACATTATTGGCAGGTATTGATGATGCTGTTAAAGTTGAATTTAATAAAACAAATGCATACTTCAGTTTTGGAAATATTAATTTAGTATGTCGTTTAATTGATGGCAAATATCCAAACTACGAAGCAGTTATTCCGAAACAAAATCCAAATAAATTAACCGTTGATAGAAGTTCTTTTTTAGGCGCTATACGCCGAGTAAGTGTATTTGCTAATAAAGCAACGCATCAAATTCGTTTAAAAATTGCAGGAAGTCAACTAACCATTTCTGCTGAAGATTTAGACTTCGCCAATGAAGGCCACGAAACACTAATGTGCACATACATTGGCGAAGATATGGAAATTGGATTCAACTCTAAATTTGTATTAGAAATGCTTAGCAATTTAGATAGTGATGAAATTACTATTGAAATGAGTGCTCCAAATCGTGCAGGTATTATTGTGCCTACTCAAAAAGCAAACCCAGCAGAAGACGTATTAATGTTGGTAATGCCAGTGATGCTTAATAATTAATATTAAAAAAAATTATTAAAAAATGAGCCATTCCAAGCGAATGGCTCATTTTTTATTTAGAATAATTAGTTATGTATCAAAAACAAGCACTCATTTTTGCTCTAGCGCTAAATTATAAATTCGGTAAACGAAAGCCTCTAACTACAAAAAATAAACCAGTGAGTGAAGATGAATACAATAGAGTGAAAGTGGGAAAATAGGATTACGCTTCTACTTTCCAACACTTACTCTAATACCTTCGCTATGACTTGTAAATTCGGGGGCATACATGCATTGTATAGTGGTAACCCCATTACTAAAATTCCCTTTATGGTTAACTACTAATGGATATTCAAACACATACGTTCCTTTATTTAGATATGAGAAAAAGAAATTAGTAGCCGCATCTCTAGTGCTTTCATAATAGCCTAATCCATCTTGGTATTTATAACCACTCAATACATTAGTTGGTTCAAAGCCCGAAGCACGCATATCTTTCATGTGCACATAACTCATATCTCTATCTACACGTAATTCAATGCGCACTTTAATTTTATCCCCAAGTTTCAATGCAGTGTTTGCTGTAATTGGTTCCATAACAATACCGCTTGCTGTATTTTTTTGCAAAAATAACTGTTTCTTAATTTTAAGTGGCGTTTCATGTGGTGTGATTTTATCCAACTGCTCAAAGTACTGCCAATACATAGCGCCATAACTTACACCCACATCATGCTTCGTTACTTTAATAGTACCCATGGTGGCAGGCTTAATATCAGAACCGTTCCACACTTTTTTAAAATAGCCTGTGCCTGGCTCTGCCTTTAACGATGCGTCATTTTTTGGATCTAATTTAATATCGCCTACTGTAATATCTACATTAGGCTCCGTTGCTAACCAATCTGTTCCCTTTAGTAGCATGGCATACACAGCCTCTGTGGTTGAACGCGTTGTGCCCCAATGTTGCGTTTGCTTGCTTTTAATTAGCCATGTTTTTAAATCATCCACAGCTTGCGTGTCGTTATTAACTTCATCAAAGGCTTCAATCATCAAGGCTTGCATTTCAATAGGTGCTTCGTACCAAAAATAACCGTAGTTTTCTTTCCAATACATGCCCATTTCTTCGCTGTTGATACTGTTTTCTTTTAATGATTTTAAAATATCTTTCGGGATTATTTTATCATCATAACGGTGTAAACTCAACGCTATCATGCCTTGCATATAACGGCTATTTTGTAACCAATATGTTTGTTCTTGTTTTTTGTAGTAAGCGTTGTGTTCTTTATTGCGTCCATCGATATCAATATCTTTAAAAGCAGAACGCATGTATAAATACTGGATCGCATTATAACTTAAGTTATTGGTGGTTTTCCATTGCTTATTATACTTTTTCATTTGCTCAAATTCTTCGCGCATACGATCATCACAATACTTAACAGCCTTAGTAATCATAGACCATAGCTCCGCATTTTGACGAAGTTTTATAACACCTAATTTATCAAGATGTCCGAAGCCTGTTACTATATGTTGTGTGATGTACCAATCATCAGGCCCGCCATCAAACCACATAAATCCACCATTAGCAGTTTGTTTTTTAAATAATTTTTTGAGTGCTTGTGTTTGCTCATTACTCATTTTATTTAAATCAAATAATAAACCCACGCGGCGTTTATTTTCTGTTTCGCTCTTAGCTTGTAACACCCATGGTGTTTCTTCTAAAATAGCAGATTTTAATTCTTGGTTTTTTTCGAGGTTCGATAGGAAAGCATCTGGCGATGTGCTTTTCCAAGCATCAAACACGGCTTTAATTTTTGGCTTAGAATTTACAACATAGGTAGCCAAAGTATTAGCATAATAACGTGCAAAGGTTTGTTCGGCACATTCGTAAGGATACTCCATTAAGTATGGCAAAGCTTGCACGGCGTACCAAGCCGGATTAGCAGTAAACTCCAATGTATACGAATGATTTTTTAACGTTGTTGAATTATTATTTTGAGAAATGAATTTTGCAAATGAAAACTCTTTGGTTTGGTTACTTCTAATTGGCATTGGCATACTCTCGGTTACTAGCATACGATTGGTTAATACTGGCACTGCTTGTTCTTCACCATCAGTAAAGTTTTCAGCCTTTGCTACTACTTTATATTTAATAGCAGAGTAACCTTCTGGGATTTGTAAACTCCATTCGATGGCGGTGCTTTGCCCTTTTTTTACAGAAAACTTTCTTTTTATTAATCTCGAATGAATTTCAGGCCCATCATTATACTCGCAACCCGCACAATGGTCAACACTTAGTAAGTCGCTAATGTTAATGCTATTTTTGTCAATCACCATGTCCGAAATTTCTTTATCCGTTAATGCGTCGTATAAAGTAAGCTCTGTAGTTCCCGCTAAATCTTTATCGGAGAGATTTGATATTTTGCTAATGAAGGTTAGTTTATCCCCTTCTCTAAAAAAACGTGGGGCATTGGGCTGTACCATTAATTCTTTTTGAGTAATAACTTCTTTTTCGAATTGTCCAATTTTTAAATCTTTGGTATGAGCCAAGCCCATTACCTTCCATTTAGTCAAGCTTTCAGGCACCGTAAACTTAATAGCAATTTCTCCTTTTTCGTTGGTTTGCAATTGTGGGAAAAAGAAAGCTGTTTCGTTAAAATTAGAACGTGCTTTAACTTCAGATAAGTTGTTAGGGCTTTGTTGTTGGCTGCCTGATTTATCTTTTTCACCTTCGGCCCACCCTACTCTCCCAGGAATACCCGAATTACCGTCTCCATCACTATTTTTGTCCTCTGCCTTCTTCTCAATTCCTTCTTTTAAATTTTCTTTTAATAACCCAGCCGTTGTACTTTTCGTAGTAGTTACCTCATCTGCCATAACAGAATTAGATTCCATAGCTGCCACCATTGGATAATTTCCTTTTCCTGACCCTCCCATAGGCCCTCTATAATAATGCCGATAAAAATTTACTCCAAAATAATTTAATTGATCATAATAACGTTCTGGTATTGCTACATAATTATATGGCAAATTATTAAACTCGGTTGAATTTACTGGTCGTTCAACTGTTGAAACCCAATTAAGGCGTGCATAATAACTTTCGTAAATATTAAAATACCAATCATTTGCTTTAAAAGCATCCAACGAAGCATCGTACATGCTTGCCACCATTTCGGCCGCAGCCTTTTCGCCTTTTTTATCTTTCAAAATTAATTTCCATTCTTCGGCTTGCCCTGGCAATAATTTATTACGAAACGTTTCAAATTGTATGTCTAATTCCTTATTAGTATAAGGTATTGTTAAAGTACTTGTATGGTGGTAGAACCGATTATTTTTAATAAATGAGGTGTGAAACGATAATCCGCCGCGATGCTTTTCTTCTATTAAAATTTCATTTGTTTTCATGGAAGCTTGCTGCCATTGAGTAGTAGTAGCAACACCTTGATGCTCTATTTCATATAAATAATTAATGTTAGGATAAGCAGATGCTAAAATAAAACTCGCTTTTTCAGTTGGTTCAAATTTCGTTTGTGGCATATAAAACCAATCTGCTACTTGTTCAGGAATTTCAATCGTGTTTTTATTAAACACCGTCATGTATTGAAAAGCTTTAATGTCTTCGCCAAACTTATCTTTACAAGTAGCTTCAATAATATATACACCAGGTTTAAACGTTTTAAATGCAGTTGCTAAATCATAGTCTGTTTTAGTACCAGTATCAAAGGCTTTTTCCAACACTTTTGTTTCTTTTTCCCATTTATATTTATTGGTTTCATCTTCATACAAATCATTCGGGAATGTCGCATAATAATCTTCTTTACTCAAAGTATGCCTATCAGGTTGAGTCCACAATCTTTTTCTAAAAACTTTTTGCGTTTGCTTTAATTTATAAATAGAAAAATTTCCTTTTGTTTTTTCGGCAACTCCGTTTAAGTTACTTGTTCTAATTGTAATTGGGTTAAATGAATTTACTTCGATGATTTCATTAGCCGATACATTTAACTTCAACGCCTGATAACCAATAGATACGGACGTTTCGGAGCTATGCGTTTCTCCATTGATATCAGTCACATCAGCCGTTATTTGAAAATTATAGGTTGCGTAACTTGTTTTAGAAACCGACTCATCAGGCAGCGCCTTAAATTTAATGATATAAGCACCTGTGTCGTTTGTGGTTATTTCGCCACTTGTTATTTCTACATTCGATGCACCACTATTATAAGGCCTATACCACCAATACCAATAAGGGTATTGGATGTTTCTAACTACGTGGTATTTTACTTTAGCGCCATCAATTACATTACCCGCATAAGCTTTCGCAATGCCACTTACGGTTACCTCATCGTTTAATTTATAAGTGCCTTGCAGCGGATTAAAGGTTGTTTCAAATTTCGGACGTTTGTATTCTTCGACCGAAACATACACAGAGCCACGTCCGTCCGTTATTTGCATTTGCCCTAAAAGGCCTCCTTGTGGCGCAATAAACTCACCGCTCACCGACCCAAATTCGTTAGTTGTTAAATTCAACGAACTCACTTTTTGATAATTTACGTCATAAAACGTAACCGTTACAGGGAATTTTGTTTTTAAATTATGTTTCTTACCATTAGTAGATTCTAATAAAATAGCTTTGAAATAAACCGTTTGCCCTGGCCTGTAAATCGCTCTATCCGTAAAGAAATGAGAAGTAACGGTTGTGTAATCTTGTGATTGATTGTTGTATGAATAATAATTATTTGAATTAAAATAAGAATCAACCCCATTAATAAATTCAATAAAAAAATTACGTTCGTTGGAGTTAGGATTTGCAACTGCAACATAGCCTTTGTCATCTGTTTTTAAGACTGCGCCTTTTTTAATTTTATACTCTCTATCGCCATAATCATAATCTTCGTACCACACTTGTGCTGTTATGTTTTTTAATGGCTCTCCTGTTTGACGGTGCAATGCGTAAAAATCATACGAGCCATTATCTCTGCGGCGTTCAGTAGATGCGATGTCGGAAATGATACACGTACTATACGCCGAAATATTATTGGCATATTTAAAATCTTCCGTTAATGAACTTAAAATCACATAATAACCGGCAGGTAGTTCTGGTAATTTAATTTCGGTATTGTGCGTTTGAAAATCACCATCATCAATTAAATTTTGCGTAAAGGTTTTAACAATAGGAAAGGTTTTAAATTTATTAAACAAATCTTCGCCATATTTTTTACGAAACAATTGCCTTAATTCTTGACTACTCGTTTTTACAATTTTGTAATAAAGTTTGTTAATGTTTTGAGAAGTTACTAAGGCTCTAAATGGCTTGTTTGGCTCATTTACTTCCTCTATTATAAGGTTACATGATTTAGTAGATAAATTCGTTATCAAAGACTTACATTCATAAGCGCCATAAGAATTTGGAAACTTAACAATGGCCGATTCACAAATTTCTTTCGCCATTTTTTTGTGCCATTTATAATCTTCGTTTTGCAAAGGCTTATATAAATTAGCTTTTTGCAGATACCAATTTGCTAAACGGTAATCGATTTCAGTAACTCTTTCGCTTTTAGAAAACTTTGTTTGTATTGCTTTCAATGAATTAAAATACAAAGTATCTTTTTTTGCATTTTGAGAATGATTATGCACATAATCTAATCGTAATAATTCCACATCAATCAGCGCGTCTGGGTTTACATCATTTTGATGAAAACGTGTTAAATCTTGCATTAATTTAAGGCCATAATATTTTGTTTCTAAAGAATCAGAAGGATTAGTGATATCCATATCAACAAAATCGGCGTATGGCTTAGCAAATTCCTCTTTATTAACTGTAAATTGAGCGGAAGGGCGAGAAACATCTTGCTCTGTACTCATAAAAAACGATAAAGCTCTATGGCCTAAAAAATCGTATAAGGTTGGGCGCCATTGTCTACAATCTTTAGTGCCTTTAGTAATAATATCGTCATAAAGCTCAATTTTAGTGCGCTTTAAACTATCGCTGCTTTGCAAAGAAGCTTTGTAGTTTGAAATAATGGCATAATTAATTGCTTTTAAATCCCAGGTTTCAATATCATCATTTTTAAAATTAACAGTGGCGGTTCTATTATAAAATTTCCAACGGTTATTTTGAAAATATTGCCAAAATGCATCTGCCAAAATACTTTGTAAAACAGGTTTTATGGGGTATTTAGCTGTATTTGCTTCATCCTGAAGTTTAAAAATGGATTTTTCTAGAGAAAACTCCTCTTTATAGCTTTCAAAAGTCATACGATTTAGGACGGCTTTTACAAATTGAGCTGCATTATGCTCGGTTTTAGCCTTTAAATAAATGATTGATATCACTTTTAAAGCCGATTCTGTTAATCCTTTGGTTTGGCAACTATCTACTCGTTTCCATAATTTCTCATACGAATCTCCTTTATTAAAACTCAACATTGGCTGAGTGGGTTTGGTAAAAGTTGTAGAAAAAAATCCGATGGATAAAAGTGCCGAAGCAGCAAGCATTAAGGTTAGGGTGGTGATTTTTTTAATAGTCATAAGTTGGTGATATTTACCTATGGATGTTAATTATATCCAGATTCCATAAATTTAATTACACAAACATACAATTTAAATCTCCTGACAAATTTTAAAATCCTTATGATAATATAGCATGTTTTTATAAAAATATTGAATTTTTGGCAATTTATCTCTACATTTGCACCCGAAAATAAAAGCTTAAACCATCTTTTACGCGTAATGACTAATAAAATCAATATATTCAAGAAGTTTTCGGGTGTCGCTTTAGCAGTGTTTGCCTTGTTTTTAGTGTTTTCTTTCCGCTTATCTGCAAATGAACCACCAATAAATGACGAAGAAATTCATGTAGATACCCCTCATCAGGCATTACCTGAAGAAGCAAAAGGACCTGTTGACATTACCGCAGTTGCTTTTGAGCACATCTTAGATAATCACTCTTGGCATTTATGGGGCGAAGGTCATCACTCAGTATCAATCCCTTTACCAATTATATTAAAAGGAAATAATGGAATTGCTTTTTTCATGTCATCTGAATTTGACCACGATAATCAAGGAAAAGTAGTGGTTGAAAAAAACGGAGAACGTTTTGTGAACTTTGAAGAAAAAATTTATTACGCTAATGAAACACCTAATGCTTACGGTCAATATGTGACTTTAACTAGCGAAGAAAAAGAAGTAGCCGTTAGTAATGCTCCTGTATTAGATTTTTCTATTACAAAAAATGTCGCGCAAATGTTTCTTTCAGTATTATTACTATTATGGTTATTTATGTCTATTGCCAAAACTTACAAAACACAAGGCATTACTTCTGCACCAAAAGGTAAACAATCTTTTTTTGAACCATTAATTGTATTTGTACGTGATGATATCGCTAAAGGAAATATTGGTCATGGTTCTGAAAAATACGTTCCTTATTTATTAACGGTATTTTTTATGATATTAGTAAATAATGTGTTTGGTTTAATTCCTATTGGAGCTAACTTAACAGGAAACATTGCCTTTACGTTAGTGTTATCGGTTGCTACATTAATTATTACAAATATTAATGGTAATAAAAATTACTGGTCTCACATTTTTTTACCTCATGCCCCTAAAGCCATTTGGCCTATACTAATTCCTATTGAAGTTGTTGGTATTTTGACTAAACCTTTTGCTTTAATGATTCGTTTGTTTGCAAACATTACCGCTGGGCATATTATTGTTATCTCATTAGTAGGTTTAATATTTGTTTTTAAAAC
>JANXRU010000120.1 GCA_025356715.1 Bacteroidota bacterium
ATTTGTTTTTTTACAAGTTTAAAAAATAATTAAACGATGATTGTTATTGTTGATTATGGTTTAGGAAATTTGGCTTCTGTTTTAAATATGTTTAAAAAAATAGGAGTAAAGGATGTTGTAGTTTCGGGGGATAAAGATATGATTGCAGGTGCTACAAAGTTATTACTACCTGGTGTTGGAGCTTTTGATGCAGGGATGAGTTATTTAGAACAATCTCAATTGATCCCCATACTAAACCAAAAAGCATTAATTGAAAAAGTACCAGTACTAGGTATTTGTTTAGGTATGCAGCTTTTAACCAAACGAAGTGATGAAGGTATGAAAAATGGTTTGGGCTGGATTGATGCAGAAACTATAAAATTTGATCTTGACCCAAAGTTAAAATTAAAAGTGCCTCATATGGGTTGGAATTATATTAAGGTTCAAAAGCAGAATCCTTTAGTTGAATTAAACTCAAAGAATAGATTTTATTTTGTTCATTCATATTATGTTAAATGTATTGATCAAAATCAATCTATAGCCACAACTAATTTTGGTATTGATTATACTTGTATGGTTAATAAAGAAAATATATTTGGGGCACAATTTCATCCTGAAAAAAGTTTGAAATTCGGAATGAAATTACTTGAGAATTTTGCGAAAATCTAATGGCACTTAAACGAATAATTCCTTGTTTATTGTATGATGGAAATGGGTTGGTAAAAACCGTTAAGTTTAAAAATCCTTCTTATGTAGGAGATCCAATTAATGCCATCAAAATATATAATGATAAAGAAGTTGATGAATTAATTTTGATAGATATTAATGCATCAAAGCAAAAGCGTAAACCAAATTTTGATAAAATTGCCGATATGGCATCAGAAGCTTTTATGCCCTTTGCTTATGGTGGTGGTGTAAAAACTTACGATGATTTTTCAAAGCTTTACAAATTAGGTGTAGAAAAAGTAATCGTTAATTCGTTGATACAAGAAAATCCTTTAGTTATAAAACAAGTAGTAAACGATTATGGAGCACAAGCTGTTGTAGGTTGTATTGATTATAAAAAGTCATTGTTTGGAAGCAAAGAACCTTATTCGTATTTCGGACATAAAATAAAATACAATCTTGTTGATTATGCAAAATATTTAACAAACGAAATTGGTGTTGGCGAAGTAATGCTATACAGTGTAGATAAAGACGGTACTTGGGAAGGGTATGATTTTGAAATAACTGAAAGTATTTTAAATAAAATTGACGTGCCTGTAATTGCTTCTGGAGGTTGTGGAAGTATTGACGATTTAAAAAAAATATTATACAATGTAAATGCTAATGCGGCAGCAATTGGTAGCATGGCGGTATATAGCAAAAAAGGAATGGGAGTTTTAATTAATTTTCCGAAAAGAGAAGCCGTAATTATTGAGTAAAAAATGGAAAGTAATTGGAATACACTTGAAAATAATAGTTCAGTAAAACTTAAAAAAATTTTTACCGAACTGTTTGACTACCGAGATTTGGTTATCTTATTTGTTAAACGAGATATTAAAGCAACATATCAACAAACTATACTTGGCCCGTTGTGGCTCATAGTGCAACCTATTTTAACATCGTGTGTACTTGTGTTTTTAGGTCAAATCGCAAAAATAAATATTCCAGTTGGTCTTAGTCCGTTTGCATTTTATTTATTGGGTAATTCTACTTGGGTCTTTTTTTCGGATGCGTTTAATAAAACATCTACCACATTTACAGCTAACGCCAGCGTTTTTGGTAAGGTATATTTTCCAAGATTAACCGTTCCTTTAAGCATTATCCTTTCTAATGCATATAAACTTATGTTTCAATTTTTATTATTTATAATTGTATATGTAGTAAGTGGTTTGTTTTTACATCAAGATTTTTTAATAAATTGGTGGATTGTTTTTTTATTGCCATCCTTTTTTGCATTAGCGCTTTTGGGCTTATCGTTTGGTTTAATCATTTCATCATTAACTACTAAATACCGCGATTTAACTATGCTTGTTACGTTTGGTATTCAATTATTAATGTATGCTTCACCAGTAATTTATCCTTTAAGTCAAATACCACACGATAGTTTATTTCATTTAATTATAAAATTAAATCCGATTACAGGTTGGATAGAATTGGCAAAAAAAGGATTTTCACCTGATTCGTTTTTTTCTGTCAAAGTAATGATTTATGATGTGGTGTTTTTAATAGGTAGTTTATTTGTTGGTATTAAAGTTTTTCATAAAGTTGAAAAACGATTTATGGATACTGTTTAGTTTAAAAAAATGAGCAACGAAATAATTGTAGCGGAAAACATTAGTAAGTTATACAAACTTGGTGTAGTTGGTATTGGTACTTTGAGTGATGATATCAAACGTCTTTATGCTAATTTAACGGGTAAAGAAGACCCTACGCTTAAACTTGGTGTAGAAAACAAACGTGATTCAAAAGAAAATGAGTCTGATTATGTGTGGGCTTTAAAAGACATTAATTTTTCGATAAATAAAGGAGAAGTAGTTGGTATTATTGGAAAAAATGGGGCTGGCAAATCTACTTTACTGAAAATTTTATCAAAAGTAACAGAGCCAACTACAGGTAAATTAAAATACAAAGGTCGCTTAGCCTCTTTATTAGAAGTAGGTACAGGCTTTCATCCTGATTTAACTGGACTTGAAAATATTTATTTGAATGGTGCTATTTTAGGTATGAAGAAATCTGAAATTAAAGCACAATTAGATGCAATTATTGATTTTAGTGGCGTTTCAAAATACATAAACACACCTGTAAAACGATATAGTAGTGGAATGTATGTGCGACTTGCCTTTGCAGTAGCAGCCCATTTAGAAACTGATATTTTAGTAATTGACGAGGTGTTAGCAGTTGGCGATATTGAGTTTCAGGAAAAGTGTTTGGGTAAAATGAAAGATGTAGCTGGGCATGGCAGAACTGTTTTATTTGTCAGCCATAATTTAGCATCTATGAAATCGCTTTGTAATAAAGGTATTTTAATGCAACGAGGCTCTATTTCTTATCAAGGAAGTATACAAGATACTGTGCAACAATATATGTTGGGAATGCGTCAAAATTCAGCCACCGAATTAGATTTAAAAGATTTTAGAACTATAAAATCTCTTTTTGTAAAATTTTCAAAGGTTGAATTAAACAATATTACGGAAGGCAGTAATAAAATTTATTTTAACGAAAGTATTAAAGTTAACCTTACCATAGATTGCTCTGAAAAAATTGATAAAGCATTGTTAGATTGCAGAATTATTACAATAGAAGGTGTAGAAATTATTCATGCAATGAATCAATACTCTAATCAATTTCATACTATTGAAACAGGCAACTCAACTGTAAAGCTTGAGCTACAAAATAATTTACAACCTGGCACTTATTACTTAACATTTGGTATACATAGGGCAGATGGCTATACATTAGAGTACATCGAGAATTGTTTGCCTATTGAAATATTAAGCATTTCTAATGATGATTCGAAAGGACATGTATATGATTTTAAATTGGGTTATGTAAGAAATGAATCAACTTGGCAATTAAATAAAATATAAAAAATGGATTTTATACCTTTAGCAAAACCAAATATTATAGATAAAGACATAAACCTTGTGGTTGACGTTTTAAAAAGTGGCATGTTGGTTCAAGGCAAATATGTTGGCGAATTAGAAAATAGTTTTATTCAGCTTACCAAAGCTAATTATGCGAGTGCCTTAAGTAACGGAACAGCTACTTTACATTTAGCATTAATAGCATTAGGTATAAAAGCAGGCGATGAGGTTATTGTACCAGCGTTATCATACATTGCTACAGCTAATGTTGTAGAACTTGTAGGAGCGACTCCCATATTTGTAGATATAGATTTAAAAACATTTAATATTGATGATACTAAAATTGAAAGTGTCATCACATCTAAAACAAAAGCCATTATCCCAGTTCATGAATTTGGTTTAGCATGTAATATTGAGTCAATTATTGCACTTGCAAAAAAACACAATTTAGTAGTGATAGAAGATGCTGCCTGTGCACTTGGTGCTTTATATAATAATAAACATGTTGGCACTTTTGGCGATTGTGGCTCGTTTTCGTTGCACCCTCGTAAAGCTATTAGTAGTGGCGAAGGCGGCGTACTGATTTCTAATAATAATGAGTTTGATAAAAAAATTAAAATCATTAGAAATCATGGCACAGAAATTATAGATGGTAATATGGATTTTACTGAGTTTGGGTTTAACTATCGTATGACTGATTTTCAGGCAGCTTTAGTATATTCACAAATGGATAGATTGCAAGCGAGTATTACTTATAAAAACACTTTAGCAGAAGTTTATTATAACGAAATTAAAAGTAGCAATGTTATGTTGCCATACGTTCCAAATTACACTAAGCACACATGGCAAACGTTTCATGTTGTAATTAATAGCAACAAAAAAAGAGATGAATTAATACAAGAACTAAAGCTAAAAAATATAGGTGTAAATTATGGTGCACAATGCATTCCACACATGATAGCGTATCAAAAAAAATATAATTTAGATTGCGAAAAATTATTTCCTAATGCTTATATTGCTTATAAACAAGGCTTGGCATTACCTATTTACGATTTATTAACAGTAGAACAAATAAAATATATTTCCTTAACCTTAAACAATTTAATATCATGATAACAAACAAAACAATTTTTATTACTGGTGGCGCAGGTTTTATAGCCAATACATTAATTAAACATTACATCAATGATAATAAAATTGTTGTGTATGATAATTTTCATAGAGATACACTTACAACAAGTGATGTAGCTAATCATCAAAATTTAAAAATAGTAAAAGGTGATGTATTGGATCTGCCAGCATTAACTGCAGCCATGAAGGGGGCTGATATAGTTATACATGCAGCTGGAATAGCTGGTATTGATACCGTTATAAAATCGCCAGTAAGAACTATGCAGGTAAATATGATTGGTACCGCCAATGCATTAGAAGCAGCTTTAGCTAACGGAATTAAAGAACGTTTTATTGATTTCTCAACATCTGAAGTGTTTGGTTCTATGGCCTTTAAGTCATCTGAAACAGACTCAACAGTAGCTGGTAGTGCTGGTGAGGCGCGTTGGACTTATGCTGTAAGTAAATTAGCAGGTGAACATTTAGCTCATGCTTATTTTAAACAACATCAATTACCAGTTGTAACTGTTCGTCCATTTAATGTGTATGGACCTGGGCAAACAGGCGAAGGAGCTATACAAATATTTATTAAAAAAGCCTTAAAAAACGAAGACATTCACATTGATGGAGATGGCTCACAAATTAGAGCTTGGTGCTTTGTTGATGATTTTGTAGATTGCTTAATTCGTTGTATTGAAAACCCAAAAGCTGTAGGCGAAAGTTTTAATATTGGAAATTCGAGAGCAGTAATAACAATTTTAGGTTTAGCTCAATTAGTTTGTCGAGTTTTAAAATCAGATTCTAAAATTTTATTCGACGACCCATTATCAGCTGATATAGCTATTAGAATACCAAGTGTACAAAAAACATTAGAAGTTTTAGACTTTAAAGCAAAAGTAGATTTGGAAGAAGGCGTTTTAAGAACTGCAGAATATATGAAAACACTTTAATATAAAATGCACGTTTTAGTTACTGGAGCTGCAGGTTTAGTTGGCAATGAAATTTGTAATTTTCTATTAAAAAAGAATTTTAGAGTTTTAGGTGTGATTAATGTTAGGTCATCATTAATTTATCATGAAAATTATTCTGAAATTAAAATTGATTTGTTAAAAGGAGAAATAAATGTAGATGTTAATTTCGATGCAGTAGTACATTGCTCTGCTGTTATGCCCATTGCTACAAGCGGTATTGAAAATTCTTTTTTTTACCAGAATCAGAATTTAGATAAGACTGTATTTGATTTTTGCATAAAAAACAATACAAAATTGTTGTATTTTTCCGCTGCCTATATTTATGATTCGGGCATAGAACATCTAAATGAGCTAAGCGTTCTTAACTCTAATCTAAAAGGTTACCTTAAATCCAAACTTAGTAGCGAAGAAGAAATAATGCAATCAAAGTTGAATGCTATAATATTTCGATTATCATCTCCTTATGGTAATATTCAAAATCAACGAAATGTAATGAGATTGTTTGTTGAAAAGGCTAGGCAAAATTCCCCTATTATTTTAATAGATCAAGGGCAACGTCAACAAAATTTCATTCATGTAGCTGATATAGCAAGTGCTTGTTATTGTGCATTAAGCTATCATAAAAAATCTATTTTCAATTTAGTGTATAATAGAAGTTATACAATGTTGGAATTAGCTAAAATCATAAAAGAAATTTGTAATTCAGAAACAGAATTAGCATTCGATATTACAAAAACAGATGTTTATTCAAATGTAAATTTTGATAATTCTAAAATTAAGAAAGAATTGGGATGGATTCCAGAATTAGATTTAAGATTAGGTCTGACTCGAATGTTAAATTTGTGAAAATAGCAGTCTTTTCAGATATACATGGAAATTACCTTAATCTTTTATCATTTTTTAAAAGTGTAGATCAGCTTGGAGTTCATCAATACATTTGCTTAGGAGATTTATGTAATTACTATCCAGATAATTTAAAAGTTATAGAATTTATTAGAAGCAAAAATATAACTTGTCTTTTAGGAAATCACGATGAGTTATATGTTTCAGATAATAATTTAAGTAAAGAAAAAAAAATAACTTATAATTTTGATGAGAACTTGCAATTAAATAATGATTGTATAAAATATTTTAAAAGTTTGCCATTAAGCCACGAAATTAAAGTAAACAACAAATTATTATTTTTTTGCCACGCATCTCCATATGATTTAATAAATACTTATGTATATCCAGATACTGATTTAGATATCTATAATGAAGTGCCTTATGATTATGTTTTTATTGGACATACACATAGGCAATTTATAAAAAAACATAATCAAAAAATATTTTGCAACGTGGGTTCAATTGGTATGCCCAGAGATAATGGCTCATTAATGAGTTTTGCAGTTATTGATACTGCCGATTTATCAATAAAATTATACAGAAAATTAATTGATGTTAATGCAATTAAGTTAAATTATATGCATAATACACCAAAAGAAGTAATTGAATTATTGGATAGGAAAGAAGAAATTAATTTTGAATATATTGAAATATAAATGGAAACTATAAAAGTATTAGTAACAGGAGCCGGTGGAGGTGGAATAGGGGAGCAAGTAATTAAATGTTTAAAATTATCAAGCCTAAATTTTTTTATAATTGCAACAGATGTTACAAACATTAGTTTGGCAAAAAAATTAGGTGATGAATTTATAATTGTGCCATTTGCAAATGATACCAATTATATTTCACACATTTTAGAAATATGTATGCGGAAAAACATACAAGCCATAGTGCCTGGTTCTGAAATAGAATTAAAAGTGTTTTCTAACAACAGAACTCAATTCGAAAATAACAACATTGCATTATTAATTAATTCTGAATCAATCATTGATATATGTTTGGATAAAAATAAAACGAGCGATTTTTTAACCAGTAATGGTTTTTTATCACCAATATCTTTTGCTATTTCAAAAGAAGAGCAATTACATACCATTGATTTATTTCCTTTGGTTTTAAAACCATCTGTTGGTGGTGGCGGAAGTGTAAATACTATGATTGTTCAAAATAAAGAAGAGCTTAATGTATTCGGACAGTTTTTATTAAAACAATATCCCGAATTTATTGCTCAAGCTTATGTTGGCGACCCTCAATCTGAATATACAGTTGGTGTTTTTTCTTTAAACAACGAAGTCATAGTAGATTCAATTGTATTAAGAAGAAATATTTTAAGTGGTTTAGGTGCTAAAACTAAAGTATTAAATCAAACTGGTAAACAAGAGTTAGGAAAATATTTAGCGATTAGTTCTGGTATATCTCAAGGAGAAATCGTCAGACATCAGCATATAGCTGATACTTGCGAAGCCATAGCCGAAAAATTGGGAAGCGTTGGGCCATTAAACATTCAATGCAGATTAGTAGGTGATAAAGTGTATATATTTGAAATTAACCCTCGTTTCTCTGGTACAAGTCCTATGCGTGCCTTAGCAGGATTTAATGAATTAGATATAGCAATAAAAAATAAAATTTTAAATCAACATAATTTCTCTCGTATTGATTATAAATTAGGTCATGTGATGAGAGGTTTAGTAGAAGCATTTGTATAGAATGATAAAAACTTTAAAAATAAAATTAGACCATCGAGTTATAGGCCTAGACCTAATGAGGTCATTGGCTATTTTATTAGTTGTATTTGGACATTATGCGAATTTTTTTTACAACCATTTAAGCCCAGTTATTCCTTTTACTAATTTATCATTAAAGCGATTTTTATATTTATTTATAACAGGTTTAGATGGCGTTGATTTATTTTTCGTATTAAGTGGCTTTTTAATCGGACACTCTTTATTAATAGCCTTTGTAAAAAATGAACTAAATTTTAATTACCTTATACATAATTTTTGGATTAAACGCTGGTTTAGAACTTTACCTAATTATATTTTCGTTTTAATTTCATGTATCATTCTATATTGTTTTATACCATTAAGCTCAGAAGCTGGTAATAATCCAGTATCGACATATAAGTACTTCATTTTTATTCAAAATTTTTTTAGTGGGGGATTATTGTTCTTTCCCGAGTCGTGGAGTTTATCTATAGAAGAATGGTTTTATATTTCATTTCCAATAGTATTAACGCTATTTGCTATTGCATTTAAAAAATCAGAAAAAAGAAAATATGTATTATTAACTTGTATACTAATTTTTATTATTGGTGGTACATTAATAAGAAGTTTTGAGGTTACTAATATGGATTTAAATGCTATTAAAATGAGTTTGTGGAATGATAATTTTAGAACTGTAATTTTGATGAGATTAGATGCAATTATTTATGGTGTATTAATGGCATTTATTAAAATATATTTGCCCACTACATTTACTAAATACCGCTACTTGTTTTTAATACTAGGTGTTGCTATACTTATAGTTGCCTTTAAATTATACTTTTATCCATCAGCTCAATTTAACTCCTTATTATTTAGTCACACTTATTATTTTACATTAGTTGGCATAGGTATGTCTTTAACCCTTCCATTTTTTTATCATTTAAAAATCAATAGAATTTTTTGGATTAAATTTTTCACAACCATTAGTGTGTTATCCTATTCTATATATTTAGTAAACTATAGTATAGTTGAAAACACACTAAATTACTTAATTCCAAATGATGCCATTATTTTTGGAATGATAAAATGCTTTTTAGCATTGGTTTTTACATTCACAATTAGTGCTTTGCTTTATAAGTACATCGAAACTCCATTTATGAATTATAGAAAGAAACTTTTAAATGAATAATTCTGAAATAACAAATTGTAAGCGTTGTTTATACAACTCCAACATTCCTAAAATATCTTTCACCAAAGATGGTTTATGTAACTACTGTGTGCAGTTTGACGAAATGGATGCCCAATATAAAACTGATGCCGAAGGAAGAAAAGTAATTGATGCTTATGTAGCACAAATGAAATTAGATGGTAAAGGAAAAAAATATGATGTGGTTATTGGATTGAGTGGTGGTTGTGATTCATCTTATATGTTGCACTTAGCAAAAAATATTTATGGGTTAAGAGTTTTAGCAGCGCATTTTGATAATACGTTTAATTCTAAAATTGCCGTTGAAAATATTCAAACAATGACAAGCAAGTTGGATATTGATTTATACACACACGTAGTAGATAACAATGAGTACCAAGCTGTGATGAAATCTTTTTTTAAAGCATCTGTCCCAGAAATTGATGCGCCAACTGATTTGGGTTTTGCTACTATGTTGTATCAAGCTTGTTCTAAATATGGTGTAAAACATATTTGGGAAGGACATTCGTTTCGTACAGAAGGTATAACGCCTCCAGGTTGGGTATATATGGATGCTAAATACATTTCGAGTATACACAAACAATTTGGAGAAGGTAAATCCATTAAAAGTTTACCCTTAATGTATTTACATAAATGGATTTATTGGATGGTTGTGAAAAAAATTAAAAAATTCAGACCTCTCTATTACCTCGAATATAATAAAGAAGCCACCAAACAGTTTTTAGAAAAAGAATACGATTGGCAATGGTATGGCGGACATCACATGGAAAATAGAACCGCTTATTTTGCAAATAACTATTTCTTACCAAAAAAATTTGGTATAGATTTAAGAATGTGCGAGTTTTCTGGCTTAGTTCGCTCTGGACAAAAAAATAAAGAAGAGGCCTTAAAAGAAATTGCTATACCAAAACCAATTGATAAAAGCATTGAAGATGAAATACGCACACGCTGTGGTTTTTCAGAAACAGAATGGGATAACATTTGGAACATGCCTAAAAAACATTATACCGATTACCCAACTTATAAAAAAACCTTTGAACGTTTGCGACCTCTGTTTTTTATGCTTTATAAAAAAGGATATGTTAACCGTAGCTTTTACGATAAATTTTGTGTGATGAAAGATCAAGCTAAAGCCTAATATTTTAAAATGGAGAATAATCAAAAATTTATTTTTACTTACGATAATTTATTGCAACATTATAAAGATGTTGTATCACAAGGCTATGAAGTAATTACTTGTTTAGATTACTATACTAAAAAATCTGAATTTAGTAATCAAAAAATAGTTGTAAACCGAGTAGATATTGATTTATCAGTAAAAAAAACAAAACGTTTGGTAGATATTTTTAATCAATTAAATATTAAAGGCACATTTTTTTTAAGATTACATGCTCCTGAGTATAATCCCTTTTCTTTTGAGAATTATAAAATCATTAAATACTTAATTGAGAGCGGACACGAATTAGGATATCACTCCGAAGTTGTTGATCAATCGGTAATTTGGAATGAAGATGCTTCTGATTGTTTAAAAAGAGATATTGAAGTTATTAATAAAATGTTTTGTGTTGATGTAAAAGGTATTGCTTCACATGGAGGAATGACAGGTTTAAATAATTTGGATTTTTGGAAAGATAAAAAAGCAAAAGATTTTGGATTATTATATGAGGCTTATGATAAAGAGCCCGAATTTAATTTATTTCAAGAAGCATTTTATGTAAGCGATAGCGAATGGACACGCTGGAAATGTTATAATAAAGGGGTATTAGTAAAAGATGACAGGCGTAATTTTGCTGAACACGCAAAAGATGGACATAAATTATTGCATGTATTAATTCATCCTGACACGTATTTTGATGCTCATTTTTATGAAAATGAAAAATAAATGATTCCGTATTTTAGATTAGCGAAGCCACAAACCGAATTAGATGCACTTAAAGAAGTCTATTCTTCAGGTCAATGGGCTAATGGCAATGCGATTACAGATGTACAAGAAAAATTAAAAGTCTTATTTAATAAACCTTATGTTGTTTTAACATCAAATGGTTACTCGGCGTTGTTTTTAGCGATAAAGAGTTTAGGAATTAAAAATGAAAAAATTATATTACCAGCAATAGGGACTTGTTTTGCAATTTCAAATGCAATTATTGCAACAGGTAATACACCTATTTTTTGTGATGTAAATGTAGAAGATGGCAATTGCTCTAAAGAAAATGTAAAACATTTAGTAGAAACTCAATCTATTAAGCACATCATCACGCCTAATTATGCAGGTAATTTATCATCTGTAAAGTATTTTAAAGATGTTCTTAAAATGATAGTAATTGAAGATGCCTGTCAATCTTTTTTCTCATCTGCATTTGCCAAAAACAGTATAGCTGATGTACAAGTTTTTTCGTTTTATCCAACCAAAGGTATTAATGGCATAGATGGTGGAGCTATTGTAACAAATGATAAAGATGTGTATACTCATGCAAGTTCTTTAGTTTATTATAACGAACAAGAGTACTTTGAAACTACTGAACATTATAATTTTAGATTTTTAAATATCAATGCCTCTGTATTAAATAGTAATTTGGATAGAAGAGATGACATTGCTAAAAAATTAAATGGTATAGAAGTAAGTTATACAAACTCACTGAAGGAGAGCAAAGTAATTAAGTATTTAAAAAACAACGAAAGTAAAACTGCACATCGTTTTGTATTAAAGTTTGAAAACGATAGTATTAAAAAAAATACTATTAATTTTTTTGAAAAAAAAAATATTTCAATAACACCCTTTTATATTTGGAATTGTAAACAAGATGAAAGTTCGGAATTTAAAAATGCACTAAATTTAGTTTCAAACTGTTTTTGCATTCCGTTTTTTGAAGATTTACAAGAAGATGAAATTGCTTTAATCACCAATACTTTAAAAGATGTTATTGCGAAAAGCTAATACTAATGATTGCGAATGGATATATAATGCTTTAGAAGAGCTGCGTACTCCCGTTACTTATACTTTACAACAATTTCAAAACTATTATTCTGCTTGTTTAAATGACCCAAATTTTACATTTTATATTTACGGTGCTGAAAATGAAAATGTAGGCTTAGTATCTCTAAATAAATTTAATATGTCCCGTTATTTAGGTTATGGTTATGAAATGGAAGAATTTTTTGTTCACAAAGATTATCGAGGAAATGGTATCTCGTATAAAATGATAGAAGCGATAAAAGAATTAGTGAAAGAAGATAAAAGTATTCGTAAACTCATCATTAAATCAAATGGAGATGATAGTAAATACATTTATGCAAAAGCATTAAACGAAACGGATTTAGTTACGTTTCAAGTTTACTTAAATAAATTATAGTGCAAAAAATAGTAACTATACATCAACCTGATTTTATGCCATGGCTTGGTTTGTTCAATAAAATAAACAAAGCAGACGAATGTATTATATTAAATCATGTCGCTAATAATCCAAAATCTGCTGAGTTTTGGTGTCGAAGAGTAAAGATGCTAATAGGCGGTAAAGAACATTGGATGTCGGTATCACTTAAAAAAGATGAGCATAATTTATTTATTCCAATAAATACGATGGAATTAAACATGAATGACTTAGCTATTAAAAAATTCATACAATCAGTAGAACAAAATTATAAGAAAGCTCCTTTTTTTAAGGATGTATTTTACTTAATAGAAAAATATTTTGGACTTAACACGAATTTAATTTCTGAAATGAATACTTGGTTTATTAAAGAAGTGATGGACAAATTAGATATAAAAACATCTTTAATTTTCAGTTCCGACTTAAACCCACAATTTTCATCAAATGAATTACTCATTGATTTATTAAAAAAGTGTAATGCCACCACATACTTATGTGGAGCAGGAGCAGGAGGTTATCAAATAGATGAACTTTATACACAGCAAGGTATTGCCATTCAATATAATAGTTTTTCGCAACCAATATATAAACAATTTAATACTCCAGAATTTGTAAAAGGGTTAAGCATCATTGATGTATTAATGAATGTAGGTTTTAATGAAACAAAACAATTACTAATACAATAATGAAAATTGCTTTATTTGGTAATATGAATAACATGCTGTACCAAGTGGCACGTTATTTAAGAGACGATGGACACATTTGTAAATTATTTTTATTCGAAGAGTTTACCCATTTTTTACCGTCAACAGATACTTATAGAGATGAAAAAAATATAGATATAGTTCAATTAGATTGGAAAAAGGATAACATAAAGCAGTTTTCAAAAAAAGAAATAGTTAGAGTAATTGAAGGGTATGATTTTTATATCGGAACAGATATTGCACCAGCATATTTTTTTAAAGCTGGCTTTAAATTAGATATTTTTTGTCCACACGGAAGTGATTTATATGAGTTCCCATTTCCTCCATTTATAAATAAAATACCTCAATTATGGGAGCTAACTAATTATTTTTTCGGTAAACTACAATATAACGGAATAAAAGAAACAATTTGTATTTCATTGGATCCATCTGAAGACGTTTTTGAAATACCTTTAAAAAAAATTAAAGAAAAACTTTTTGAAAGAATACCCGCTATGCCATTTTTATACAAAAATCAGTATACTCTTGGATATGAAAATTTATCAGCGAGAATTAATGAATTTAAAGAGTTAAGAAATAAATACGATCTAATTATTTGGCAACATATATCACAAGATTGGAGCGATAGAGGGTTTTATAAAATAAATAAAGGAAATAATATTTTAATAAAAGGATTTAGTGATTATTTAAGAAAATCAATTCATAAAGAAAAGGCTATTTTAGTGTTGCTAGAATATGGTTGTGATGTAGAAAAATCAAAAGATTATATTAAAACATTAGGAATTGAAAATTATGTATTATGGATGCCTAAAATGTTGCGTAAAGACATTATGGCAGCATTAACTCAAGTTGATTTTGGAGTCGGGGAGTTAGGTTACAGGAGGTGGTTTTCTTATAGCTCTATTTTTGAATATATGCAGGCTGGTTTGTCTACTATACACCACAGGGATGATGATTTTTATAAATCCAAGGGATTTGATTTATATCCCATGCTGGATGCTGATAATTCTGAAATTATAACGCAAACTTTTCTTGATTTTGAAATTAACAAAGAAAAGTATAAAAAAATAGGTGCTGAAGCACGCCAATGGACGGAAAATTACTTTGAAAAAAGTATGATTAATTTTTTTAATCAAATTGAGAGAAAATCAAAGTCAAATTTGATTAATAATCATTTAATTAAAAAATTACTCATGAAATTAGATGTTGTGTATATTAAATTTTCTATTTTGAATGGGTACTATCAAGTCAAACATTTTATAAAAAGTAAATTAATTCACAGTGCTATTTAATTCATTCAATTTTATTGTGTTTTTTATAGTGGTTACAGGACTGTATTTTCTCTTACCACATTCATACAGATGGATATTATTACTTATTGCAAGTTGTATCTTTTATATGTTTTTTATACCTATTTATATTCTAATATTATTTTTAACTATTATCATTGATTATTTTGCAGGTATTTATATTGAGAAATATTATCAACATAGAAAGGGTATATTAATAATTAGTTTAATTACCAACATAGGGATATTAGTAGTTTTTAAATATTGTAATTTTTTTATAGAAAATATTAATCAAGTAGCGAACATATTTAATTGGAACTATTCTTTAAGTATGCTAGGTGTTATTTTACCAATTGGACTTTCGTTTCATACTTTTCAGGCAATGAGCTATACTATTGAGGTGTATAGAGGTAATCAAAAAGCAGAAACACACTTTGGTATATACGCATTGTATGTGATGTATTATCCTCAGCTTGTAGCAGGCCCAATTGAGCGACCGCAGAATTTATTAAGCCAATTTCATGCTAAACATAAATTTGATATAGAAAGATTTAAGAGCGGTTTAGTTTTAATGTTATGGGGCTTTTTTAAAAAAGTAGTAATTGCAGATAGGATTGCTTTTTTTATTAATCCCGTATTTGAAAATTCTCATCAATATTCTGGCATATCCTTATTTGTAGCTTCTATATTATTTTCATTTCAAATATTTTGTGATTTCTCTGGCTATTCTGACATTGCAATAGGTGCATCTAAAATAATGGGCATAGATTTAATGCGAAATTTTGATAGACCATATTCATCTAAATCTATTGCGGAGTTTTGGAGTAAATGGCACATATCCTTATCTACTTGGTTTAAAGATTACCTATATATACCCTTAGGAGGTAATAGAGTGAATCAAATAAATTGGTATAGAAATATTTTTATAGTGTTTTTAGTGAGTGGTTTTTGGCATGGCGCAAGTTGGACATTTATAGTATGGGGAGGATTGCATGCTGTTTTTCAGATTTTCGGTATTTCAACAAAAAAAATAAGAATACAAATTATTGAAAAAATAAAATTGGATAAAATTGGTTTTAGTAATTTATTGTTTCAAAAAATTATTGTGTTCCTTTTAGTAACTTTTGCTTGGATTTTTTTCAGAGCTGTTTCATTTTCAGAATCAATATACATTGTAAAAAAAATATTAGCTGGAATTCCAGAATACATTTATAATTTTATTTATAATGAAAAATTCTTATGGCTTGAGCCATTTTTACTTAACCTAAACTATAAAAAAGTTGCTGTAGAATTTTTAGTTTTATTTATTGCCATCACAGTTATGGAAATAGTTCATTATTATA
>JANXRU010000217.1 GCA_025356715.1 Bacteroidota bacterium
ACTTGAAAGAAAATCATGGTTAAATATCATTCCTGCTAAAAATTTAATAGGTAAATTAATTAGTGCTAAAAAAAATTCAGTGCAAGGCGATAAAACATCTGAAATAATGGCATTAAATAGCATTAACGGATATCAAGCATATCCTATTAATCGTAAATTATTTAATCAAACAGATTATCATTCATTACTAAAACAAAAAATCAACGACTCCAATTTTATTTTTAATGTGATTAAAAATAGTAAAACAGACAAAGAGCATATTTTAAGTAGTGTTTCGTTGTACGAAATAGAAACCTATATGCAAAATATATTGTTAAGAGATGCTGACCAAATGAGTATGGCTGTAGCATTAGAAGTACGTGTGCCTTTTTTAGATTATCAATTGGTAGAGTTTACTTTGGGTGTGAAAGATGAATACAAATATCCTCATAATCCTAAAAAATTACTAATAGATTCTTTAGGTGATTTACTGCCAAATGAAATTGTTAATAGACCAAAAATGGGATTTACATTGCCTTGGAAAGAATGGTTGAAAGGTGATTTGAGAGAGTTTTGTGAAGATAATATCATTCAATTTTCTAAACATCCGTTTGTAAATAGAGAAGCTATTTTAATTATTTGGAATCGCTTTTTAAAAAATGACCCTAAAATATCATGGAGTAGAATATGGCACTTAGTTATGCTAAATCATTGGATAAACACAAACAACATTGAGTACTAAAAAAACTATATTAGTTCTATGCGACTGGTTTTTACCAGGATACTTAGCTGGTGGCCCAATACAATCTATTGCTACACTTACTAAGAAATTAGAAGCGGAATTTAATTTTAAAATAATTACCACTGATAAAGATTTTAAAGCAAAAGACCCCTACAAAACAATTACACCAAATTGTTGGACTACCTTTGAAGGTAGATCTGTTTTCTATATTAGTCAGGATAATTTAACTCCCAAGTTTGTGTTGAATATTATTAAAACAACACCGCATGATGTTATTTATTTAAATAGCTTGTTTTCAAAATATTTCGCCATTAACCCATTAAAATGGAAACAACATGGTGAAATTAAAACACCAATTATTTTAGCACCTCGAGGAATGTTTGGTAACAATGCCTTATTGGTGAAACCCTTTAAAAAGAAAGTGTTTTTTATTTATGCCAAATTATTCGGATTATTCAAAAACATACATTGGCAATCAACTTCGATACAAGAAACATTAGATATAAAAAAACACATTAGTACTTCCGTTAAGTTAACAGAGATCACTAATTTGCCTAACATGCCAGAGGCTTTAACAGTTGTTGAAAAAAAATGTGGTGAATTAAAATTATGCTTCATTGCACGAATTTTAGGTATTAAAAATTTAGACTTTGCTATTAATGTTTTAAAAGGTATTACGGAATACCCTTTAACCTTTGATATTTATGGCCCTAAAGAAGATTTAGATTATTGGCATTTATGCGAAACAAAAATTAAATCCTTACCTCAAAATATTACGTGTACGTACAAGGGTGTTTTACAACCAACAGAAATTGGCAAAACACTAAGCGCGTACCATGCTTTATTATTACCAACTCAAACCGAAAATTTTGGACATGTGATCGTAGAAACATTTCTACAAGGGCGACCTGTAATCATATCTAACAATACACCTTGGCAAAATTTAGAGAACGAACAAGTTGGCTATGATATTGCTTTAGATAATAGAGAAAAATTTTCTCAAGCAATTTTAAATTTAGCAAATTTAAATCAAAATGAATTTGATATGATGAGTAGCAAGTGTATATCCTATATACACTCGAAATTAAACATTGAAGAAATAAAAAAAAGCTATATTAAAATGTTTAATATTTAAGAAAATAAATTGAATTTACTTTATAATATAAAAACAATTCTTATTAAGAAATATATTTTTTTTCTAGTTGTATTTCATTGTACAAATCTAATTGGTCAAAATATTGATTCACTCAAAGTAGCTTTAAAATCAGCAAAAGACGATACTACTAAGTGTTATATTTTAAGTATGATGATAGAAAATGAGCCAAATGAAGACGCTTGGCCAAAGTATAATGAACAATTAAAAAGTATTGCGGAAAAAAACTTAAAACTAAATCCGGAAAACAAAAACATCAAGAATTTTTATTTAAAACATCTTTCCAATACATTAAATGATAAAGGCTTATATGTTACACGATTAGGAGATGTTGAAACTGCATTAGAATGCTATCATCAAAGTTTGAAAATCAATGAAAGCTTAAATAACAAAGTAGGAATGTCAATTTCATTCAATGATCTCGGCACTATATATTACAATCAAAACGATTTACAAAAAGCATTAGAATATTTTAACAAAAGTTTAACTATACAAATTGAAATCAAAGATAAAATAGGAGAATCTAATTCTCTAAATAATATTGGCCTAACCTATAAAGCTATGGGGAATATAAACAAAGCTCTATATTATTATAATAAGAGTTTAGAAATACAAAAAACCTCAAAAAATAAATCTGGCGAAGGTGCCACATTATCAAACATCGGAAAAGTTTACGCTAAATTAAAA
>JANXRU010000264.1 GCA_025356715.1 Bacteroidota bacterium
AAGCGGGTAACTATTATCTTCGATGCGTTCTAATTTTGGGTATAATTTCAATAATCTTTTTTTCTTCTTTTCACCAATAGTATTCAAGAACACTCTGTACTGCCCCATTTCGCTAGTTGCGTATATAATTTTTTGTCCATCAGGGCTAACTTTTAATTGATAATAATGTCTTGATTTTTTTTGCTTAATAATTACACTTTCTGCTTTGGGAGTTTTACGAGTTGTATCGCGGTAATCAAAATAACGTTTAGCAAAAACGTTGGTAAAATCTGCCGTCATATTTTGCACTGATGTTCCTAAAACATACAAAAAAGCATTGTTTGGATTACGAGTAACTTTAGTCATATAAAGTAAATTAGGAATAACAGCTTCCCCGTAAGTATCTGCCACATAATACCACATGGTATGGCCCGCTAAAGTCGCCTCTTTGCCAGTTAACCGATTAAATTTATTAAATCGATCGTTATGAATAGCATCCATTACTCTATTATCAACAGATGAATTCCATCCTTCAGAGATGTAGGCAATTAGCCCGCTTTTAAACCAATCCGGCAACGTTAATAATGATGAGTTCCTAACAACATCTCTTGCTCTTCCCCCATACATCATTTGATCAACCATTAGTTCGGCAAGTGCAGCTCTAATTTGTTTATCCAAATCGGCATGAGAACCATTAAAGTATAAAAATAATTTATTACCGATAATGCGAGTCACACCACCAATGTTCCCCGACTCTTCTGTAGAAAATCCAATATTACTTTGCCTAAAATCATTTTGATTATTATAAACTACAACCTCAATTTTATCATCAATTTGAACATCTAAGCGCTTTTCCATAATAGGTAATTGCCTATTAACAGATACGGCTGCGTAGCGGGCAATCTCTTGTCCTCCTTCATATAAGTATACTCTAAAACGCTCAAAATCAAAATAAGTCCAATTAAATGTTTGATACTGCATACGATTTTTACCAAACTCTAATTGAGAACCATAATAAAACTGAGCGTACGTAGTTTTAATACACAATAGAATGATAAATAAAAAGAGAAACCGTTTCATTAAAATTAAATAATAAGCCCTAAATTTAGCAAAAAAAATTATGATATCTATTCATTATTTTACATTCGGGCCAATGGGCGAAAACACATATATTTTGTGGGATGAAACAAAAGAATGTGTCATTATAGATCCAGGTAATTTTAATACGAGTGAAAATATACAATTAAGTAGTTTTATTAGTGAGAATGGGCTAAAACCTGTTCATTTACTTTTAACTCACGGACACATTGACCATATTAGTGGAAACAGATACGTTTTAGATACTTATAACTTACTGCCAGAAATGCATAAGGATGATATCTATTTTATAGAAAATCATTTAAATTCAGCCGTCATGTATGGTTTGAAAGTAGAACAAAGTCCGATGCCTGGTTTATTATTAAACGAAGGGGATATTATTTCATTTGGAAATTCCACTTTAGATATTGTTCATACCCCTGGCCATTCTCCAGGGAGTATTTCTTATTATAACAAACAAGATAAATTTATTATAAGTGGTGATGTGTTGTTTTATGCCTGTATTGGAAGAACAGATTTACCATTAGGTAATTACAATGATTTAATAACATCCATTAAAACAAAATTGTTCCCCTTAGGTGATGATATGACAGTTTATAGTGGGCATGGGCAAGAAACAACGATAGGTTCGGAAAGAATGTATAATACATATTTAGTGTAAGTGATAGGTAGCTAATACTTAACAACAGAGTAGTTTGTTGGAAAAAACTCCAACAAAAGTGACATCGTTTGATGATTTGATAGTGTTTATTAAACAAAGGTTTAGGTAACTTGATGGTTTTATCTAATGAGTTTATGTTTTCCTTTAGTAACCTTATGAAACCATAAAGCACCTTTATGGTTTCATCCAATAATGTGATGGATTCATTTGATACATCAAAAAAAGCTTTCCGTAACCGTATGCTTTCATCCAATAACTTTATGGTTTCATTAAATAGCCTTATGAAACCATAAAGCACCTTTATGCTTCCATCCAATGACCTTATGGTTTCATTTAATAACCTTATGAAACCATAAAGCGCCTTTATGCTTCCATCCAATGACCTTATGGTTTCATTTAATAACCTTATGAAACCATAAAGCTCCTTTATGGTTCCATCCAATAGTTTGATGAATTCATTTGATGACCTTATGGTTTCATTTAATAAC
>JANXRU010000274.1 GCA_025356715.1 Bacteroidota bacterium
CTTGAGTTATGGAAGTGCTCCTGTAAAATACATTAAGGAATTGATGTTGGTGAAGTAGTAATTACCCTCTTTCTCTTTTCATTGGAGAAAATGCCAACGGATTAGTAGAAATCTCTGCATTTAAATGTCTGGTTCGATAGATATCAATAGCCGCGTAAATGGCATCTCTGAAAGAAGACTCATCAGCTATTTGCTTACCTGCAATTTCATAAGCTGTGCCATGGTCTGGGGAAGTCCGCACAAAATTTAAACCAGCAGTAAAATTAACACCGTGGCCAAAAGCTAAAGTTTTAAATGGGATTAATCCTTGATCATGATACATGGCTAGTATTCCATCAAATTGAGATTGAGTATTATTTCCAAAAAAACCATCTGCTGAGTATGGTCCAAAAACCATCATCGTATCTTTAGCCTTGTTAATCGCAGGAATTATGGCTGTTTTTTCTTCGTTACCAATAGCGCCATTTTCACCAGCATGAGGATTTAAACCTAATACTGCAATTTTTGGTTTACGAATACCGAAATCTTTAATGAGGGATTCGTTGAGTTGAGTAATTTTAGATAATATATTTTCTGTAGTTATTTGTTCGGCCACATTTTGTATAGGCAAATGACCTGTAACAACAGCAATGCGTAAATCATGAGAGCAAAGCAACATCAAGGGTTTCCCTTCTAGTTTGTCGCCCAAATATTCGGTATGTCCAGGGTAATTAAACCCCGCTTCTTTCATAGCGAATTTATTAATAGGTGCAGTAACTAAAACATCAATTTTTTTATCATATAATGCTTGTGTAGCGCTTTCTAAAGATAATTTAGCATACTTGCCACTTGCTAATGTAGGCTTACCCATTTCAATGGTTACTTCTTCTTCGTAACAAATAAATACATTTGGCTTTTTACTATGTATTTGATTCATATCGCGAAGTGGATTAAAATTAAAATCTTCTAACCCTAACATTTTTCTAAAATAGGAAACTGTTTTTTGCGAACTAAATAATACGGGAACGCAAATGTCATTTATCGCAGGATCTGATAAGGTTTTTAAAATAATTTCTAATCCTATACCATTTAAATCTCCTTGTGATATACCTACTACTATTTTATTATCAATCATAATTAATTATTTTTTTATCCATCCAATAATGGCCGCTGCATCTTCAGCATCTATATTCTCCCACTTGTTTTTAGAAATAGTGTAAATGGATAAACCTTGTTGATAAGATTCATCCCCCATCACAATTTCTTTAACAATAGCAGCATAATTAGCCGATGATTTGAAATTGTTTAAATCAAAATGATTTCTTCCAACATCTTTTCCTTTATAAAACACACCTCTTCCTGTTGCTTTTGGCTGAACTTCGACAGAGAAATTGACATCTATTTCTTTATAATTTGAAATCAACATAGTTTCTTTTATGGGGTTAATCAAATAGAGTTTTTCTTTAAAATAAAATTCAACGATTGAATTACTAAATGATTTTTCTAATTTGTAAGAAGCCGGTAAATTAGATGTAGAATTAAATGTCCCAATTTCTTTTATTGTTTTAGTTGGTATAGTATACTTAACCAAGCTGCCTTCTAAGTTGGTAATTTTTGTATTTGGGAACAGAAATGAATTGTTGTCAATCCAATAAATAGGAATGCCGCCTAAGTTATGTGTTGAGCTAACGCCACCGTGTCCAGCATCTTCCATTAATACGACCTTTGGTTTATTTTGAGGGTAATAATTTAATTTGTAAGGAGATTTAGTTCTATCAAATTCAACATCCTGTCCAAGTAGCGCTTTAAAAGTTAGGGCTTTAATTTCCGCATACTTATTTGTTGTTACATCAAAGTAAGAATAATATTTTCCTTTGAAGGCGTCGTTGGTGTAAAAAATAATACTATCGTTTGAACAGCGAACTAATTTAGCCGAGCCATCATGAACTACTTTTTTTTCTTGCAAGTCAATAATGTTACCAATGCCGGTAATTAAATAACGATCTTTATAAAGTGTGTTTATTCCCTTATCGCAACGCACATAATCTTTATCGTTTTTTTTGCCGTCCACGGTCATTATTTTTTCACGACCAGCATAAACGTTATTTACAAAATTATAACGGTAAATCATTTGTCTTAATTCTGTTTTCCCATCTGTATCATAATGAACCACTATAAGAGATTCATCGGAACTAGATTGAGAAACCCCAACAAGTGATAAAAAAATAAATATGTAAGTGAATATTTTCAATAAATTAGTTTACAAATTTGAAAAGAAATCAAATAATAACCTTACTCCATAGCCTGTTCCGCCTTTACCTCTGTAACTGTCTTTAGCTGTTACAAAAGCAGGGCCAGCAATATCAAAATGCATGTAAGGATAATCCGTGTATTTTGCTAAAAACTTACCAGCAGTAATTGCTCCACCATAAGGACCTCCTAAATTTTTTTGATCAGCAATATCTGATTTTAATAACTCATCATACTCATCCCAAAATGGAAATTCTGCTAAGCGTTCATGCATTCGCAAACCACTAACAGTTAATTTTGTTTTTTGTTCATCAGTAGCGGTGCCCATACTTACTATGCCATATTGCCCAACGGCAGCAGCAGCAGCGCCTGTTAATGTAGCTAAATCAATCGTTAATTCTGGTTTATATCGTTTGGCATAATGTAAAGCATCTGCTAAAATCATTCTTCCTTCAGCATCTGAGTTTAGCATTTCTACAGTACTTCCGTCCATCATGGTAATAATGTCACCTGGTGCAAATGCATTAAATCCAGGGCGATTATCAGTTGCGGGGACTAAACCTATAACGTGAACATTTAATTTAGCTTTAGCAATAGCATACATAGTGCAGCCAACCGCAGCGCCACCAGCCATATCGCACTTCATTAAATCCATGCTGTTTGGGGTAGGTTTTAAACTTAAGCCACCAGTGTCGTATACTACTCCTTTGCCAACTAATACATAAGGTTTTTTGTTTTTAGCATTTTTAGGTTTGTATTCCATTACAGAAAATGTAGGCGCATCAACGCTTCCCTGATTTACAGCTAACAAGCCACCCATTTTTAATTGCTTAATTTTTGATTTTCCAAACACCTCTACTTTAAAGCCTGCTTGTTTACCCATTGTTTTAAATGCATTTGCTAAATCAGTAGCATTTAAAAAATTAACGGGCTCATTTACTAAATCACGTGCTTTAAGAGTTGCATCAATAGCAATTGATAAATTTGAAAGATGAACTGGAGTAGTTTTTGCATCAACAACAAATATTGTATTTAAAGTAAAAGTTTCCTTTTTTGCACTTGGTTTACGTTTGATGAATTGGTAATTAGCAAGTGCTATACCTTCGGTTAATGCTAAGGAATAATCGGGATTAGACAATTCATTAATAACTTGAATTTCTTTTAATTTGTTACTATTTAAAGTGTCAGCAATGATTGCTCCATTTTTACGAATCCCTTCTAATGTTGTATAATGATTTTTTTTATCATCAATCATAATAATAATCAGTAAACGATTTAAAGCATTGATGCAAATAAATTTTTTGTCGTTCGTTTTTATTTCATTTGAAATGTAGGCGTCTTGTTCTTTTGTTAAATGGTATTCTGTTTTATTTTTAAAATCAGAACATAAAATAGCAATGCTACTTTTAGCATCTACATTGTTTTTTTTGGAAATAGCTGTCATAATAGTACGAATTTACTAAATTTCAAGGATTTAATGTTGTTTTAGATAAGTTTTATTAACTTGTAAATGCTAATAATTTGCAATTAAAAAAAGTGTTTTTTTAGTTAATTCCTGATTGTTTGATAAATCTAAGAATGTGACCGTTTTCTGTTTTCAAAATATAGACTCCTTGCGCAAGACTACTAATGTCAATAAATTTGACATTAGAAGATTCCATGATTTTTTTTCCTAATAAATCATAAACTGTAACGTTAGTTGTTTGAGTGAAATATAAGATGGTAGATGTTGGATTTGGGTAAATTAAAAAGTAATCGGGCTCTGGAGTTTCTATAATTTCAATTCGATTTGTGGCATTTGGGGTTGGCACTTTAAATGGTATCCAAGTTGAATCTCCATCATGTTGGCGACCATAAGAAATGTCTGTAAGTTGATTTTGAA
>JANXRU010000318.1 GCA_025356715.1 Bacteroidota bacterium
TATATAATATTGTATTAAGGCATGATATAAAACAAAAGCCCCCATTTGCGAAATCACAAATGGGGGCTTTTAATGTTTGTAATTAAACTAATTACATGTGTGTATCCAATTTACCAGCTAATATGTTTTTAGCAGCTACTCCTACGTGCTTTTCAACAACCTCCCCATTTTTAAAAAACAAAATAGTTGGTATATTTCTAATGCCGTATTTTGCAGAAATGCCCGAATTGTTATCTACATTTACTTTGCCTACTACTGCTTTGCCTTCGTAGTCTTTCGATAATTCTTCAACTACAGGACCTACCATACGACAAGGACCACACCATTCTGCCCAAAAATCTACTAATACTGGTTTGTCTGATTTTAATACTAACTCTTCAAAATTAGCGTCTGTTATTTCTAATGCCATTGCTTTGTTTGTTTAAATTGTTATGTTATAAATTGATTGTGCTTTAATGAACTATGAAATTAATTATTTCCTACATACAAAGTCAATTGTTAGGCCAAATAGTTTTCACGTCTTTTTGACATTATTTTATCAAACTAACATGCCCAACTAAGTCATGGTGCTGTTTTAAAACATCTGTAACTTCAGCTTTCCACACATATACATCTTCTTTAGTGGTTTCGAAATCGCCTTTACCATTAATGCTTCCATTCCATCCAATGTTAATATCATCACTTTCAAATACTAATACACCCCACCTATCGTATACTTGTAGTTTAAATTTGTCAATACCAACGCCAACTGCCTTAAATTCATCATTTAAGCCATTATGATTAGGTGTAAATGCATTTGGAATATAAAAAGCATAGCCTGGTTTTATTTCTATTTGTTTAACGATGGAGTCTCGACAACCATAACTATTACTCACTTTCTGGATGATATAAATGGTTGTTGCTACATCAGAGGTGAAAGTATGTGAAAAATTGGCAGTGTTTTTTGTAGTTCCATCACTAAAGACGTAGTGTACACTGTTTGCTCCTATTGATTTATCAGTAACCTCTATTAAAGGAGTTGTCATATCAACTTCGGTTGGCGTTACTATAAAATTGGCAATTGGTGCGGGATATACTATAACCAAGTTAGGTTGGGTCACACTTGCCACACAACCACTGTCAGACACTGCTTTTAAAGTAACATTATAGTTTCCTGAACTATAACAATGGGTTGGATTTTGAGAATAATCAGGAGAACTGACATCGCCAAATATCCATTGATAAGTTACAATATTTCCGTTTCCGATGCTGCAATTATTAATAAAATTAACGCATAAACTTGGACAGCCAATTTTATGTTGTGCCGTAAAGTTTACTGCTGGCGTAGCATTTACATAAACCGATTTTAAAATGGTGTTGGTACAACCATACTGCGTTTGTACTTCTAATTTTACACCAAAGCTACCTGATTGCGCAAAGTTATAGGTAGGATTTTGCTGCACATTATCATAAATATTATCGCCATTCAAATCCCATAAATAGTTTGTAATAACGCCATCAGTACTTGTAGACAAATTTTGGAATACTGTTGAATTCGGCATACAAGTAGATGGAGCAGAATACATCGCTATAGGGTTATGATGTACAATTACAGGATTTGTATTTTGATTGCTGCAATTATTATTTGATATCGCTATTAACTTACATTGTGGAGTTCCGGCTATTGGATAAATATAACTGGGGTTCAACGTTGAATCATCAATAATATTATCATTCTCAAAATCCCATCTGTATTTAATAATGGTTCCCGAAGCAATATTACTTTGATTATTGAATTGAGTGGTTTGATTTAAACAAGCTGTAGTAGATTGAAATAAAATATTTGGTTTAGGATGTACAATGGCTGTTTGAAGAGATGTACTTGTGCAATTATGATTACTAACGGCTGTTAATTGTACAGTATACGTTCCAAAGGTTGAATACAAATGTTGTGTATTTGGTGAGTTAGACGAGGTTGCATCTCCAAATAACCATGTGTAATTTGTAATTATACCTGAGCTTATGGTTGATAAATTTGCAAAGACAACTGGTATTCCTGAGCATACTGGTTGTAATGAAAACTGTGTTGTAGGATTTGCATATACATTTACTATTTGAGTAACGGCTTTCATGCAATTTAAATTACTAATGGCCACTAATTGAGTGGTGTAAGTGCCGCTTGTAGCAAATGTATTTAAAGTATTAATGCTCGTATTATCTGCAATACCATCATTTGTATAATCCCATATATAATTTGTAATACTGCCACTTGAAATGCTTGACGTGTTATTATAAATTGTGGGGTTGCCTTGACAAATGTTATTAGAACTAAATGTAACGTTTGGTAATGGATTAACGGTTACTACTTGGGATACGGAATTAGAACAATTACTGGTAGTATTAATGTTAAGTGTAACGGTATAACTACCTGCTGTTAAATATTGGTGAGAAGGCTGGTTAAGAGAGGAAACAGAGCCATCACCAAAATTCCAATTAGTGGTGTTAATAGTGCCAAAACTAACAGATGAATTGTTTGTAAAAGAGGTTGTTGCATTTGCACATACCGAATTAGCTGTAAAATAAGCCGTTGGCAAGGCATTGATAGTTACAGGTAGTAACGTAGTATCCTTACACCCCATATTTGTTGTACATATTAATTGTACCGAAAATGTTCCTGTGCTTGAATAATTATTAAAAGCATTCGTATTTACAGATGTATTTCCGTCCCCAAAATTCCACTGAGATGTTGTAATACTTCCAACACTTACTGTGCTATTATTATTAAATGAAACGGGTTGAGAGCAAGTGGATGTTTGGCTGGGTGTAAATAATACAACTGGTTTTGGAAAACTAATTAACGTGTAAGTGAGCGTTGGTCCAGGGCAACCAGTTATCGTTGTTAAGTTTAATGTATATATGCCTTCTAGTCCTGTTGTAATTGTTTGACCAGTTGCGGAATTACTATTTGGTAAAGTCCAGTTATAAGTAGCAAACCCAGCGGGGGCTTGAAGTTGTATCGCAGAGCCTTGGCATAAACTAGCAGTTTGAGTGATGTTGAAGTTAGAACAACTACCATCAATATAAGCGTAAGCAAAATGTCCTCCTAGTGCGCAATCATAAGTAGTAAAACGAATCGTTACATTTTGACCAATAAAATTGGTTAAATCAACACTAACACTTGTCCAAGGTTTATAAATGACACTAGCGCAGTTAATCGATGATAAAAAGCCAGGTATGTTTTGTCCGGCAGCTACATTATAGAATGTACAAGGGATTTGAACATTATTAGAATCTAGCATTTCAATTTGAAAGCTTGGCTGATCTGCTAAAGCATGTCCTGGATCTTGAAACACAACAGCATATTTATATGTAAAATTGGCATTTGCAGATGTCACATTAAATGTTTGTTCCAATCTATCTGCAATTCCCCCAACATTACTATCTCCAAGCTTTACCGAGTATAGTCCGCCAGAATCTACTGTTGGAAATCCTCCACAAGCGTCAAATCCAAGCCCACTTGTAATAACTTGTGCGCCACCAGCAGTTAAACAACACCCTACAGGATTGTATAATGGGTTATATCCTGCTGATGTAGTCCATCCATTCAATGTCCCATTTTCGAAATCAATGTTGGTGCAGGCTTGTTGGGGTGTATTTAATTGATTGGGGTTTCTTTGAGAAGAAACGAAATAGAGATTATGAATATAATCACGTTTTTGAGCATTTATATACTCAGGTAATTCATTTGTATTACTGCGGTTTTGAAAGTAAAAGTTAGTCCATAGCGTTTGATTAAAATTTTCCAAACTATCAATCGTATAAGATGAATTGTTGGTTTGCGCTTTTGCCGCTATAGATAATAGTGCGGCAAGCACAACTGAGTTGTAAGTAATTGTTTTCATTGTGGGAATGTTTTGAAGAGTTAATAAATGATTTCATGTGTGTTTTTGAATTTTAGTTTTTAAAAAATAGTTGAATTTGATTTGTAAACTTCTTTACTAGCCCTGTTTATATAGGATTTAAAACGATGGGTGTTTAGTGGTGAGTTTGTTTTTATGGTTGTACGTTAATAATTTCCAAAAGTTTTAGTTTTAATAAGGAATTTTCAATCTATTTATAACTTTATGGGTTTAGTACATTTAATTTTTAATATTGTCATACAAGAGTTTTTTGATATATTAGCTAAAAATTAAAATTATGGAAGAAAATAATACATCAAACCAAGCGCCTAATCAAGGTCAGCAAGTAAATCAACAATTTAACAATCAGTTTGGGCAAGTGCCTCTTCCAAATGCAACAGCCGTTTTAGTTTTAGGAATTTGCTCAATTGTTCTTTGTGCATGTGCTGGAATTGTGGGTTTAATTTGTGGCATCATTGCATTAGTATTGGCAAGTAAAGCGACCGCACAGTATAACGAAAACCCTAGTAATTACACCACATCATCTTTTGGTAATTTAAAAGGAGGAAAAATTTGCGCAATTATTGGCACTATATTATCGGCCTTATATTTTATATATTACATCGTTATCATTGTATTTGTTGGCGCTTCATTAAGCCACATGCCTTGGGATAAAATGATGGGACATTAATTATTTGTAATTCTTAGATTAAAATGCCTCCAAATTATAGGAGGCATTTTTGTTTTACATACTCATGATACATTGGCTGGAACATCATTTATTTACCTGTTATTTTAAATCTCATTTTGGGATGGATTGTCCAGGCTGTGGAACTCAACGCGCACTTATTGCATTGTTAAAAGGAAATTTAATGGAATCATTACGTTATCATGCTGCATTAATTCCTTTTATGGTAACTATTATTGTGTTGATTATTCAATTGATGACGAAGAAAGATAATGGAGGTAAATGGGTTATGTGGTGTTTTATTGTTACGAGTGCCATTACTCTTATTCAATATATCATTCATCAAATGATTTTGTTTTATTAAATCCAGTAATACAACTCTATTTTACACTATTTTATTTAAATTTACGGATACAATTTATTGATTCTGCAACCTACCCCTCATATACTTTTTATTTGTTCATGGTATCCCCATATAGATAATCCCACAAATGGAATTTTTATTAAACGCCATGCCGAGTGCGTTGCTTTAACTCATAAAGTAACGGTAGCGTTTGCTAAATCAAGCTCTTTGGTTGAAAAAGAAACGTTAACGGTTTCTGAAACAGGAAATTTAACCGAAATAATTTTGTTGTACCCGAAAATCCAGCTTGGAATACCACTCGTAAAAGATTATCTAAAGATGGCTAGGTATAGTCGATATATTTTAAAGTGTGTAAACATAGCCCATGAAAAACAAGTCATTGATATCATTCACTTAAATACTATTTTTCCAGCTTGTATACCAACCTTAAGCGTGATTAAAAAATTAAAATGCCCCTTGTTTATTACCGAGCACTGGACAGGTTATTCGCCAGAAGATGGCAATTATCGTGGTTTTATCATAAAACATTATACCAATAAAATTATTGAGAAAGCACATGCGATTACTACTGTAAGCGATTATTTAAAAAAAATGATGGAGGCTCATCAATTGCATGGTAATTATATAATCATACCGAATGTAATTGATACTAATTTATTTATTCCCGCTAATCAAACAACAACGGATGTTACAAGTTTTATACATATATCATCCTTAGATGATGGGCAAAAAAACGTATCAGGTATTATTTCTTCATTTGCATCTGCTCTTAAGAAAAACAAGTTGTTGCATTTGACAATTGTTGGGGAGGCTAGTAGCAAAGAAATATTACATGCATTGGTTTTAAAATTACGATTAGATACGTATGTGACTTTTGTTGGTCGTTTATTTGGGAATGATTTAGTGCAAGAAATAAACAAGAATGATGCGTTGGTTATGTTTAGTAATTATGAAACATTTTGCTTGGTAATACCAGAATGTTTTGCCTGCGGTAAGCCTGTTATTACAAGTCGTGTTGGGGGAGTTTTAGATTATATGAAGCCAGAATTAGGAATGCTAATTGATTCTAAAAATGAATTACAATTAACAGAATCCTTTCTTACATTTGCCCAAACTAAACAAAATTATAATTCGGAAATTATCAGAACATTTGCAGTTACGCATTTTAGCAAGCAAGTTATCAATAAAAAATTAACAGCTTTATATCAATTAGCACTTGCTTAAAAAAATAGCACATACACTGTTTTCTAAAGGTAGCGCAGCGTTTATCAACTTTGCTATTTTATTAATTACATCAAAAGTATTGGGTGGAGAAATTCGTGGAGAAATTTCGGTGTTTGTTTTAAATATTGCAATCATTCAAATAGTGAACGAAATATATACTGGCTATACCTTGGTTCATTTCATTCCGAAATTTTCTTTCAAAAAATTATATCAATTTGGTTTCATCTGGGTTGTTATTTGCACTGCCTTTTTGAGCATACTTTTTTATCTATTTAAAATTAGAATGGGAGGTAATTGGTTTCATTTATTTTTTCTTTCGTTTATAGTTATTTTACATTCGTTTCATTTGGTGTTTATTTTGGGTAAAGAAAAAATTAAACTTTATAATTGGTTAAGCTTCTCTCAACCCTTGATTTTATTGGTTAGTTTAATAGTGTTTATTTTTGTGTTACAGCAAAAATCGATTACGAGTTATATTATTTCTATGTATATTTCTTTTATTCCACCAGCAATAGCTTCTTCCATATATATATTTAAAGAATACAAACACCCCATACAACAAGAATTATTTTTAGCCAAACAAATTTTTACAAGCGGATTTTATAATCAATTTGCAGCACTCACACACATGTTAAGTAATAGATATAATTATTATTTATTGAGTACTAATTTAATCGTAGGAGTTTATTCTAGCGCTACGTCATTAATAGAGTCAGTGTGGTTAATTAGCGGAAGCGTAACGCCTATTATTTTAACGCATGTAGCAAATTCTAAACAAAACGACGATAATAAACACATTACATTTGTATTGGCTAAGCTGTGTTTTTTATTAAGTTTATTTTGTGTGATAGTATTGTATTTTATACCCGATGCTTTTTTTGGATTCTTGTTAGGAAATGATTTTGCTGAAACAAAACATATTATGCTATTACTGTCACCCGGAATTTTATGCATGAGTTTTTCATCTATTATCGTTCATTATTATTCAGGCATTGGTCAAAATAAAACCATTGCAATAGCAAATTTGTGTGGCTTTTTAACAACCATTAGTTTGGGTTATACTTTAGTCTCAAGTTATGGAGTATCAGGCGCTTGCTTTACATCAAGCATTTCCTTTTTTGTTACATCTTTAATTTTTTTAATCGTCTTTATGCGGAAGCATCAGTTTAATATCAAAGATTTATTTGAGTTAAGAAAAAACATTTATCTCATCAAAAATAATCAGAGCTAATGAAAATAATCAGAAAGACAGTTAAGGCCATTTTCGAAATCATTAAAAATCCATGGTTACTCAATACGATTTTGGATAATGATTTAGTTTGGAAAAACTACATACACAAGCATTACAATAATAGTGATGGTTTGCCGGTTGTAGAAATTGATGAACTCATTCCGGATTTTAAAGCGACTTTAAATTGCTTTGCGGTATTAGAGGGCGGCTCTTTGCCCACTGATATAGCCCTACTACAAAACATAGTTAAGCGTTTTGAAAATGCATCTTATTTTGAAATTGGTACTTGGCGTGGTGAAAGCGTCACTAATGTTGCACCATACGCAAAAGAAGCGTATACATTAAGTTTATCAAAAAAAGAGTTACTCGCGTTTGGCTTTGATGAAGAGTATGCAGACTTACATGGCTATTTTTCAAAAAAGAATCCAAGTATTATTCATTTGCAAGGCAACTCTTTGACATACGATTTTGCTGGATTGAATAAAAAATTTGATGTTGTTTTTATAGATGGCGACCATCATTATGAGTCGGTTAAAAAAGATACAGAACATGTTTTCCAACATTTAGTGCATGATAAATCTATTGTGATATGGCATGATTACGCGTACAATCCTGAAAAAGTGCGTCCTGAAGTATTTGCTGCCATTATGGATGGAACACCTAAGGATAAGCAAAAAAACGTATATCACGTGTCCAATTCTTTATGCGCAATATATATTAATCAAAATTTCAAAACGCATACCCTACAAGATTATAATAAGCCAAATAAAGTGTTTGAAATAACGATTGAGAGTAAGAGATTATAAGAGTGGTTAGCGAATTCAAGTTGTGCAACTATTGAATTAAAGAAATGGAATAGTCTGATATTAGTTAAATAAAAAAATGAGGCAAATATGCCTCATTTTTTTTATTTAAAAATAGTAGTATTTATTTTAGTAATGGTGCTGTTTAAAATTTAAAACTAAGCCCACCAGTAGCGTAAGATATACCGTATCCAAATTCGCCAAACAAGGCTACATTTTTAACAAAATACCAACGTGCTCCTACAAACGCTGACAAAGATGGGTACGCTGACCCTTGATTTAATCTATAGTTATCAGCATAAGGATCAGGGTTATTCGTTTCGTAGTTATACGTTTGAATTCTTGCACCAATCATAACGCCTGCATAAATATCCGCTTTTTTAAAATTTAATACATTCCAATGATAAGCTGCTCTTGCCGCTATCATAAAGTTGTTCCAACTATTTCTGTAATAATAGTCATTGTTGTAACCATTTTTACCATAGTGATAATTATACGTAGAATTAGCTGTTTGGAAACCAAAATAAGCGCCTACTCCTAAATAACCAGGACCTAATTTTTTAGGAATAGCTTGTTCATAAGAGATACTAAATGCAGGACTTGATTGGTAACCGTAACCATGACCACTATATCCAGAATAGTAATTGGCACCAAGACCAACTCCTAAATTAATGATGTGTGTTTTTTCATCAAAACATTTTGATCCGTCCTCATCCATTGTTTTTGTTAATCTTTTTGTTGGAATCTCTCCATTATTATCAGAAAAATATCCCGCTTGCGCTTGTTGAGTTATCTGAATCATAAGAGCAAATAATATACATGATTTCATTAAGTTTTTCATTGCAATATTTAGTTTAAACTTTCTTCAGATTTACTGTTGCCCAATTTTCAGTGTGCTGTTACCCATTTTGCATTAACTAAATACTCTTCCGTTGTAAGTGACAGTAATTAGCTGTAGCAAAAATAATTTTTTTGTTTTATTTAATATTATACATTTATTTTAAAAAGTTACACAAATCATACATTTATCTAATTTAGATATTGTCTTTAATAAAAGTAATTGGATGGAAAATAAAGAAAAATGATACGATAACTAGTCTTATTGATAGTCATGCTGAACTTGATTCATCATCTATTGAGGCCCTGATACCGGTAGTTATATAATTTACATTTGGTATAATTATAGTTTTTGTTTTACTATAATTTAATGAAGTTATAATATGTTGGAAATAACGATTGAGAGTAAGAGAATTTAGGGAATTTATGTTTAAATTAATAAATTGATAATGCATATAATCACCACCACCACATGAATTATTAATGCATACATACAACTCTTTTTTTCATTAAAATTAATAGAATGTTTTTTACAATCATAAAGCATACAATTATAGGGATAATAAATAAAAAGAAAATAAATCGCAAACCAGGGTTACACTTATCGCTTGGAAAAACACTATCAAGAATTAAAAAATAAAGAGTATAAAAAATGTATAACCCTATTGTTTTTAATATAGCCAACAGTGTTTCTTTCTACATAATAATCGCATTTTTCTTTAATTTAACTGCTTCCACAACATATCTTTCAATGGCATAATGTTGTAACCAGATTGCGCAGAGAAGAATATGTAAGGTATTTTGAATTTACCTTTCATACGTTTATTCAAATCTTTTTCAAGCTCATTAATTAATTCTTCGTCAATAGTGTCACATTGAGAAATGCCCAAAATCCGCTGTTTATCCAATAACTCAGGATTATACTCTTTAAGTTCGTTTAATAAAATTTTATATTCTTCGTAGATGTTGGGACTTTGACAACTCACTATAAATAATAAAGAGGAGTTACGCTCAATATGTCGTAAGAAACGAGTCCCTAAACCTTTACCTTCACTAGCGCCTTCAATAATACCAGGGATATCAGCCATCACAAAACTTTTGTAATCGCGGTAACTTACAATCCCTAAATTAGGCGTTAATGTTGTAAACGCATAGTTAGCAATTTCAGGCTTAGCTGCCGAAACTACTGATAATAGGGTAGATTTGCCCGCATTAGGAAAACCAACTAAGCCAACATCTGCTAATACTTTTAATTCTAAAATTTTCCATTCCATTCTACCAGGTTCTCCCGGTTGCGAATAGCGAGGTGTTTGGTTGGTTGGCGATTTAAAATGCGCGTTTCCTAAGCCACCTCTTCCGCCAGGCACTAAAATAAATTGCTGCCCTTCTTCTGTAATTTCACAAACTATTTCTCCAGTTTCTTCATCACGTGCAATGGTTCCTAAGGGAACGTCTAATATTTGATCTTCACCTTCTTTGCCAGATTTGTGCGAAGAGCCACCAGCACCGCCTTCTGATGCCTTAATGTGTTTACGGTATTTAAGATGGATGAGCGTCCAAAATTGTGTATTCCCACGTAAAATAATATGTCCGCCACGTCCACCATCGCCTCCATCTGGTCCGCCATAAGCAGTTAAAATATCGCGATGTAAATGCGTAGAACCGCCGCCCCCTTTACCACTACGGCAACATATTTTTACGTAATCTACAAAATTATTATCCACGGTTCTTTTAAGTTTAGAGATGTAAGGCCAAAGACATAAGATCATTTATCTTACTTCTTTAATCCTTGTACTTGATACTAAATAATTTATTTTTTCTTTTTAATTACTTTTTTTGCCACTACCTTTTTCTTTGCCACTACCTTCTTAGGCGTTGATTTTACTATCTTCTTAGGAGTAACCGTTTTTACTATTTTTTTAGTCACGCTTGGGCGTGATGCTTTTTTAATTGGTTTTTTTACAACTATTTTTTTTACCACTTTATTAGCTACCACTTTATTAGTAGTCGCTTTTTTGATTGTTTTTTTAGTTACGGCTTTTTTTACTAACTTCTTCGGAGTTACTTTTACAACTTTTTTCGGTGCAACTTTTTTAGTCGTTTTCTTTGCCACTGCCTTTTTCGCAACCGTTTTCTTTTTGATGACTGGGCTTGTTGAAGCTTTTTTAGTTACTATTTTCTTTTTGGTTATAGGGGAAGTATTAGTCGCAGGCTTTTTAACAAGTATAATTTTTGCTTTGGGAGTTGCCGCTTTTTTGTTGTCTGTTTTTCTTACTTCCGCTATATCATGTTTTAATTCTTCCGATATTTCGGTCGCTACTTCGAAATCGTTGATCGTTAAATCTAAATGTTCGATATCGTTTTCCAACATAGTTAACTCTATTTCCGCTTTTACAAACGTTATGCGTTCACATAATTCATGGAAAATACTATCAACACTACCTATTCCGTTAATTGAGTGGAATTTAGCTTGTTCTGAATAATATTTTTTAAGTGGTAAGGTTTTATTATTGTATTCGTTTACACGGTTTCTAATAACTTCTTCATTCTGATCATCAGGCCTACCTGATTCTTTACCACGTAATAATAATCGTTTAACTAATTCTTCATTCACAACTTCAAGAGCTAACATGCCACAAATAGCCGTCCCCTTTTTTTGCAATAAATCATCCAAAGCCACTGCTTGAGCTTGCGTACGAGGAAATCCATCAAAAATAAATCCTTTAGCATGAGGTTCTGCATCAATTTTAGATTCAATCATACCAATTACAATATCATCACCCACTAAATCACCTTTATCCATCAATTGTTTAGCTTCCATTCCTAAGGCTGTACCTCGTGCAATTTCACTACGTAAAATATCGCCAGTAGATAAATGAGTTAAACCATATTTATTAATTAATTTTTGCGATTGCGTTCCCTTTCCTGCGCCTGGAGGGCCAAATAAAACGATGTTTAACATGTTTGTCATGATGAGTTTAGTTTAGTTTTAAATGTTTATTTAATATATGATTGTGGTTATTATTATTTTTCAAGAACAAAAATATCTTTCATGTTTCTTCCTAATCCATCATAATCTAATCCGTAGCCAATAACAAAATCATTTGGAATTTCCATTCCTACATAATCAACTTTGATGGTTTTGGTATAAGCTTCTGGCTTTAATAAAAAGGAGGCTACTTTAATTTGCTTTACTTCTTTTTTAGTCAATAAGGTTACTAATTTTTCAAGCGTAATACCTGTATCTACAATATCCTCAACTACTACTACTGTTCGTCCTTTTATCTCTTCCGTTAAACCAATCATTTCTGTAACAGTGCCTGTACTACTTGTGCCGTGGTATGACGCTAATTTGATAAATGAGATTTCGCAAGGAATAGTTACTTCTTTTAGCAAATCAGCTGCAAACATAAATGAGCCATTAAGTATTACTAAAAACAAAGGCATCTCATCAGATAAATCTGAATTAATTTTTTTCGCCATCGCTTTTACACTTTCTAAAATTTTATCAGAAGTGATGTATGGTATAAATGATTTGTCTTTTAAGATAACGCGTTGCATAGTTTTTAATAAAAAGTAAATATAGCAACAATTTTTTGAGCAAAATCAACCTTTTTAAAAGAAAATTCTGAAAACAAAAAAGAAAGTTTTAATCATCAATTCAAAAAAAACGAAGCGATTTAATTATAATGATGGGCTGCATGATCACATACAGCCCTTATCGACATTGGTTTTATTGAGAAACCCATTTGCGTTTCATTATAAATTTCATAACAAATATAAAACCTATAATTAATAAGACGATTGGCCATAATCGAATAAAAAACAAGATAATGGCTCCAAAAACCGAACCGCCATCCTTCAATGCACTTTGTAATTGTGAACGAAAGCTTGGTTGAAATGGTTCAATTGGTAGTGCATACGCGTATGTTTCGCTTTTGGTCATTTCTTTTTGATAGATGCTGATAGAGACTATACTATAAGCAATATCATGTTTAAGTTCTTGTGCATTTAATTTCACATCATCCGTAGTAGCCTGTTTTGCGTATAAATTATCTTCTGCTTCAATGGTTGTGTTTAATTTTTTTCCTTTTTCATCAATAGCTTTTTCCATTCTTTTTTGATGGTTAACAAAACGCTGTTGCCACAAATCAGCTCCCGACAGCTGTTTGGTAACATCATCCGCTTTTACAGTTCGATAATCTAAGTAATCAATTAACACCGCTATTTCGTTAAGAGTTTTGTTTAACTCATCATTTGGCACTCTAATATTAATATTGCTATGCACGGTATAATTTTTTAGCTCTCGCATGCTATCATTACTTATTCTAATGTCACTTTTGTAATTAACCGTACTTTGTAAATCAGAGTTAGTCACGTAACCATCGTGCTCGCTCACTATACGCTCAATATCGAAGGTGGCATTTTTAACATCCTTTACTTTAAAAAGCAAATCGGCTTTACGAACAAAAGCTCTCGAACTATCTTTTTTTACTGTCGTTAATGTAGGCTTTTCTTGTTCGAATTTATTCTGCGTTGAATTAATAGAAACTGAATCTGAATTCGCTTTGGCGTAAGCTTCTTGATAGGCTTTTTCTTCGACTGATGGGCCACAAGCAATTAATAAAATGTTTGTACTTAAAACAATACCTGAAAGTTTTAAGAAATAGATGGTTGAGTTTTTCATGGAGGTTGGTTTTTTTATTGATACCCGACCTAATTATTTTGTAACCTTTTTAAAACGTTAAGTTTGGTTAATTTTTATACATTTTAAAATAAACTTTCATTTTTTATTGAAAGTTTAAAAACAAGTTGTATGTTTGTACCATAATTCAATTACATGAACTACACCGAAGGAAAAGATAAATTTATACAAACATGGGGAACCCTTGGGAGTAGCTGGGGAATTAGCAGAACAATGGCGCAAGTACATGCTTTATTGTTGATTAGTCCAGATGCGCTAACGACGGAAGACGTGATGGAAGATTTAAAAATATCTCGTGGTAACGCCAACATGAATTTACGCGACTTGATGGACTGGGGCTTAATATCCAAGCAATTAGTTGCAGGCGAACGGAAAGAATATTTTGTAGCTGAAAAAGATATTTGGAAAGTAGCTAAACAAATTATTAAAGAACGACGTAAACGCGAAATAGAACCCGTGTTAGCAGTGTTAGAAGAATTAAAAAAAGTAAAAGGCGAAAAAAACGATAAGCATCACAAAGCCTTTGTAGAGGCGGTTTCAAACATAGAAGCTGTAGTTGAGAAAACAGATTTTGCATTAGACAAAGCTGTGAAGCTTGATGAGAATGCATTTGTTGGGATGCTCTTTAAATTATTTAAGTAACAACTGAAAATAGCTTTGGCTATTTTTTTAAAATAATATTTCAATAATTATTGAAAGTTTAATAACTTAAAATTAGAAATCATGAACACAACCATCAATTTTAAACAAATTAAAAATTACTTGTTAATAGCAGTTTCGGTAGGATTGTTATTTTCTGTATTCAAGGTACTATTTGCATTTGTAGGCTATCTGCAATTTTTTGTAGGTGTAGCGCAAGTTTTCATCGCACTGCTTAAAGCCATCATTATTTACGCTAAACACGGTTCGGTTCCTTTACCCTTAAAATACTATTGGATAACCGTAGGTATTTATTTTGTAATGATGGCACTTGGCGGTTATGCTTTCAATTGGTTGAATTATTCTAATGATATAACATCAACCATTTGCTTGTTTTATTTAGGTGTAGCGTGGGGCATAGCTGTTTATCATTTTAAACATGTTTTATTTTTAAAACTAAATAGTTAGGCACAGATTGGATTAAGGTTAATAAATAAAATCATTTAAAAATTAAAGCTATGATTTTTGCTAAAATAAACTATCAAGAATTTACAAATGCATTAATGTGTAAAATTGGATTTATACTATTTGTCGCATGTTTCACATCAACCATACTGCTATTCTATTCTAATTTATTAATTCCCCTAATACCTCCTTCACATTTATTAAGAGAATATTTTATCTGCTTTGGCCAAATTATTTTTCAAGGTGTATTACTTTTTTTTATAAAGGCGAAAAAGGAATTAATTTTAGAATATATCGTAAATATGATGATGGTTTCATTATTAGGAGCCCTGTTTCTTCTTCCAGCATTTATTGGCTATTTCTTTAATATTAAATTTCCATTTGGATATTTGATTTACTTTTTTTTAGTAGTATCATTTATGTTTTTTAATCATAAGAAGAGAATTAAAAAGTTATACGCTCCAGCTTGGTTAACTTACACTTGGGTACTATATCGTTGCTTAATTTTACTAATACTATTTTAATCATGTACACCATTGTCGCTTATATCATTTATTTAGCATTTAGTTTACTAACGGTTTTAGTTGTAGGCAATTTGCTACATCGTAATGGCGATGCATTTTTATTTGCCGAGTGCCCCGATAAAGAACTCAGCCACAGCGCTAATAATTTTTTATACATCGGTTATTGTTTAGTTAATACAGGCTTTGCATTTTACTTTTTAAATTCCAAAAATAAAATCACTACTTGCTCTCAAGTTGTTGAATTCATAGCAACTTCAGAAGGCATTATTTTTTTATCCTTAGGTATGATGCATGTGTTTAATGTACTATTTGCTCCCCGAATATTATCGTTCTTTTTGTCAAGAAAATCAATTAAGTATTAATTTTAAAACTAAGAAATCATGAATTACAACATCATCGCTTACAGCATTTACATTCCGGTAACCATTACTTTAAGTATTTGGATTGCTAAAAATTTACATCGCAACACCAAAGCTTTTTTGTTAGGGCGATTTCATCACAACGAATCCATTGCCATATCAACAAATAATTTAATTCAAACTGGCTTTTATTTAATAGCTTTTGGTTATTCGTTTATGAATATGAGTGTTCGGTCTAACGGGCATTTTAATAATTTTCAGCAATATGTGTATGATCCATTAGCATCCTCTCAGCAAACTATTGAGGAATTATCAATAAAATTAGGTAGTTTCACGTTAATCCTCGGATTATTATTGTTTGCTAATTTCTTTATTATGTTAATTATTCAAAAGCCTAAAAAAGTAAACCAACAAACTACATTTGATATTACCGAGCATTAGTTGTTATAGATGTATAGATTTTTAATCATATTTTTTGGCTGTTTGGGTAATTGAATGGAATGCAGATAACACAGATTAAATTATATCTAAATATGATTTGTTCTAGTACTTGGAATTTCGACAGGCTTAATATCCGTTAGGCGAAGTATCTTTTTAATCAAAAAAATTATATCCTACTACTAATCAACAGTAATAATTTACCTTTGTTAATCATAACAATCTGCGTTCCATTCCTTTTTATTGGCGGAATAGTTGCCTTATTTTAACACAACAATTTAAATACAGAAATCATGAAAAAATTAATAATAGCAGGTGGCACAGGCTTTTTAGGCAAAGCCATAGTTTTAAAATACGAATATGAATTTGATGAAATCATTATTTTATCTCGTTCGGCAAATGCACAACTAAAAAATGTACGCTATCTGCAATGGGATGCAAAGTCTTTTGGATCCTGGTGTACAGAGCTTGAAGGCGCAACAGCTATTATTAATTTGTGTGGCAAAAGTGTAGATTGCCGTTACACCGAAAAAAACAAAGCCCTTATTTTTTCTTCGAGGTTAGACTCTACACAAATTATTGGCGAAGCTATTTTAAAATGTATCAATCCTCCAAAACTATGGATTAATGGAGCTTCCGCCACTATTTATGCACATAGCGAAAATAAACGCCAAACGGAATTATCAACAGAAATAGGTTCTGGATTTTCGGTAGAGGTTTGTAAGGCTTGGGAAAAAGTGTTTAACGACTTTACATTACCAAGCACTCGAAAGGTAAATTTACGAATCTCTATGGTGATGGGTCAGGGAGGAGGTGTGTTTCCTGTATTAATCAATATGTCAGCTAAAGGTTTGGGAGGCACTATGGGTAAAGGAACACAACAAGTGAGTTGGATACATATTGATGATTTTTGCAACTTTGTAAAATGGGTAATTGATAACAATAAAGTGGTAGGTGTTTATAATGTGGTTGCGCCTAATCCTATCACAAATAAAGAAATGATGGCTCTATTTCGTAAAAAAGTGCAGGTTAAAATTGGACTACCAGCTACGGAATGGATGCTTAAAATAGGCGCATTTTTTATAGGCACAGAAACGGAATTAATTTTAAAAAGTAGGTATTCTTACCCACAGAAAGCTTTAAATGAAGGATTTTCTTATAACTATCAAACATTTCAGGAGTGTTTAGGTAATTTGTAAATTTTAGTACAACTAAAAAATAATGTGTTCTTTTGTAAAAATAATAGAACATCATTTTATATGGAAACAAAAGCCTTGTTAAACAAACAAAACGACAAAACAGTTTTTAAAATAGTAGTTGCTGTAAGTATTCTCATCTGTATAGTTGTTGTTGTTTTAAATCAAAAATTAATACCTGTTCCTGATATATTTCCTCAATTTATATATAAGCTACCTTTAGTAAATGCCATTTTAAATGGCAGCTGTAGTTTGTTATTAATAGCGTCTTTATGGGCTATTAAAAATAAAAATATTGAGCTACATAAAAAATTAAACTTAACCGCTTTTTTGTTTTCTGCATTATTTTTAATTTCATACGTTAGCGCTCATTATTTTATTCCAGATACCATGTATGGAGATTTAAATCATGACCATGTACTCGATATGGGTGAATTAGAAAGTGTTTCAGGCATGCGTTCTTTTTATCTAGTAATTTTATTAAGTCATATTTTGTTAGCCGTAATTGTATTACCGTTAATCTTATTATCGTTTTATTATGGCTTAAAAGACGATCGCTCTAAGCATAAAAAATTAACCCGTTTCAGTTATCCTATTTGGTTATATGTAACCATAACAGGCGTAGTTGTTTACATGATGATATCCCCTTACTATAATTATTAAAAAAATTGCGCTTAACAAAAATTAAGCCAATCTGTTTTTTCTCATCCGATTTTGTATATTTGCCTTGGTTATGGCACTTAGACAAACACAGCAATTTAAGTTATTACAAAAACTTTCACCTCAACAAATTCAGTTAATGAAATTGTTGCAGTTGCCTACTGTTGCTCTTGAACAGAGAATTAAGGAAGAATTGGAAATGAATCCTGCGTTAGAAGAGGATCTTAATACTCAGGAAGAAGTAGAGAATGATTATGATGAAGTAGATACTTCCGAAGAAACAGAAGTGAATGATTTTGAAGAAAAGGAAGTGGAGAAAATTGACGACGGCTATGAGTTAGAAGATTATATGGATCAAGGAGATTTGGATTCCTATAAATATGAAATATCTAATAGTAGTTCAGATGATGAGTTTTTTCAGGCAGTTGCCGTAGAATCTCCTGATTTTCACACACAATTAGAGGAGCAATTAGGGTTAAGAGATTTAACTAATGAACAATATACGATTGGAATATATTTAATTGGGTGTATTGATGAAGATGGGTATGTGCGACGTGAATTGTCTTTGATTTCAGATGATTTAGCGTTTTCACAAAACATCACAGTGAGTGAACAAGAGCTAGAAGCGGTTCTTAAAATAATTCAAATGTTGGATCCTGTTGGGGTAGGAGCCCGAAGTTTGCAAGAGTGTTTATTGATTCAGTTAGAAAGAAAGCCTGTTAAGGCAAAAGAAACCTATCTAGCCATTGAGGTAGTAAAAACACTCATGGATGAATTTTCTAAAAAACATTACGAAAAAATTATTCGTAAATTAGGCATAGAAGAGGACGAGTTAAAGGATATTATCTCTGAAATTACGCAACTAAATCCCCGCCCAGGAAACTCTGAAAGTGATAATAGAGGGCAAATGTCAGAAGTTGTTCCTGATTTCAATATTACGGTGAATGATGGAGAAGCAGAACTAAGTATAAATCAACGAAATTTACCTGAATTAAAAATATCAGATGATTACATTGAAATGCTTAAAGAATATTCTCGAGCAAAAGAAAAAGCTGCAAAAGAAGCTACGTCTTTTGTCAAAGGAAAAATAGAATCAGCAAAATGGTTTATTGAAGCTCTCCAACAACGCCACCAAACAATGCTTGTGGCAATGCATGCCATTTTACAGTATCAAAAAGAATATTTTTCTACTGGAGATGAATCCAAATTGCGACCAATGATATTGAAAGATATTGCAGATAAAGTTGGACTAGATATCTCAACTGTATCGCGCGTAGCAAATAGTAAATATGTTCAAACACCATACGGAACTTTTTTATTGAAAACATTTTTTTCCGAATCACTTAGTAATGATGCAGGAGAAGAAGTGAGTTCTCGTGAAATAAAAAAAATATTACAAGATTGTATTTCTACTGAGGAAAAACGAAAACCACATACGGACGATGAATTATGTGTAATACTTAAGGAAAAGGGTTATCATATTGCTAGACGAACCGTGGCCAAATACCGCGAACAGTTAGACATTCCTGTAGCTCGTCTTCGAAAAGAAATGAAATAATTTTTTTAAGATTTTTGTTTCCTATTACGTTTTTAATCAATTTTTTTCTTGTTTTTCCTTTATATAAACCATTATTCAAAAGTGTTCATACTTATTATTTATTCATTCATCTAATAAAACAAATAATTGGGCATAAAAACAATAGATCAAGCATTCGGCCATTACAAGTTTGGCTATCATGCTAACTCCTAAATATTATAGACAACTCCTTATTTAGAATTATTATAAATTAACCTATATGTTAATAAAATCTAAAAATTACTACCTAGATATATAACATTCTGTTATTTTTGCAGGGTAATTTTTGTCATAATAATGTCATTAAATTATTAAAATACACCAAAAATAAGATATAATCTATGCATAATCATATGTCTCATTTCTCTCTAAAATCCTTATTTGGCGCAGTTTTCCTGTTTTTTGCTTTCTCCTTTGGATTAAAAGCTCAAGATGGTGCCAAAATATTTAAGCAAAACTGTGCTGTTTGCCACTCTTTAACAGACCAAAAATTAACAGGTCCAGGTTTATTAGGTGTTGCTGATCGCGTTCCTAAACCAACTGATGAATGGTTGGCCAAGTGGATAAAAAACAACAATAAAGTTATTGCTTCTGGCGATGGTTATGCGAAAGGCTTAGTTGCTTCTAACGGAGGTGTTGATGCTATGACTGAGTTTGAATTTTTATCTGACGATGATATTAAAGCATTAGTAGCTTATGTTAAAGCTCCTCCTGCGCCTCCAGTTGTATCAACAGGTGGTGGCTCAACGGCAGACGGCGGGCAACAAGCAGAAGTTAAAGGTGGTATTGACCCATTGTATTTAGTATTAGGTGGTGTTGTTATTTTAGCAATTATTATTGGTGCTTTACGTAGCGTTCGTCATTCATTAAAAAATTCATATAACCGCTCTGTTGGTAAAGATGAAATTCCTGAAATGACTTTTGGTCAAGAAGTAAAAGAATGGATGGGCGGTCACCGTCGTTTTGTTGGTGTACTTTGCATCATCTTTGTTTTCATTGGTATGAAATCTTGTTGGAATGCTTGTTTCAACTTAGGTGTTTATTATGATTATACAACTCAAAAAGGATATAAGCCTGAACAGCCAATCAAATTCTCTCATAAAATTCATGCTGGCGACAATGAAATTGCTTGTCAATATTGCCACAGTACTGTTGAAAAATCTCGACATGCGGGTATTCCTACAGTAAATATTTGTATGAATTGCCATAAAGGAATTCAAAAAACAGCAAATGCTGGTTCTGAAGAAGAAATTGCAAAGATATACAACGCAGCTGGCTTTAATACAAAAACTGGAAATTACGATTTACCTCAAAATCCATTAAAATGGATAAAAGTTCATAATTTACCAGATCATGTTTATTTTAATCACTCTCAACACGTTGTAGTTGGTAAACAAGAATGTGCAACATGTCATGGTGATTTGAAAAAAATGACTGTTGCAGAACAAAAAAATCCATTAACCATGAAATGGTGTATTGAATGTCACCGTAAGACTGAAGTTGCAATGGAAGGTAACGCATACTACGATAGAATGCATAAAGCATTAAAAGAAAAATATAAAGGACAATACGACGTTAAGTTTACGGTTGATAAAATCGGTGGACTTGAGTGCGCTAAATGCCATTATTAATTGTTAGAAACCGGTAATTACAAGCTATATAACAGATGACTATGTCGAAAAAATACTGGAAAGGTTTACCTGAATTAAACAACAGCGAAGACTTTTTGCAAAATAAAAACAATGAATTTGCAGAGCAATTGCCAATGGAAAATTTCCTTACTGGTGATGATGAAAATTCAAAAGGCACCAGCCGTAGAGATTTTTTAAAAGTAATGGGCTTTTCCACCGCAGCTGTTGCATTAGCAGCTTGTGAAACTCCCGTTAACCGCTCTATTCCATACGTAGTAAAACCTGAAGAAGTTACACCTGGTGTAGCAAATTTTTATGCTTCTACTTTTTATGATGGACACGATTATGCTTCCGTTTTAGTACGTATGGAATAGAGCGGTTAACGGGAGTTTCACAAGCTGCTAATGCAACAGCTGCGGT
>JANXRU010000332.1 GCA_025356715.1 Bacteroidota bacterium
GTTTGTTCCTGTAAGTATATAGTGTGTATTAACTGTTGGCGTTACAACAACAGAGGCTGTTACAAAGCCACCAGGAGTCCAGGTATAATTTGCCGCACCTGTAGCAGTTAATGTAAGAGTTTGGCCTGCGCAAAGTGTTGCGCTTGATGCGGAAGCTGTAATTGCAGGGTTTAAACAAATTAATTTTAAACTTAAACTATCTATGCCTATATCATCATTACCATTGTCAGCAGTGCCTCTTAGTTTTATAACACAAGTAGCGGAATTAGGTTTATTAAAATAGATAGTTTTTTTAGCCCATGAGGTTTGTGTGGTATAGGCTCCCTTAATACTGAAGGATACACCTCCATCTGTTGATAGCATTACGTCTAATTTGTCAGTACCTGAGCCGTTTAAATAATAAAAGGATAAGGCATATTTACCATTTTGACTCATGTCCACATAAAAAGACATTTCTCCTTTACTATTATTTGGTGCCCAACTCGAGTGAAAATCAGCACATCCTGTTCCGCTTGCTGGCACAACTACTCCTATCGATGGATTTCCCCAAAATGCTGAAAGGCCATCACTTTGTTGCCTCCAAGAGTTGTCTCCATTTTCAGGTGTATTTTTCCAATACAAGTTATCAGGAACGTCTCTTACAGCACAACCATTTTGCCAAGGACTATCAAACGTTTGGTAGTAGGGTGGAGTAGCATAACTAGTAACACCTCCAAATACGGTTGTTAAAAAAGGAGTGGACGCAGCAGTATTTGTTCCACAAGAAAGAACACATCTATAATATGCTGCTACAGTTACCAATTCGGTTGTTGTAGAAAATGTTTTGCCAGCAAGGTCAGTCCATGTAGTACTATTTGGTGATGATTGCCATTGATATAAAACTCCATAATTAGCCGAAGTACTCGATAAGTTATACGTCACATTTCCGCCTCCACAAGGAGGTGGTCCACTCGATAGCGTTGTTCCTGCAATTGGTATGCCTCCAATTGTAATTAATTTAGGAGCTGATGCAGCTGTAAAACTACCGCAAGCGACTATGCATCTGAAATAGCCAGTTGTATTGACTATTTGCGAGTATACGGAAGAGGTTGCACTAAGAGCATTTGTCCAAGTTGTCGCATTTGGAGATGTTTGCCATTGATAAGTTAGTCCAGTAGCAGCGCTAGCTCCAGTTAAATAAAAATTAACTGTGGCTGGCGAGCAAAGTGTTACATAATTTGATTGAGTTGTTCCAGCACTAGGCAGACCTACACAGGGAAAACTACAAGCGTAACTTGTGGTTCTACAATTATTATCGGTTCCACAAGCGGAGTTGTTTGATACGTGTAATCGGTATCCGCCAATACTGGGTATGTTTACGGATAAGGGTTGAGGGCCAAATGCAAGCACTACATTACCTGCCGTTGTAAAGGTTAAGTAATCAGTAGTGATGGATGACGAAAAAGTATAATTCCCGGTAGTATTAAATGTTAAATCAGAATATTCTTGAGCCCAATTACAGTTTGTAATAGTGCCAGATGTGCAAGAGCTAATGATGGCGCTTCCAAAAGGAGTAGTATTAATACAGCCAACAGATGATGTAGAGGCACTACAAGCATATGTTGTAACTCTACAAGTTGCTTGAGTACCACATGAGGAATTTGTATTAACGTGTAATCTATATATGCCAGTAGTTGGAACCGTTGCCGTTAAAGGTGCTTGGCCAAAGGCAATAACAACATTAGCAGCAGTAGTTAAAGTTAAATAATCAGTAGGAATAGATGAATTAAAAATATAACCACCTGTTACATTAAATGTAATTTCCCCATATTCTGAGGCGTAATTACAAGTTGATATGGTTCCTGACGAACAACTGTTTTCTGTTGCAGCGCCAAACGGGCTAGTATTTATGCACTGTGTAAAACCAATAAAATTACAAAGTGCAATGAATACAATGGCGAGTAAATGGTTTTTTTTCATGATGGCCTTAATCAATTTTTATAAAATGAGAGGCAGCAATAAGTTGGCTTTTATTTTTTACAGCCATAAAATAATTGCCTGGAGTTAATGTGGATATATTAGTTTGGAATGATGTTCCGTTTATTACAGCTTCACTCACTATTTTTCCTTCTGTAGAAATAATTTGTAAAACGGAGTTGTTTTGTTTTTCTGATAATTGTATTGTAATAAAATCTTTAGCAGGATTAGGATATACACTTTGGATGATAGTTGTTTTGATAGATTCATTTATTCCAACGCCAATATTTGGGGTGTATTTCCATAAATCAAACGTAAAAGAATTATCATAACCAACACCAACATAGGCTTCGTTATTTAACACAAAGGCTACAGAGCCTTCTCGCGCTGTGCCAGCAAAATCAGTCATTTGAGCCCAAGTGTTTGTATAGGTATTGTATTGCCAAAAATCTTGCGTGTAACTCAATGTGTTATCATAACCAAGCCCAACAAATCCAGAATGACCAATTACAAAACTAGTACCGTCATATCGAGGAGTGCCTCCAAAACTTGCCTTTACAGCCCAAGAGTTTGTTAATGGGTCATATGCATAGGTGTCATTTTTAAAACCACCATCATAGCCGCAAGTAACATAACCATTACCAGTGGCTGCAAATGCACAAGCTTGTTTGCGACTTGTTCCAGGAAAACTCATTTTACTTGCCCAACTATTTGATGATGGATTATATTCCCACCAATCATTTAAATAACCTGTTGCAGATTGCCCCAATCCCACATAGCCTTTGCCAAATAAACTAACAGCGCAAGCACCACTTCTTGCAGCGCCTACAATATCAGCTACTTGAGTCCAAGCCAAAGTAACGCTATCAAATTGCCAAAAATCTTGAGTATATGGCAATAATCCTGCTCCAGTTCCATAATAAGATTTACCTCCAATTGAAAAAGAAACTGCTTTTGCGCGAGGCATCGCTGGGAAGTCCGTAATTTTTTCCCAAACATCAAAAGGTTTATTGTAACGGTGTAAGCTCACTTTAAAAACACTACCATCGTAGCCTCCACATAAATACGCCGTATTGCCAATAACAAAAGAAGAAGCTGCCGAAACACCATTCCCTGTATAGTCATTCATTTTTACCCATGTATTAGGTTGGGCCTTTAAAAGGAATGCTGCTAGTATAAAAACAGCTGTATATAAAAGAGTTTTCATTTATAATAAAATAATTTTTTTGGTGGCTATTAACTGCTGCTTATTATAGATAGATATAAAATAAATACCTTTACTAATTCCTTTTCTATCAAAGGTTAATGAGCTGCCAGTAAAATCTTGAGTATGAATTAATTTACCATCTACGCTAAATAATTGTATAATAAGTGTTGAGTTATTTTGTTCATACGCTATTGTAAATTCGTTTCCACTAACAGGATTTGGATAAACGGATAGGTATTTATTGTTTTCTAAATCCTCCATGCCAACGTCGGCATTCAATTTATAGAAATCTTGTTTTGATCCACCTCCTGATTTTCCTGTACCCATGTATCCAACATTGCCAATTACAAATGAGGCAACACTTCTGCGAGCTGCACCACTAAATGATGTGGTATAGTTCCAACTGTTTAAAGAACTATTATACCACCATGTGTCATTGTTGTAAGCGCCATCGCTTCCCATACCTGCGCAAGGCATTCCATTTAATGTAAACGCAAATGCACCTGTTCTGCCTGAACCAGGGAAATCAGCTTTTTGTACCCATAAGTTTGATGATGGTGTATATTCCCACCAATCATTTTGAAAAAAGCTGTCGTCTTTTCCCATCCCAAAATATATTTTTGAACCAACTGATGTGGCCACACCTCCATCTCTTCCGCCACTGCTAGATGCTAATCCTGGGAATGTAGTTTTATATATCCAATTATTTGCTAAAGGATCATATTCGTAAACAGCACTTGATGGAGAAATACCAAAGCCTCCACTCACTGCTCCACACATCACATAGCCTTTACTATTACAAGTTGTTGAGGCAGCTCTAAAAACATTACTAGGACAATTCGCTTTTGAGATCCATGTATTTAAAATGGGATCATACATCCAAAAGTCATTTAAAATAGTACCTCCTGTTGAGGTGAAATCGTTAGTGCCTCCTCCTAAATAACCAAAATTATTTAATCCGAAACCATAAGCCCCTCTTCTATAATCTGCAGGTAGATTTGCTTTTTGTGTCCAGAAATCAAACACGGCGTCATATTCCCATAAATCATTATAACAATTATTATTGGTGTCAACACCACAACTTACATAACCTTTTCCGTTAACACTAAATCCAGTTGATTCATAACGCTTACCATTATCTAAGGCGTGTACTTTAGTCCATTGCCAAGAACTATAACCGCTAAAGGCAATTGAGAAAAAAAATAAAAGGTACCCAAATTTCCAAGACTTCATTACTAGTTTGTTTTAGTTTTTTATTAGTTTAGTTGTAGCGATTGTTTTACCATTACCATCTGAAACAACCGATATATAAATGCCTTGAGCAAGCTCTTGAATATTAATAGTTGATTCACTAATGGTTATAGTTTCTTTTAATACTTCTTTACCATCTAATTGAAAAAGTTTGAATATAGGTTTGGATGCAATAACTTGATCATTTAATCTTACATGAACAACATTAGATGTTGGGTTAGGGTACAAACTCATGGTGTTTAATGTTTGTTCTTCTATACCTGCAGTTATTTTCCATTCGTACCCCCATATGTCAGCTAAATTAGTGCCATTAGAGCCTGTCCCTAAATAGGCATTGTCTCCGATGACAAATGATGGAACGTAATTTCTTTTAAGTCCTGGAAAAGTTTTTGGAATGGTATCCCAAACATCTGTAATAGGATTATATTGATAAAAATCTTTAACAACGGACCATCCTGTTGACATATCTGCACCTAGGCCGATATAACCCTGCCCTCTAACAGCAAAACTACAAGCCGCGTAGCGACCGTTTCCAATAAAATTAGCTTTTGTAGTTGTGATACCTGTTGCTGGATCAAACATATATAAGGTTTGAGTGCCTGTTGGTAAAACATAAACTTTATTATTTAAAACAAAAGCAGAACTATAGTCGGAGTGAGGTACAGCACATGAAACTGGAGCCCACACATTAGATGAAACATTATAAGAAAATAAGGAGCCTGATAAAAATAGATATCCTGTACCGTTAATTGCAAAACCTACTCCGCCACCATTTGCTATTGGTATATTTGCTTTTGGAGTCCATGTATTTGCAATGGGGTCGAATTCGTAAAACTCATCTCGGTCTCCAAAACTTTGTTCGTTGCCTCCGCCCATGTATCCTTTGTTGCCAATAACAAATGTTTCTGTGGCAAACCGCGCCTGAGGATAATCTGCTTTTTGTGACCATGAATTAGTTGACGGATCAAACTCCCACCAATCTGGATATGCCGTTGATACGGTTCCAGAATTAACATGCCCTACACCTAAATAGCCTTTATTACCGATAGAAAAAGCAGCACAGCGATGACGGCCACCTAATGGATAAGGAGCTTTGGAATTCCAAACAAATTTATCACAAAATCCATTTAAGGATAATAATAAACAGATTATTGTTGTAAAGAATGTTTTCATGATTAAGTTAATTTAATGTTTCTTAAATGTATATTAATTTAATGTTTAGAGAAATAGACTTTCATTTATACTTACATATTCAAATTAATTTAAAACACCTAAACTATCCAACTCCATAGGTGACAAAGATGGAGGCATGATGTGATGCGTTAATTTATAAATAACAAAGTTTGCTGTTGTTTCTGCTTTTTCTTTTGAGGTAAATCCTTTATTGCCAGCAACGGAAGGCACTGAAGGTTGGTGGATATAAATGTGCCCATCAATAATAATATTGTAACCAAAACCTAATGATGGATTTGTGCTATCGGATAAAATTGTAGAAAATTTGTATTCAGAGGCAGGTTGATTTGATAGTGTTTCGGTAGGCGCAACCTGAAATTCAGTAACAGCCTCTGTTTTTTTTTCTGGAGAACAAGCAATTAAAAAACAAGGTAAAAAAACGCTTAGTAAAAGTCTAATCATAAAAAGCAATGTTAATAAATTATTACTGTTGAGTAAATTTATACAATTTCAGATGCTTTTCAAAATAAATGAGTGAGCTATATTACTTGATGAGTGAAATTCGCTTTTTTATAAGTAACGCTATTATCCAGTTTTTAACCATAAAATTGATAATGTTTTTTTAAGCATTTTAAAAACAGGATACAGCGAAAATTGCCATTAGATACTTGACTTTAACAGTTTAGATTTTTATATTTACTATAATTAAATATTATACTGATGAAAAAACGTTTACTTCTGTTTATTACAACTCTGTCTTTTACATTTACATTAAGCGCTCAATGTTTGATGTATCCTGTGCTTTTGAACCAACGCGCTCCTTTATCTAATTTAATTATTGAAGGTAAAGTTATTAATCAACAATCATTTTGGAATGCTAATCATGATAAAATATATACCTCCAATTTAGTTGAGGTTTATAAAACGTTCAAAAACAGTTCAGCTCCTTATATTGAAATTATGACAGAAGGTGGAATAGTTGGAAATGATAAACATGTATTTGAACCAACATTAGAATTGGAAATAGGTGATGTAGGTGTATTTACCTTAAACCCAAATAGTAATACGGCACGGTTTGGAAGGCCTGTATACGAAGCTTATGCAAGCGCTCAAGGCTTTATTAAATATGATATTGCTAATGACAAAGCTTCGGAACCATTTAATTCGTATTCAAATGCGTCTACTAGTATATACTCTGCGTTGGCAGCTATTACGAGCTCATCTTATGTTCAAGTATTACCAGTTAATCCATTTCAAATTGGTTCAACTATTAATTCAGTCGCGGCAGTTGCAGCCATCACTAGTATTTCGCCAACAACTATTACCGCAGGAACTTTTTCGGTTCTAACTATTAATGGTTCAGGATTCGGTACAGTATCAACACCGTCATTAATTGCATTTAAAAATGCGGATGACGGAGGTGCTACAACCATTTCTCCAATTGCAAGTCAAATTGTTTCTTGGACAGCCACTCAAATTCAAGTAAGAGTTCCCACCAAAGCAGGGACAGGTGTTGTTGGTGTTAATGGATCTAATAGTGCAACTACGTTAACAGTACCCTATAGTCAACTAAGTGTTACTAATACAGGTATAGTATATAACACGAAGCATTACGCTCAATCTGGCGGTGGCTATGTATGGACATATAATGCTGCATTTAATACAAATGCTCCAGCGAAAGCTGCTTTTCAACGCTCTTTACAATCATGGAGATGTTCTACTTATATTAACTGGCCAACATCAGCTACAACTTCAACTATAACCGCTTCGGCAAACGATGGAATTAATATTGTTACTTTTAATGGTGCACTTGGTGCAGGTATTTTAGGACAATGTGGAAGTTATTTTAGTGGTTGTGGTGTAAACCCAAATATGTCATGGTTTGTATCAGAGTTAGATATACAATTTGCTAATACTCCTGGCGGATTAGCATGGCAATTTGGCCCAACCGCACCATCGGGGGCACAATATGATTTCGAATCAGTAACCGTTCATGAATTAGGACACGGACATCAATTAGGACACGTGATAAAATCACTTGATCTTATGCATTACTCATTAACCAATGGTCAATCAAAACGAACGTTAAATACAGATGATTTGAATGGTGGCTTAGCTGTCATGGTTAGAAACGCTCAAGCTGGTGGCGTTTGCGGATTAACATTAATGACGCCATTAACAGCAAGTAATTGTGTGTTAGGTTCGCCAACAGCTAATTTTACAGCTAATAGAACGATAGTTTGTCCCACTCAAACAGTAGCATTTACAGATTTAAGTACAGGAACTCCAACACTTTATGCATGGACTTTTGCTGGAGGAACTCCAGCAACATCAGCAGTTGCAAATCCAACTATTACTTATAATACGCCAGGCTCATATAGTGTACAATTAGTAGTAACGAATGCAAGTGGCTCAAGTACTTATTCAATTACAAGTTATATCAATGTAACGAGCCCTACAACGTTGCCATTAGTTCAAGACTTTCAGTCGGTTATTTTCCCTCCAGCTAATTGGTATGTCAATGACATTGGTAATGATAATGTAAAATGGAAATTAGCCACTACAGCAGGCTATAATACAACTCAGAGTACCGTCTTTGATAATTATAATGACAGCGCTGTATATAGAGATGAGTTAAAAACCTTTGTTAATTTAACAGGATTTACATCTGCAAAAATGACTTTTTACAGATCTTACTCTCAAACGTGGGGATCACCTTACATTGATACCTTACAAATAGGTGTTTCTACTAATTGTGGGACTTCTACTACATACCCTTATTTAAAAGGAGGCTCTCAATTAGCTACTGCCACTACAGCTACAAACACAGCTATTTTTACACCTACTGCTGCCGCTCAATGGAAAAAAGACTCTATTGATTTAACTCCTTATATAGGGCAGCCTAGTGTGATGATTGCTTTTATTAATAGAGGACATTATGGCGATGCGGTTTATATAGATAATATTAATATTACAGGGGTACCAGCAGTAACCCCAACAGCAGCCATTAATTCAGTAAGTGTTGGTTGCACAGGAAAAGCTATTTCTTTATTAGATGCTTCTACAGGTAGTCCAAGTAACTGGACATGGACTATGCCAGGAGGAATACCTTCTTCTGCAACTTCTCAAAGCACTTCAGTTACTTATACTACAGCTGGTGTTAAAACCATTTCACTTACTGTTTCAAATGCATCTGGAACAACAACTGCTACTAAATCAATAACGATTACAACAACACCAACGGTGGTTGCCTCCGTAACAAACACAACCATTTGCAGTGGAGCATCTGTATTAGAAACATTAACGGGAGCAG
>JANXRU010000342.1 GCA_025356715.1 Bacteroidota bacterium
GTTCCTGTTAAAGTTGCAACCGTAGTTGTGCAATTTAAACTAGCTGAGGTAACAGCAGTAACAACAGGGACTGTTGTATTTTGAGTAACTGCAACAGTCGTAGAAGTTTTACAGCCATTAGCTGCGGTAACTGTCAAATTATAGGTGCCACCTAAAGTAGCCGTTGGTGTAGCGGTTAAGCTTCCTGAAGAAATTCCAGGGCCTGTCCAAGAATATGTTCCTCCACCTGTTCCTGTTAAAGTTGCAACTGTAGTTGTGCAATTTAAACTTCCAGAGTTAACGGCAGTAACAACAGGGACTGTTGTATTTTGAGTAACTGCAACAGTCGTAGAAGTTTTACAACCATTTGCAGTTGTTACTGTTAAATTATAAGTGCCACCTAAAGTAGCCGTTGGTGTTGCGGTTAAGCTTCCTGAAGAAATTCCAGGGCCTGTCCAAGAATATGTTCCACCGCCTGTTCCTGTTAAAGTTGCAACCGTAGTTGTACAATTTAAACTAGCTGAGGTAACAGCAGTAACTACTGGAACAGTCGTATTTTGAGTAACTGCAACAGTGGTGGAAGTTTTACAACCATTTGCAGTTGTTACTGTTAAGTTATAAGTGCCGCCTAAAGTAACCGTTGGTGTTGCGGTTAAGCTTCCTGAAGAAATTCCAGGGCCCGTCCAAGAATAAGTTCCTCCACCTGTTCCTGTTAAAGTTGCAACCGTAGTTGTACAATTTAAACTAGCTGAGGTAACAGCAGTAACTACTGGAACAGTAGTGTTTTGAGTAACTGCAACAGTCGTAGAAGTTTTACAACCATTTGCAGTTGTTACTGTTAAATTATAGGTGCCACCTAAAGTAGCCGTTGGTGTTGCTGTTAAGCTTCCTGAAGAAATTCCAGGGCCTGTCCAAGAATATGTTCCTCCACCTGTTCCTGTTAAAGTTGCAACTGTAGTTGTGCAATTTAAACTAGCTGAAGCAACAGCAGTAACTACTGGATTAGGATTTATAGTAATTGAAAAGTTTGATGCCGTTCCAATACAACCACTTTGAGAAGGAGTTATTGTAAAAATTCCGATTGTTTGTGCAGTAACTGTTGGAGCTGTGTATGAAGCAATATTAGTTGTCCCACTTGCAATTACACCGATAGCAGTATTACTATTATTCCATGTATAGGCTCCAGCAGCAGGCGTAGTTGTAAAATTAGTCGCACTTACAGTGCCTCCTGAGCAAACAGTTTTACTTGCAATGGCACTGATAACAGGCACCGCAGGTACAGAAAACGTATAGGTTCCATGAACAGGCAAGCAATCTGGAGAACCCTGAAAAGTATACGTAACGGTATACGTTTGCCCTCCTGGTAAAAAAGAAGGATCAACATAAGCATAACCCATATTAAAATCCACTATACCAACTGATCCAGTAGCGGGGGCAATTGCATAGGTTCCAGTGCCAATACTCGTATTAGCAGGGGAGGTTAACGTAAAGCAACTTGCTGCAGCGCCAGTCCAAACTGTAGGTCCAGCGATAACAGAACCTGTCCAACAATTTTTCAAACTAACGGTAGTCGTTCCAATTGCTCCTGCTCCATTACAAAAAGTAAACGCATGAGTTTGAGCTGGATTCAAATAAGACCAATAAACTAATAAGTCATTACCTGCAGTTCCAATAGCGCCTCCAATTGTACTAGTGCAAGTAGGGCAATCAACACCCAATAAAGTACCTCCTTGATAAAGAGAAGCAGTACCATTTGTATTTAAATTATTTTGAAAAGGCGAATAAGAAACTTCAATACATGGCGTTAAAATGTCTGTAAAAGGATCGTTAAAAGGTAGATTTGGTGGATGTATATAAAAAGGCTCTGTACAATTTACGGTAGAACCATTTGGTAAATTAGCCCCACTACTTACAATTTCTCCAACACACGTAAAATTATCTGTTGGACATGTAATAGAACAATCAGTTCCTGGCCCACCAGTTTGCGTAATGGCAATAAAACCTGGAGTGCCTGGGGGAGTAAATCCTGTATAGTTAGTAATCATTACGATATAAAATAAACCTGCTGCTGGAGAATTAATGGTCATTGTTTCAGTGGATGAGGCACTAAAACTGCAATCTACCGTATTTAGAGCGGTTAAATTATTACAATTATTAGGGCTAGCAAATGGCCCATAGGCTATAAAATCAACATCTAAACCACCACCAGTACCATTAGCATTAACCGTTTGGCTTAAACTAAAAGTCATTATACCTGCAGCGGATGTTTTTAAATAAAACCAAGAGGGGTCTGGCCGAGAAAGTAAACATCCATAATTAGGGCCAACTTGCGCTGTACTTCCATTACTTACATTGGGATACACAAAGTTATTTCCAACTGCAGTACAAAACGGCGTTGCATCAGCACAAGTGTTTCCTTGTGCAACTAATTGTTTATTAATAAATAAAACAGAACTGAATAGGATTATTGTGAGTATATGTTTGATCATTTTTCCTTTGCTTTAGAATTTTGGGTGTAATAAAAAATTAAAATTTAGCCTTATAAGCTTCTTTAATAATATCCTTGTGATCTTTAAAGTACTTTTCTACTTTATTGTCGTACTCTACAAATGTCCATCCTTTCTGGTATTGAGGAAAGTCAGATGGTATTTCATTTAAAGTAATCATGTTTAAATATTCTTGTTGTTTACCCATATATTTATCGTTTTCATCTAACTGTCCTACATATTTAGTATCAACAGGAACTGAAGTTGCTTTCGACTGCCTCTTTCTTTCGATTATCTTTTGATGAGCTTTCATAGCAGCTTCTTTTAGAGCAGGGTTATTACCTGCAGGAGCAGAATTTGTTTGTGAAAAACCATAGTAGTTGAATCCTAGCATTAATGCTAATGAATAGAAAAATTTTGCTTTCATGACTTAATCATTTAGTATAATAAAAATAAGAGAATAAAAATAGTGAATAATTTCGCTCATAAACTGAAGTTAATGTTAATATCGTAATATAAATCACATATAAAACACTCAACTCTTTCATTGAAGTTTTTTTTAAACATCACTTACTCAACAAATATAGCTGTTTACTAATTAAAATATAACTCTTACTCGATAAACACAAACAAATGTTCCGAAACAAAAAACAAATAATTTAACAACAACTATATTGCTTTTTCATTTTTCTAAGCTTAATGAACTATACAAATGTTTTTTATTAGATTTAACGAAATTATTTTGTGCAGCCTAAGATTAAAAAAATACTATTATTAGTTTTTAAATTACTGATTGGAGTAATTAGTTTTTGGGTAATCTATAATAAATTAAGTCATATTCCAGAACTTAGGTCACACTTTATTCAGTGGCTATCAGACCCTAGTATGTATTTGATTTTGTTTTTTGTTATATTATTAATGCCTGTAAACTGGGGTATAGAAAGCTATAAATGGAAATTAGCCACTATCCAAATCGAATCTATCTCATATTTAACTTCTGTAAAAGCAGTATTAACAGGCGTTTGCATTGGAAATATTGCGCCAGGAAGAGCAATGGAGTTTTTGGCTAAAATTTATTATTTCCAACCAAAAAACAGACCAAGTGTAACTATTTTACACTTTATTAATGGTATGTTTCAAATGATTATCACCATCTCAATGGGCCTTTTGGCAGTTGCTTATAAACTCAATGGGAACAAACAATCAACAACTATCATTTATTTAGCATTAATTGTGGGACTTTTAATGGTTTTGTTTTTTTGTTGGGCCATTTTAAACGTCTCCTTTATTCAAAAAAAATTACAATTTATTAAATGGTTCAAGAACCTTGGTAATACTCATCATTTAATATTTAAGAAAAAATTAATTCTAACATTAATTTCGTTATCAATCATTAGATATGCTGTTTTTACAACACAATTTTATTTAATTTATCATACATTAACACCTCAATCTATTCCATTAGAAGTATTTATGAGTGTAGCTGCCTATTTTATGATTACAAGTATTATACCCATGATTAGCTTTATAGAACCTGCAATTAGAGCCGCTATCGCTATTTTAGTTTTTAATTCAATATATGATAATGAAGGTACTGTTGTACTTTCATCTACATTAGTATGGATTGTTAATGTTGTTTTTCCAAGCATTATAGGTTATGGTATAATATTAAGAGAAAAAATAAATTTCAAATCTTAAATTGGCATTTGAATTCTACATATTTGCGTTTATCACTATTAGCTATGGCATTTTCACAACACTTGCCTTTATTGGATTTAATAAGCTCAAGAGAACATCAATAAACATTAAGAGTGTCTCGAATCCTGCTTTTATATCAATCGTTTTATCCGCTAGGAATGAAGAAAAAACAATTGCACAATGTATACAACAATTCATTAAACAAAAATTCCCTATCGAAAATTTTGAAATTATTTTAATTGACGATGCTTCTGAAGATAACACGATTGCTATCGCAACGAACCTTTTAGAAAAGTCAACTATTTCTTATCAACTTATTAAAGAATCAAAACATCAGGGAAAGAAAAAAAATTTAACAAAGGCCATTTCCCTTTCAAAAGGAACCATTATAATAACAACTGATGCGGATGTAGTTTTTAGATTTGATAATTGGCTAAATACAATTTCAAATTATTTTGAGAGTCAGAAGCCTTCAATGCTCATAATGCCCGTTGATTTTGAAACGGAATCAGGAGCTCTACCAACATTTCAAATTATTGAAAACATAGCATTAACAGCCGTTACAGCTGGTTATAGCGGCATAAACAAACCATTTATGTGTAATGGCGCCAATTTAGCATTTACTAAATTAGCATATGAACAAGCTGGGGGTTATCAATCTCACATAAACATCTCATCAGGCGAAGATGTCTTTTTATTGGAGGATATCAAAAAAATAAATCCAAGTAACATTCATTACCTATTATCAAAGGCTTTAATTGTAAAAACTAAAGCGCAAACCACATATCAATCCTTCTTTAATCAGCGACTAAGATGGGCTTATAAAGCAAAGTACAATTCCAATTTATTAAATTTAATAGCTGGTTTATTAATAATTATGGCTAATTTATTAATCCTATTACTTATAGTAGCTTTTTTAAACAAATCAGTCATATTACCTTATTTGTCGATTTTTGTGCTATCAAAGTTTGTTTTTGATTTTTTGTTGCTATTTTTAGCTTCTGATTATTTAGGACGTTTAAACTATCTAATTTGGATTATACCTTTTCAATTTGTGTATGGCATATATGCTTTTGGAGTAGGTGTTAGTTCATTATTTATAAAACCCTATTGGAAGAATAAAAAAATTAATTAAGTGTTTTTTAAAAAGAAAAAAAATATAGATCTATCATCCCAATCGCTTTCTAAGCAAACGTGGATTCGCTTTAAACGTGACAAACTAGCTATGTTTGGATTGTGTTTAATCTTTTTTGCAACTATTATTTCTATTTTAGGCTATTTAATTACTCCAGATTCATCGCCTTATGCTAATGATCAAAAACCTGAATTGCATATTAAAAAACCTGGCTTTACAGCTAAGATCCTTTTAATGAAAAAAAATGAGCCCGCTCATAGTACAAATATATTTAGGACTATGCTATTTGGAAAAATTAGTGATTATGCAAACATTCCTTATTACAATTATTCGTTTAAAGGTTTTGATATTATTATCGAAGAATATACTGGTAATGAACCCAATAATAATGGGATAAAAACGGCTTACAACTTAGCTGACGTGGTTTATGATACAAATAACAATTACCCAATAAAAAATGATACGCTTACCAATAAAATAGAATTTTATCAATTAAGTACAGGCAGTAAATTAAAGATAAGTGTAACAGATTTACAAAAAGAAATTACAGCTTCGAACTTAATTTCTAAAACATTTATTTTAGGAACAGATCTTGCAGGGCGTGATTTATTAAGTCGATTAACAATTGGTACTCGTATATCTTTATCGGTAGGATTTATTTCTGTTATTATTTCTATAGTAATAGGGATTTTATTAGGAGCAATGGCAGGATATTTTAGAGGGTGGTTTGATGATGCTATTATGTGGTTAATCAATGTTGTATGGTCTATTCCAACACTACTATTAGTAATAGCAATTACATTAGTTTTAGGCAAAGGTATATTGCAAGTATTTATTGCGGTAGGATTAACCATGTGGGTTGATGTTGCGCGATTAATTCGAGGGCAAATATTAAGTATTCGTGAAAAAGAATTTGTTGAAGCTGGTCATGCTTTAGGTTTTAAAAACATGCGTATTATCTTGAAACATATTTTACCAAACGTAATGGGGCCTGTTATTGTAATTGCAGCTTCAAATTTTGCAGCAGCAATTCTTACTGAAGCAGGGTTAAGTTTTTTAGGGATTGGGGCTCAACCACCTACACCATCTTGGGGAGAAATGATAAATGCGCACCGCGGTTATGTTTTGGTTGACTCTGCCTACCTAGCCTTTGTTCCTGGTATAGCAATTATGATTTTGGTTCTCGCGTTTATGTTAGTAGGAAATGGGCTACGTGATGCGTTAGATTCTAAATCCGTTGATTCTAAACCCCTCTTAGGGCATTAATCTTTTTCTAAATAAAAAACCAGTACTGATTTAATCTAAAAAATTAAAGGCATTTTCATAAGTTTAACTTAAGTAAAAACAGAAAGAAAGATGAATCCTATGTTTATAAAAAAAACTATTTTTTTAATAGTTCTATTATTTTCAACAATCAATACCTATTCGCAATTAATTGAAGAGTATAGAGAGTGTGCAGTTGAAAGGTATAATCTGAAGGATTACCAAGGAGCCATCGATTTTTTCACTAGAGTCCTTGAAATTAATCCTAAAGATTCAATGACTTACTTTGATAGGGCTATGACTAAAGACTTCATTAAAGATTATAAAGCTGCTATAGCTGATTATACAAAAGGAATAGAGCTTGATTCAACCAGTGTTGATAATTATTTTTTAAGAGGGATTGCAAAAAATAATATTAAGGATTATAAGAGTGCTATTCAAGATTTTAACAAAACGGTACAGCTTGAAGCTAGTAATGCAGATGCCTATTATCATAGGGGTATTGCAAAGGTAGAGTTGCAATTATATAAAGATGCTATTATTGATTATACATCAGCAATTGAAAAAAGAAACACTCATGCTGAGGCATATAGTAGCAGAGGATGGGCAAAACACCAATTACAAGAGTATAATGCTGCCTTAGTTGATTACAAAAAAGGGATTGAATATGATTCTACATATACTGATGTATACTATAATAGATGTAGAACAAAGTTGAAATTGAATGATAATGATGGAGCATTTAGCGATATTAATAAAGCAATCGAACTAAATCCAAACATTACTGATTACTATTATGTAAGAGCAAAACTTAAATTGAATATGAAGCAATATGACAGTGCTTGTGAGGATTATAGTACATATAGGTTAATAGGAGGCTCTCAAGAAATCACTTTGCAATGTAAGTAACGGTCTAATTTACGTTTTACATATTTACTTCAGTTTCTATTCAGACTTTTTTTGTATTTATGTATTGTGAAAAAATGGATTATTTATACTATGCTAATCTTTTATGTAGCCGTTCAACTTAAGCCACTTACCGCTATTATACAAGATGCACTAGCTCATACATTTTGGGAAATCCGTCATATAGTTACAACCCAAAACGCGTTTACGCAACGAAAGTAAACCCGTTGATGAGTTGCATTACACGACTGGCAAACTATTTTATGCGAAATTAGTAGTAGGATACCTATTTAAAAAAACAAAAAAATCTTCAAAATCCCTTATATGTTCGAGAATTAAATAAAAGTTCAGTTTCTCTTCAGACTT
>JANXRU010000350.1 GCA_025356715.1 Bacteroidota bacterium
TGATTGATATAATTATAAGAAATAGAATAATTATAACTATCTAAAATACTTTTAATAATAGATAAGCCAAGCCCTAATGAATCTTTTGATGAATCATCTTTTTTGAAACGAACAAATAAATCATCTCGAGAGATTATTAAAGGTTCTCCTGTATTGCTAATTGTTATAGAATCATGATTTATATTGATACTAATTTCGCCTCCAGTAGTATTATGCCTAATAGCATTTTGAAAAAGATTAGAAATAAGAACATCAGCTAACGTATTACTAATAATGACATTCAACTCTTCATTTCTGTTTATTTTAAGAGTCATTTTTTTTGATAGGATTAAATCAGTATAATTTTCAGCAACCTTTTCAATCACTTGATTCAAATTAAATAATCCATTTTCAATAAATTGATTATTATCAATTTTTGATAATAAAATTAATGCTTTATTTAACGAGGTTAATTTTTTGATTGTATTCTCCATCACTTGCAGATGATTCATGTCGTCTTCTTTCAAATTTGACGATTGAATTAATAAATCTAAATGAGCTTTCATAACCGCTAAAGGCGTTTGCATTTCGTGCGAGGCATTTTCGGTAAATTCTTTTTGTTGCGAAAAATCTTTGTATATTTTTTCTGTCATTTTAGTTAAAGCTTCATTGAGTTGATTAAACTCTAAAGTATTCGCATGTTCAAAATGACATTTCTCGTGAAGCTTTATATCATAGGCTTTCAATCCATCGAGTGTTTTATAAAATGGTTTCCAAAGAATTTTAGAAAGCAACCAATTCACTAAAAATAATGCAAGAATTAAAAAAATGACAATTAAAATAAACGTAGTGAATAACCCCTTTAATAAATCGTCTTCCTCTATTGTAGTTTTAACAACTGTAATTAAAAAAGTTTGGTTATTGTAATTTACATAAGATCTAAGCATTCGATAAGGAGCCATTTCTTGTTCTAAAATATAGAACATTGTTGTATCAGAAAACACATGTTCGTTTTTATGATACGATACTAGGCTTAAAGAAGAAATATTTTCGTAGCCTAAACTTATTTTTTTTGAATCAGTATTTATTGTGTCATAATTAAAACAAATTCTTTCTGCATAAAAAGCCTGTTGTATTAAATTATTATCTGTTTCTTCTCTTAATTCATTATCAATTTGAAAATAAGCAAAAACACCTGCTATTAATAACAATGGTAAGCTAATTAATAAATAATACAGTATTGTTTTGTTTATTAGTCTCATGTATTAATTTTAAAATTATAGCCTATACCGTAAATAGTTTGTACATAATCTGTGCAACCTTTTTCTGCTAATTTTTTTCTTAGATTTCTTAAATGAACATAAATAAAATCGTGGCTATCCATTTGATCAGAGTCATCGCCCCAAAGATGCTCCGCTATAGAGTTTTTGGAAACAACTCTGTTTTTATTTGAAACAAAAAATAATAATAAATCATATTCTTTGGCTGTTAAATTAACCAATTCCATATTTACCTTCACAGCCCTTTCGTCAGGAATAATAGTTAGTTCGTTGATTTCAATTAGTTTATTGCCATCAAAATTTCTTCTTCTAATTAATGCTTTTATTCTTGAATTTAACTCAGCCAAATTAAAAGGTTTAGCTAAATAATCGTCTGCTCCTAAATCAAGTCCCGTTATTTTATCATCTGACGAATTTTTTGCTGATATGATAATGATGCCAGCCTTAGAGTTGTTTTCTTTAAGCTGCTTAATAATGTTTAAACCACTGCCTTTAGGTAATGTTATGTCGACTAAAATACAATCGTAATCGTAAACTTCAATTTTTTCTAGTCCTTTTATGTAATCAGAAGCTGACTCAACTAAGTAACCTTCTTGATAAAGGTACTGCTTAATTGACTTTCTTAATTCGGGTTCATCTTCTATTAATAGAATTTTCATTACTGTAAATATAACCTATAAATCTTAAGGGATTCTAAATGCCATTAAAATAGACTACTTCCTTACTCGTATTATCTCCCGTGAATACCACTATGCTTTTGTGGTTCCACTTACAATATTTGTTCCTTCCTAAAAGGCAGTTGCTACGTTTTGATGATTCCGTTTGTTTATCTTTTACTCCAACTTCTTTTCTTACTGAGAAAGACTCAACTAATGCAATCATTGATTGCAATTTTTCTACTACTTTACTTGCGTTTCTTTCCTGAAAAAAACTTAGTATTCCAGTCGACAATACAATAAA
>JANXRU010000410.1 GCA_025356715.1 Bacteroidota bacterium
TCTTCTTCATTATCATCATCCTTATCTCAAGATGATAATGAATTTCTTATCAACGACAAAAATATTTATCGCTCTAAAAAATTTGTCGAAGATGGTTATCTTTCTAGAGCTTCTAAAATACTTAGTAATACATCAAATGTTATTTATGGTAATCAAGATGGTGTATTACATAAATTAGAAAATCTACATCCTTCTCCTTTACACTCTGATATTATCAATACTCCACCTATCATTCGTTCAGCAAAATTTATTTTATCTGAAAAAACTAATGATTTTATTCAAGTTATAAAACAATTAGATAATGGTAGTTCTCCTGGTCCCTCTGGATGGACTGGTAATATGATTAAATCCTTAATTTCTGACACTGAATGCATTAGATTATTACTTATTTTATGTCAAGATATTGTTAATGGTCTTTTACCTTTAGAATGTGCAAAATATCTCAATTCTACAATTTTATGTCCAACTGAAAAACCTAATGGTGGAATTAGACCTATTGCTATGGGTGAAATTATTTATCGTATTTGTGCATCATATGCGGTAAAACATTTATCATCCGAAATTCAAAAAATCTTAAATCCAATTCAATTAGGAGTTGGATTTTCTGGTGGTTGCGAATTAATTATTCATGATTTACAACACTCTTTAAATCATATTAATGCAAATAAAAGTACTGCTGCTTTAGCAATTGATTTTAAAAATGCTTTTAATTGTATTGATAGAAAATATATTATGGATACTTTATACAAACATCCTACATTATCTAAATTATTTAAAATGGCATATTACTCTTATTCTAATCCTTCTGAATTATTTGTTAAATATGATAATGGAAAATATTATAATCATGATTCTCTTAAATCTCGTCAAGGCGTCCGACAAGGTGATCCATTAGGTCCTTTATTATTTGCACTTGGTATTCATTCTACTTATCAATCTATTTCTAATGAATTTCCATCTATCTCTGTCAAAGCAATATTGGATGACGTTACTTTAATTGGCGATCCTGAAACTATTATTCTTGCTTATAAAAAATTAAAAAATGAAGCAAAAAATCAATGTAACTTGGAAACTGTTCCTTCTAAATGTAAATTATTATACTTTATGAATGATACATTTCCACTTAGTAATAATATTGTTTCTTATTTATCTAATGAAAATATTTCCATTGAACAAGAAGGTGCAATTATTCTTGGAGCCCCCATTGCTATCGATGATACTGAAATATCTAAATTAGCCTTTACTATTTTAGAAGAAACAAAAATCCTTTTTAACTCTCTTTTACATCCTAATATGCCTTTACAACATGCTATGTTATTATTACGTATATGTGGATTATCTAAACTTAATTATCTTATTCGAACAATTCGTCCTTCTGCACTTTTTGAAATCACAAAAAAATTTGATGAATTGATTTTTTCAACTGCAATTCAAAAATTAAAAATTTCTTCAAACAGTGCTGAAAATGATAACGATTGGAAATTATGTATTGAACAACTTACTTTACCTATTAAAGATGGTGGATATGGTTTATATTCTATTGAAAAATTATCTCCCATCGCTTATTATTCTTCACTTGCTTCTTGTATCGAAAATTCTACAACATTAAAATTATCTCAACATTCTGTTTCTCATTTATCTGGTCCTTTAAATCCTATCGAATTATCATCTATTGATTTTTGTATTAATTATATTAATATGAATATTGATCCTGAATTAATTCCTAACTTATCTACTTTTATCTCAACATCTTCACTCACTTTTCAATCACATTTTTCATCAAAAAATTCCACTGAAAAATATCAATTTTCTCACCTCCAACAAAAATTTTCAAATTCTTTATCTTTAACCTTTCTTAACAAATTTATAATTAAGATACAGAAATTGGAAAATAATAAGTTAACTGCGAGATTATTGGCAATTTCACAAAAATTTTCTAATGATTGGAAACTTTCTTTTCCTCTTTTTCCATCTACAACATTATCTAACAAAGATTATGAATTATCCTCTCGTTTAAATTTAGGATTAAAACCTTATGATATATTACCTCCTTATTGTACTTCTTGTCATCGCAACGGTTTTCCTAATGAACAAAATTCATTTTCTGATGATTCTTGGCATTATCTCTCTTGTTCGGCGCGTAAAAACAATGAAGGTGCTATACGTCATAATTCTATTAACAAAACAATTTCTAAAATGGTTAATATGATTGGTGGTATATCTGTTTTAGAACCTTCTCAATTATGCCCTGATAATAATTTACGTCCTGATCAAAGAATATTATTAGATAATAAGGAATACATTGTAGATGTATCTATTATTCATCCATTATGTCAATCCTATATTGATTCTCATGCTCAAAAACCCCTTGGTTCTGCTGATTTTAGTGCTAATCTTAAAATTAAGAAATACCAAAAATTAATGAAAATCCGTAATTGTAATGGTAAACAATCTATTTTTATCCCTTTTCTTATGGAATCCTATGGTGGTATTCATTCTCTTGGTAAGGAATTAATGGAAGAAATTTATTTATTTTCACACGATCATCAATTTGTTTGGACTAAGGAAGAAATTCAATATTTTTTGCGTTTTAATTTATCTATTGCTATTCAAAAAGGAAATGCATCCCTGTGTAGGACAGGGTACACTTCCGATGCTTTTATATTTCGTTCGAATTAATTTAATTTCTGGTTTAGATGGTTTATTCTGTCTAATTCGGTAGGATAGTTTAACGAAGAGTTTCTCGATTTTGGTTTTTG
>JANXRU010000082.1 GCA_025356715.1 Bacteroidota bacterium
GAACTCGTATACCAAACCCGTGACATCGCATACTAAATCCGTGATATCGTATACCAAACACCTGACATCGAATACCAAACACCTGAGTCGACATACCATTTAGAAGAACTCGTATACCAAACCCGTGACATCGCATACTAAATCCGTGATATCGTATACCAAACACCTGAGTCGACATACCATTTAGAAGAACTCATATACCAAATACGTGACATCGAATACCAAACACAAAACCCAGCATGCAAAACACGTGACATTCAATACCAAATACAAGAACTAGCATACCAAACACAAGAACTCGCGTACCAAACCCGTGACATGGCATACCGAAATGTTAAAATTGTTAAAATTCACCCAATACCACCACAAATTAGCAAAACACTTATCTCCCCATCATTCCCAAGCACAATTGCAAAACTCACAAAAGCCTTCGCAAAACCAAATTTTGCAATAGAGCTTGTTCATTCCACAACCACACCAGCCATTCTAACAATGGCTAAAAAGGTGGCATGCATCTCCGTTAAACAAATTTGTACAAAAACGAGCAACAGTTGAGTTTTATATTAACTTTGAGCAACTAACAAATGCTTTGTAGAGCACACAACTTATAACAGCATCTCTTATGTAAAGCATAAAAAATGATTAAATAATAGAAGCAATAACGCATCATAAAAAAAAACCATGACGCCAAATCCCCTCATTAAAGAAATTACAATCCCAACCTTGTTAAGTCCAGCATCTATTGCTGATTTAACCAAGCAACTAACTGTTTTAGAAAAAGAAAAGGCACGTTTTATTGTTTTAAAAGGTAGCGACGATGTTTTTTGTAACGGCTTAGATTTGCGCTGGGTAGCTCATAACCAAAGTGGCAATTATATGAAAGAGATGCAAGAGTATGGTGCATTTTTAAAAAAATTACAAACTGGCAAAGCGGTTACAATAGCTGTTGTAAAAGGCAAAGCAGCTGGCGGTGGCATGGGTGTTGTGTGTGCTTGTGATTATGTAATTGCTAATCCAACAAGCGAATTTTCTTTACCTGAAGGATTATTAGGCTTGATACCAGGGATGATTATGCCTGCATTATTAAATAGATTAAGCCCTCAACATATAAAAAAAATGGTATTGACAGGTAAAGCGTATTCTGCTGAAATAGCTTACCAATGGGGAATTGTAGATGAAGTGATAACAAACGATAATTTAGATACAGCTATAACGCAAGCGGTGAATAGTATGAAATCGTGTAAGCAAGGTTCAGTAGCCGATATTAAAGAGATGTTATATGTATCTCAAATTAATAAAGATGAACTTGGGCAACTAGGTATGAATATACTTTCTGCAAAATTAAACGAATCTGATATTAAAGAGCGTTTACAGGACATAGCAGACTTTATAGAAGATTAGAGATCTATCCTTTAATAGAAGCGGTTAATGTTTTGTTTTGCGTAGTTCTTTTTTGTATTATTACATTGTAAATTAATTGTTAAGCAATAATTTGGACAAATTATCAAACATACTTTCTCAATTTGAACCAACTTCTTTGGAAGAAATGGAGATGGTAAAATTAATGGATCGGACTGATACAAAATTTACATTTAATATTTCTCAACTTGAATTAATCCTAAATGATGTAAAGGAAGATTATAAAGTATTAGAGGTAGAAGGAAAACGCCTTAGTAGATACAAGACCTTATATTTTGATACTGAAGGGTTAGATTTATATCTGCGCCATCATGCTGGCCAATTAAATCGCTACAAAATCAGACATCGCACTTATGTTGAAAGTAATATAGGGTTTTTAGAAGTGAAATTTAAAAACAACAAAGGGCGAACGATTAAAAATAGAATTAAAGATTTGGAAGTTCCAAAAAATTGGTCTGGCAAAAATCAAGTTTTTTTAAATAATATGCTTCCTTTTGAGCCAAGTGTTTTAGTCCCAACTATTTGGGTAAATTATAGCAGGTTAACGCTTGTAAATAAAGTAAGTGCAGAGCGGTTAACCATTGATTTAGATTTAGAATTTGTGAAAGATGGGAAAACCATTAATTTATCTAACTTAGTAATTGCAGAAGTAAAACAAGAAAAACGAAAAGCCTCACCAATATTAGCAGTACTTAAAAATCATCATATTCGTGAGGGTTCTATAAGTAAATATTGCATGGGAATAGCTATGACAACAGATGACATTAAAAAAAATAATTTCAAAGTAAAATTACTTAACCTTAAAAATATACTTTCATTATGACACTTTTACAAGCAGTTTTAGATGCAGAAGTTGCAACCTCAGGAATCGATGCCGTATTAAAAATGGGATCTAAAATTACATGGCGATTATTAATTGACATTGTAACCGTTATTATTCTTATTCGTTTTATTTATTTTCCTATATATAAACACCGCGATTTATTTTTCACGTTCTTTATTTTCAACTTAGTGATTTTTCTAATATCATTTTTGTTAAATAAAGTAGAACTCTCCATGGGTGCTGCTTTTGGCTTGTTTGCCGTGTTTAGTATGCTGAGGTATAAAACGGAAGAAATTGCCATTAAGGACATGACCTATTTGTTTTTGACAATTGCAATAGGATTGGTTTCAGCTGTAATTAAAGTTAAAAACGCGGATGACTTTAATGAAAACCTGTTTTTAATTTTT
>JANXRU010000092.1 GCA_025356715.1 Bacteroidota bacterium
TATCTGTGAAAGTATCGGCTGTCCGACTTTTTTATTATTTTTATCCATCGTTAAATTATGGTGTCGTAACTCTAACTTAACGAAAAAGAGGGAGACCTAACGGAATCCCTCTTTTGATTTTATTTTACTCGGACAACAATGGGTAAAAATATAAATTATAAATTGGTTTATGTTTGGATTCGTCGTCTGAATTTTCCAATTGGGTGCTTTTTGAGAATACAAGAAAATAGTTTCAGTGTAAAGAGCATTATTGACTGGCATAATATAATCTTAACATTAAGTTAATGCCAAACTCAGATTTTCAACAAAATAAAGACATAATTTTGTTGAATCATATTAGGCAATTAAAATTATGTTATCGAGAAGCAGTATTACATTTGTTTTTTTATTGTTGTTAAGTTCATGTTTCTACGACAAATATAATAGAGTGGAACCAGTTATTATTCATCCGTCTTGCTCAGATAGTATTTATAATTCTTACACAATTTCAATTCAACCTGTAATTAAAAGCAATTGTTATTCATGTCATAGTACTGCTGTAACCCAATCGGGAGGCTTAGACCTTGAAGATTATAATTCATTCAAAACGTATTTGAATATAGATTTTAGAGGTGATGGAGTTTATGGCTCTATGTTTTATCATTGTATAATTAAAGCCCCATTATCTAAGCCAATGCCTCCCACTGGAAAGCTTACCGATTGTGAAATCAAAAGAATAAAAAAGTGGATTGAGAGTGGAGCTCCTAATAATTAGTGCCTAATCGGCTGATTAATTAAATAATGACATTTAACAGCCAATGTATTTTATATTTTTAAAGAAAAATTCCCGTTTAATTTAAAAAAATAGAAACTTAACAATTTAGAATAAATCTATATTGGATGGTTATGATATTTATCATTTTGATTCAATCCAATATGGATGTACATTTATAATTGTGAAGAAGGCGATAGTTATTTTACTTTTATCAATTTATGTACTTTTCATTACAGAAGTATATCAGATGGTTAAATTACCATTGCTTATAGTGCATTTCCTTAATCATAAAGAACATAACAATAAAATCACTTTTGCCGATTTTATCGTTATGCATTATGTTTTAGCAGATGATGGTGTTGATAGCGATACTGCGGAAGACAAGAAACTTCCATTTAAATCATTTATTGTTTCAGATAATTCTGCCAGCATCGAATATACGCCAACCCTTTTTTTATTTAGTATTGTTAAGTTAAATAATTCCGGGCAAATAAATTTTGTTTTGTTCGACGATTCATTTTTACCCTTTTTATTTCATTCTGTTGTTTGGCAACCACCTAAGTCTGTTTAATAAAATGATTCATTAACTATTTTATCCAATTAAGTATAGTAATACTTAATTGGATAAAAGTCATTTGGGTTTTTAAGCTGGAAATTTCTATATATAATCAACTATATTATTTCCAGCACCCCACCCTATTTATATAATGGGCGTATTAGATTCAAAGGATAATTTTAGTAATAAGCATGTTCTTTAAAAATAAAAATAAATTTTCAGAAAATGATTTCGACAGCATTCTAAGAGCTTGTCAAAAGGAAGATAAGAATGCCCAGAAAGAGTTAATAAGATTATTTTTTGGCTATGCTAAAACTATAAGTATGCGTTATGCTTCTAGTAAAGAAGAAGCAGAAGAAATAATTAACGATAGTTTTTTGAAAGTATTTAATAATCTTACAAGATATGATCACACACTTTCATTTAAGATCTGGTTTAAAACAATTGTTGTGAATACAGCAATTGATTATTACAGAAAAAATCAAAAATACAAACAGGTACTTGATATTGACAATGTCGAAATGATTGATAGCACAGATGATGTTATCAGTAAAATTTCTGCTGAAGAAATTCTTTCGGTGGTTCAACGTTTGTCTCCAGCTTACCGGATGGTATTTACACTTTATGTATTAGAAGGATATAACCATCGTGAAATTGCCGAAATTCTTGGAATTAAAGAGGGTACTTCCAAATCTAACTTACAAGATGCAAGAAGAAAATTGCAACATATGATTAAAAGTGCTTATCCTCACCTATATCTGATACACGCCTTAAAAAACAATAAAATCAATGAAAACTGAAGACTTTGATGATGCTATAAGAAGGAAGCTTGAAAGCATTGATTATTCTTTTGATGAAACGGATATTAATAGAATA
>JANXRU010000143.1 GCA_025356715.1 Bacteroidota bacterium
AGCCGCAAATTTATGTCCGCCAAATTGTTCCAATAAATGACTACAATTTTCGATAGCTGTGTAAACATCAAAATCTTTCACGCTACGAGCAGAACCTGTAGCTATGCCATTAGACTCCGTTAAAATAATAGTTGGCTTGTAGTAACGTTCTATCATACGTGATGCTACAATGCCCACAACTCCCTTGTGCCATGAAGGATTAAATAATACAGTTGATTTTTTGAACGGCGTAATAGGATTCAATTCTAATAGCTCATACGCTTCGTCAGTAATACTAATATCAATGTCTCGTCGTTGACTATTTGTTTCATTTATTTTTCTGCAAAATCCCGTTGCTTCATCCGTGTCAGAAATTAAGAGCTCTACAGCCTTAGAACCATGCTCAATTCTACCAGCTGCATTAATTCGCGGCGCTATAGTAAATACCAGAGTATTAATGTCAAGTTCTTTATCTTGTTTGTTTAGTGCTAGTAAGGCTTTTAATCCTGGTCGTGGGTCAGCATTTAACTGCTTTAATCCAAAATATGCTAATACTCTGTTTTCGCCTGTAATAGGTACTATATCGGCAGCAATACTCGTTACTACTAAATCTAAATACTGTAAAGATTCTTGCTCATCAATACCATGCTGTATGCAAAATGCTTGTGCTAATTTAAAACCAATACCACAACCTGCTAATTCTTTATAAGGATAAAGGCAATCTTTTTGTTTAGGGTCTAAAACGGCAACGGCATTAGGTATTTCATCGCCTGGTAAGTGATGGTCACAAATAATAAAATCTACATGTTTAGAATTAGCGTAATCTATTTTATCGTTTGCTTTAATGCCACAATCTAAAGCAATAATAAGAGAGTAGTTGTTTTCTATTGCATAATCAATGCTTTTGAAAGAGATGCCATAACCTTCAGCGTATCTATCTGGAATGTAATAACGAATTTCAGAAATGTATTTTTTAAAGAAACTGTAAACCAAGGCAACAGAAGTTGTACCATCTACATCGTAATCACCAAAAATTAATACTTTTTCTTTATTGGCAATAGCTGTTACAATACGATCGATAGCCACTTGCATACCCTTCATTTCAAAGGGATTGATGAGCATATCCATTGTTGGACGAAAAAATGTTTTGGCTTCGTCAAAGGTCGTTACATCTCGTAACACTAATAATTCTGCAATCCGCTTATCAACCGATAAGGTTTTTTGCAAATTGCAAACAGCGTTGGTATTACTGATTTGATGTATGTTCCATTTTTTTTCCATTTCAGTAATTTAAGCTAACAATATAGTGATAGGTTCCTAAGCAATGTTATGATAAACGTTCATGATGTCATCATCATCTTCCATTTTATCAATCATTTTTTTAAACTCTTCTTCTTGTTCATCTGTTAATTCCTTTGTAGTAGTAGGAATAAAGGTTTTAATGGTTTCTTTAACTGTATATTTTTTTTCCTCTAACCCATTTTGCATCATTCCAAAATCAGTAAAAGCAACTTGTACTATTAATTCATTAGTTTCATCATCCCACGTTAATTCTTCCGCACCAAAATCAATTAAATCCATTTCAACGTCATCTCTATCTAAGCCCGCAGAGTCTAATTTAAATAATCCTTTATGTTCAAACATAAAACTAACAGAACCATTAGTGCCTAAAGCGCCATTAGACCGGTTAAAATACAATCTTAAATTTGCAACAGTACGTGTAGGGTTATCAGTGGCACATTCTACTAATACAGGTACTCCAAAAGGACCGTAACCTTCATAAATAATTTCATCGTAGTTATTTGTATCTTTTTCAGAAGCACGTTTAATCGCATTATCCACATTGACCTTAGGCATATTTACAGCCTTAGCATTAGCAATACAAATACGTAATTTCGGATTTAAGTCAGGGCTTGGACCTCCTTGTTTAACGGCCATTACGATTTCTTTTCCAATTTTAGTAAATTGTTTTGCCATTTTAGCATAACGCTTAAACATGGTGGCTTTGCGGGTTTGAAATATACGTCCCATAAGAGTTTTAAGTTTTTACAATTTTTGCATAAATTTAACTCAAAATTACCAATAGCTTAACTACATTTGTAAAAAAAGTTTTAAAATGGCTTTACCCGAGATATTAGATACATTTCAAGTACATATAAAATTACCCGAAATATTTACCAGTCGTTTTGCAGCGCTTATTCCTGGACAAAGGCAACTCGTTAATAAATTATTAGAAGAACGCGTTATTTTAAATTATGCATTAAGCATGGATAGAAGTAATTTGTGGGTGACCATGCAAGCAAAAAATCAATTAGCAGTGATGGATATTTTAGCAACATTTCCTATTATTAATGATGTAAAAATAGATATTTTTGAATTGGCATTTTTTGATGCAGTGCATGTTGGAATGCCCGAAATTATTATGAATTAAGCAAATCATTGAAAAAAATTAGTTACATATTTTTACTTTTAGTTATACCTTTTTTGAATGAAGGTTGTAAAATAAAGTATTCATTAAATGGAGCCTCTATTCCTATTGAGGCTAAAACTGTTTCAGTTGCTTTTTTTGCAAATAATACAACGCTTGGTAGTCCGTCTTTAAGTCAGAAATTTACAGAGAAGTTACGTGATGTGGTTTCAACACAAACCAATTTAGCATTAATGAAACAAAATGGTGACTTGCAATTTGAAGGTACTATTACGGATTATAATTTTGCTCCAATAGCCATTCAAAGTTCAGTTGATCAAGCTGCCCTAAGCAGATTGACGATTAGCGTAAGTGTAAAGTACACTAATAAGTTTGATGCTACTAAAAACTTCGAGCAAATTTTCTCACGCTTTGCTGATTATCCTACCAATGTATCCTTATCCTCTCAAGAAGCAGAATTATTAGTTTCTATCAATAAGCAACTAACGGAAGATGTTTTTAATAAAGCCTTTAATAATTGGTAATGTTACAACAGCAATTTACACAACTCATCAAACAGCCATATTCTATTACATCTTCGCAGTTGGCAGAGTTGAAGGTACTTATAAACGAATATCCTTTTTTTGAATCAGCCCATTTATTATATACTAAAGGGTTACACGAAACTAACGCTATTAATTACCCAAAGCAATTACGAAAAACAGCAATAGTTGCTAATAGTAGAGGTGTTTTATACGAATTGATCCATCAAAAAGCAATTCAAGTTGCGAAAGAAGTTATTGCGGAAGAAATAACAGCTAAGCAAGAAACCAAAGTTGAGGAAATCTCTCAATCACCTATAAATACAGTCCAGATAGCCGTCGGGAATGTATCGGTTACAAATAACGACGTTAAAGTTATTTATGTAAATACCGTTTCTGTTGCCACTAATGCTGAAGAAAAAACGGAACGACCAAAAGAGTTAATTAACAATGATATTTCGATATTAAAAGATATTGAAAATGAAACAGAAACGCCTTTTGAAGAACCAACAGTTGAAGCCTTTAATGAAGAAAAACTTAATTCTCAATTAGAATCAGAAATAAAGAGAGGGATCATACAATCCTATGTTGAGACCGATATAATTAAAACACCCGAACTTAATAAAGAGGAAATAAAAGAACCGATTTCTTTTACAGATTGGCTAAATAAAGTCAAAAAAGAAGCGGGTACTATTCAAAAACCAGAGGTTAAAGTTGAAAAACAAACCGAAATTATTTCTAAAACAGAGAAAAAAACATCGTTTTTTGAACAAAACAAGGGAATTATTGATAAAATTATCGAAAATGACCCAGGAAGAATAAAATTAGGAAACCAAAAGTTTTTTACCCCAAATGTAGACGCCAAGCAGAGTTTACTCGAAAATGAGCATTTAGTAACCGAAACTTTAGCTAAAATATATGCATTGCAAGGCAATAATTCGAAAGCAATACGAGCTTATGAAATATTAAGTTTGAAATTTCCACAAAAAAGTGTTTACTTTACAACCCTAATAGAAAAACTGAAATCAAATAAATAAATTATGCAAACTATTTTAACTATCGGAATCATCATTGTGTGTGTATTATTAATACTAGTTGTATTAGTACAGAACTCTAAAGGTGGTGGTATATCAAGTAACTTTTCGGCTGCTAACCAAATTATGGGTGCTCGTCGTGGAACTGATTTTATTGAAAAAACAACTTGGACGTTAGCTATCTTATTATTAGTATTTAGTTTATTGTCAGCACCAAAAAAAGCAGGCGAAGTTGATACAGCAGATACAGAAGGTTCTATTACTAAACAAAAAAATAGTGGTGCTATAGCTCCTGTTTCTGTACCAGTTAATCAACCAGCAAAATAATAATACATTTTTTTATTAAAAAAGTAAAAAAAGCAGAACAATTTGTTCTGCTTTTTTCGTGTATATTATTTTGAGTGATGGTATTAGCTCAACTATAATGAAAGAAATTAAATTAGTCGTTTTTAAAATATGCTAACTCTTGGCTCAAATTAACCCATGGATACTGAGTTTGGAGTGTTTCACACTTTTTGTAGTAAGTTGATTTGAATTTAGTAAACGCTTCTGTCCCTTTGTTTAAAGGCTTGTGATTATATGCCGAATGAATATCTGCTAATTTTAAATTTATTAATTTGGTATCATCAGAAAAGTAAACTTCTTCAAATTTTTGCCAAACATAATCTATTGCCATGTCGTTTGGATGTGCCATATCGGCTTTATAAAAGCGATAATCTCTTAAATCATCTGTCACTAATTCGTATGCCGGAAAATACTGACAATTGGTATGTTGATTTACTAATTGGTGAACGGCTTGTAATAAAATAGCTTTACTCAAAGAGTTTTCTATAATGCCATCACGCAAATGTTTTACTGGCGAAACGGTTAATATGATTTGTAATTCAGGGTTTATTTGCCTTAAGGCTCCAATTAAAATAGAGTAATCAGCAACAATGTCGTTTGATTGCAACAGTTGTTTTTCAAAAATTGAATGTGGTAATTTATGGCAATTAGCAACTATCTGTTGTTGTTCAGTATGCTTATAGGCATAAGCTGAACCAACAGTAATAATAAGCCATTTAGTCATTTTAAGATTTTTATACCATTCATTAATAGTAGTATTTAATGAATTAACTAATTCTATTTGAGTTTGTTTAAAAATGGAAGTATGGGCTTCAAAACAAAACCATAAACCTTCTTTTTCGAAGACATCATTAATAGTGAAATAGTTTTTTGTTAGAATGCGGTTAATTGACAGAGCAATGCTCTTAGGGTTGAATACGATTCCAAAAGGATTTGTTTTGGTAGTAAATTTTAAGTTATTTAATTTATTGTATATATGTTCACTAAAGCAAGAGCCTATTAATAATACTCCTTGTTGGTGAGACATTTGTTGCACATTAATAGCTGGTTTATAATTTAAATGAAATTTCATGGCTGTTTGCAAGATAAGGTAAAATGCTTAACAAAAAAATAGCTAATTTTTAAAGGGCCATAGCCTAATAAATAGTAAATTTGTTGTCTAAAAAATATATTTATGTCAACAGCAGCAAACAAAGGTCCTATTTCTAAATTTGTAGAAACGCATTATAAACATTTTAACGCGGCAGCTTTAGTTGATGCCGCAAAGGGTTACGAAGCTCATCTTATGGATGGTGGAAAAATGATGATAACATTAGGTGGAGCTATGAGTACTGCTGAGTTAGGGAAATCATTAGCTGAAATGATACGTCAAGGTAAGGTTGATATTATTTCTTGCACTGGTGCTAATTTAGAAGAAGATATTATGAATTTGGTGGCACATAGCCATTACAAACGTGTGCCAAATTACCGTGATTTATCGCCTCAAGATGAATGGGATTTATTAGAAAACCATTATAATCGGGTAACAGATACTTGTATTCCTGAAGAAGAGGCATTCCGTCGTTTACAAAAACATATTCATAAAATATGGAAAGATGCTGATTCTGCAGGTGAACGTTTTTTTCCGCATGAATATATGTACAAAATATTATTAAGTGGCGAACTTAAACAATATTATGAAATTGACCCGAAAGACAGTTGGATGTTAGCAGCAGCAGAACGTAATTTGCCAATCGTTGTTCCAGGTTGGGAAGACAGTACTATGGGAAATATATTTACATCCTATGTTATTAAAGGCGAAGTAAAAGCCAGTACTATGAAAAGCGGAATTGAATATATGGCTTGGTTAGCGGATTGGTATCCGAAAAATTCAAGCGGAAAAGGCATTGGCTTTTTTCAAATTGGTGGTGGTATTGCTGGTGATTTCCCAATATGTGTTGTTCCAATGTTGTATCAAGATATGGAAATGCATGAAATTCCATTTTGGAGTTATTTTTGCCAAATATCAGATTCTACAACAAGTTATGGGTCTTACTCAGGAGCTGTGCCAAACGAAAAAATCACGTGGGGTAAATTAGATATTAATACACCTAAATTTATTGTAGAAAGTGATGCGACTATTGTTGCCCCATTAATTTTCTCTTGGGTGTTGGGGTGGTAGAAAATACAACATACAAGGCACTAAATACAAAAAAATAAAACTAAAAATAAAAAAAATGAAAAGAATAATCACCATCGTTTCTATAGGCTTATTTGTAGGAATTTTTATGATGTACGGATGTAATAAACGAAATACATTTGTATCCTTAAATGAAGGGGTTAAAGCGCAATGGCATCAAATAGAAAACCAATATCAGCGTCGTTTAGATTTAATCCCAAACATCGTAAAAACAGTTGAAGCGGAAGCTAATTTTGAAAAATCGACTTTAACTGAAGTTATTGAAGCTCGTGCAAAAGCAACGCAAGTTACTATTGATGCTAATAACCTAACTCCTGAAGCTATTGAAAAATACAAGGATGCACAAAGTGGTTTATCTTCAGCATTAGGTCGTTTAATGATGGTAACAGAAAATTATCCTAATTTAAAATCTAGTCAGGCATTTGGTGATTTGAGAATTGAATTAGAGGGTTGTGAAAATAGAATAGCAGAAGAACGAAGAAAATATAATGAAGTAGGCCAGGAGTTTAATACATCAATTAAATTAATACCAGGTAGTTTATTTGCTTGGGGCTTTAAAGATGCTGTATATTTTGAAGCAGACAAAGGAGCCGATAAAGCACCTAAAGTTGATTTCAATATTAAATAAATAAACTAATGCCAATATTTTATAGTGTTATTAGAAATTTATTTAAAAAGAAATTGCTTTCTCCAAGAGAGGAAGGTCATTTATTGAATGCAATAAAATTGGCTGAACAAAAAACATCAGGAGAAATTAGAGTTCATATTGAAAGTAAACACACATCTGATCCTATAGAAAGAGCGAAAGAGGTTTTTGGAAAATTGAAAATGCATGAAACAAAAGAACGGAATGGAATTTTGTTTTATTTAGCATTACATTCCAAAAAGTTTGCTGTATGGGGTGATGAAGGGATTCATCAAAAAGTGAATCAACAATTTTGGGATGAAATTTCTGAAGTATGCGTAAGCAAATTCAAAAGTAATTTAATGATAGAAGGTCTTGAAGCTGGAATAACACTTTGTGGAGATAAATTAAAACTTCATTTCCCTTTGCAAAGTGATGATCTAAATGAACTAAAAAATGATATTTCGTATTAGAAGTTGGATTGTTTTAGAATTGAACATTATAACTTTAAACTAAGGCTTTAAATACAAAATATAGAAATATAACTATTTTGAAATACCAATGTTTTCAGAAACACAAATACAATTGCGGAGCACTCAACGAGAGATTGTAATAAAAAACGATTAAGTTAAATAATTAAATAGCTAAACCATATCGCTTAATACGACACAAATTATGGCTATAAAAAAACAATAATATCTATGAAAGCATTTTTTACAACAGTCATTTTTATTTTAACATCAATATCTGTTTTTTCTCAAGTAAGCTTTGAGAAAAAAGCAAACGTAATTGCCTTTGGAGCAGATTTGGGGATTTATCAATATACTAGTAAAATCCTTTCTAATAATCAATCAAGCTCAACTGCAGCAGCCAATAAGACACTTAGTTTACTTTACGAGCGAGCTATTTTAAACTGGTTAGGAGTAGGGGCTAAGATTGGAATAAACGACTATTTTACTTCAGTTGATTCAATTACTCATACAAAACCAGTTGTTCAAGCAATCGATGCATCTGTATTAGTAAATGCTCATTTTGTGCGTTCTAAGCATGTTGATTTATTAGCTGGGTTTACTGCTGGGTATTCAAACTTAAATTATGAAGCTCGAGATGCCTCTATTTCTTCGGCTAAAGGAGGTGGTTTAATATTTGATTTACACTTTCAGCCACGTTTTTATTTTGGAAAACACATCGGTATGTTTATTAATTTAGCGTATATCAACTATAATTATCAAAATATGGACTTCCAAAATACGTCTCTTAAAATTGATGATGTTTTACAATTAAAAGGAGGAGGCGTAAATTTTGGGTTAGGTATTCAAGGAAAGTTCTAATTTACTTAGATATAGTTCACCTCAAAGTAGGATAAATAGCGGTCTTTTACCAAAAATAATCCCTTTTTTTAATCACAATAATTGCTAAATTTGAAGTTTTTAATATATAATTATGACCAAAGCGCTGTATACTTTTTGCCTACTATTTATCGCAACTTTAAGTTTTTCACAAAACGCCACTATTAGAGGATTTATT
>JANXRU010000169.1 GCA_025356715.1 Bacteroidota bacterium
AAATATTTTGATGCCTTTGGATTAAAAAACAGTATGCTTCAAATTGAATACAACGATGTAGCAGAAGGCTCATACAATAGCCCTATTGGAACAACGAGCAATCAAAGCTTCTCGCACTATAACCAAACGCTGGCATTTACACCAGGATATGGTAAAGAATTAATTGTATTAGGTGATTACAAATACCAACGATTTTTTATAAATGCAAAATTAAATGCACAATGGTTAACCTTAAACTCATTAGCGCTCTATAAAAACACCTTAGCGCGATTACAAATAGGTTACACGATTAATACAGGATATAATTTTAATGTATCTTTAGGCTACAATTACCGAAATCAAGATTTTTATGATTTAAAAGCATCAAACAATAAAACATCATTTATTACTTTGAGTTTAAAATCAAATTTATATAATACCTATTACGATTTTTAAATATTAACACATGGCTATTTTAATTTTAGTTTTTTTTACTGCATTTTCTGTTGTATTATACTCAACGCCAGCTCTTATTAAAGTGGCTGTATTAAAACGTTTGATCGATGTTCCTTCAGAAGACAGGAAAATTCATACACGCGCTATTCCAACCATAGGCGGTGTCATAATTTATGCAGCCACACTGTTTTCATTTTCGTTATGGTATAATATTGATGACTTACACCAATATGATGAAATTTACGAATCAGTTAAAGAATTTAAAGTTTTAGTTGCCACAAGCCTCGTATTGTTTTTCGTGGGCGTCAAAGATGATATCATTGGGACGTCGCCAGTAAAAAAATTATTTGCCAACATCTTAGTTGGATTAATTTTAGTGCTAATGGGCGATATTCGTATTACAGGCCTTCATGGTGTGTTTGGCGTTAATGAAATTCCGCTTTGGGGTTCTGTTTTTTTATCACTGTTTACTTATATTGTCGTTGTAAATGCTATGAATTTAATTGACGGTATTGATGGATTAGCTGCTGGCATAGGCTTTATCGCATCTTCAGTCTTTGGTACTTGGTTTGTATTTGCAAACGAATATACTTTAGCATCTCTTTCGTTCTCGTTATCTGGCGCCTTACTTGGGTTTTTAATATTTAATTTTTCGCCCGCTAAAATATTCATGGGCGATAGTGGCTCTCTTATTATTGGAATGTTTTTATGTGTTTTAAGTATTAAATTAATTGAATACCCCGTTACACGCATCGATAATTTTTGGATACACGTTTCTAATCCTATGATTGTGATTGCCGCCCTATCTTACCCATTAACAGACACGTTGCGAATCTTTATTATAAGGGCAGCTAAAGGCCAGTCTCCATTTGCTGCCGACAGAAATCACTTACACCATCGTTTATTGGATTGCGGCTACTCTCATGTTAAAACGGTTATTATTATTTATGTGTATAGTATTATAACTGTTGGCGTATCTCTTTTAAGTTATTATATGAATCCGAGTTTAGCCTTAGTGGCAATCATTGGCTGTAGTGGCTTATTTATTTTGTTTGTTCATTTCTCGTATCAAATCGCGCAAAAAAAAACAAATTCAATTAACGGGTGATTTCACTTAAACATACTTTGTTTAATTTGACGTTCATAAAAACAATGTTTGTTTTTTGTTGCATTTCTTTATCTATAACTGCCCAAGACAATCCGCAAGCACAAAACACGTTTATCAATCAAGATGCTCAACAAATTATTGATGAGTGGAATATCAAACATCCAAACCTTGAATTTCATTCTTCGTTTAAACCCTATTTAAGTTCGACCTTAAAAGACTTTTCTGACACGTCTGTTTCTTATTTACATCATCCTCTAAAAAACTTTTTTTTATCCAAAACCTTTAATGAAGGACCAAATAAACGTAATCAATTTCAAATACAAGCGTTGCCAATTATTGATTTACAAGCTGGTTATGACGTATTAGATAAACGATTTGTATCTGAAACGTTTGGAGGTGCTCACGTAAAAGTAAACATCAATAATGATTTTACCTTTGCCTTAACCGCTATTGGGGGCCGAGTAAGCTATCCTAATTTTAATGACACAATTGTTTCTTCCACACAATTAATATCAGGCTTAGGCCGCGCCTATAAAAATGCAGACGGTAGTTATAGTTTTTCAAACTTAACGGGTTACTTATCTTACAGCCCAAATACTACGTTTAATTTTCAATTAGGAAAAGACAAACACTTCATCGGCGATGGTTATCGCTCGTTACTACTTTCTGATTTATCAAACAACAATCCTTATTTTGGTATTAACGCTAATATATGGCGCATACAATACAACGTTTGGTATTCGTGGATGCAAGACTTTTCTCGTTTTGATGGCACACAAAAAAGTTTACAAAATAAGTTCGGAACCTTTCATTACCTTACTCTTAATGCGACGAAAGAACTTAGCATTTCTTTTTTTGAAAACGTTATTTGGCAAGGCAATGATACTAATCGCAACCGAAGTTTTGATGTTAATTATTTAAACCCTATCGTATTTTATCGCCCACAAGAATATTCCATTGGCTCTTCCGACAACGCTTTAATGGGATTAAACCTCAGTGCCAAATTATTTAAGTGTCTAAAATTATACGCACAAGGCGTGGCGGATGAATTCTTTTTTAAAGAAATAAAAGCAGGTAAAGGTTGGTGGGCAAACAAACAAGGTTGGCAATTTGGAGCTAAATATATTAATGCATTTAAAATAAAAGGGTTAACGCTTCAAGCAGAATACAACGAAGTGCGACCCTACACCTATTCGCACGGAAGTGTGCAACAAAATTATTCGAACTACGGACAAGCCCTAGCGCATCCGTTTGGTGCCAATTTTAGGGAATACTTGGGCTTCGCCAGTTACCGAGCTAAACGTTGGATGTTAAGCTTTCAAGGAATGTCGGCTACTATTGGAAAAGACACCATGGGTTCTAACTTAGGACAAAATATTTTTTTAAGTTATACAACTAGGCCTTACGATTATGGCCACAAAACCACGCAGGGCAATAAAATGCAGGTGTTACAAAGTGATATTAAATTTACCTATTATGCCATTCCTCAATTAAATTTACGATTAGAGGTTGGTTATATACAACGTAGTATGAAAGATGATTTTGGGTACGAGTTACAATCTCCTTATATTTATGTTGGTATCAAAACAAGCATTCATCAATTTTATAGAGATTTTTAAATTTATTGATGATGACATTTACCGTAACCACAATATTTAAAATCAGCTCTAAAAAATTATATACAGCTTGGCTGTCTAGTAAAGAGCACTCTGCGATGACAGGAGGAGAAGCAAATACATCAAACGTTGTTGGAGAATCTTTTTCTGCGTGGGACGGCTATATTTCTGGGAAAAACATAGAGCTAATTCCAAACACTAAAATAATACAATCATGGCGAACAGATGAGTTTAGTGATAAAGACAAAGACTCTAAAATAGAAATCACTTTTAAAGAATTAAATGGAGAAACAGAGTTAACGCTGATTCACAGCAATGTTCCAAAAGATGGAGAAAAATACAAACAAGGTTGGGAAGATTTTTATTTTACGCCTATGAAAAATTATTTTTCTAAAAAGTAATCTGCGTCTCTTAGTACTCTAATACCAAAATCTCCACGCGTCTGTTTTCTTCCTGCTGCTCTGATGTTGCCTTTGGCAATTTAAACAACATTTCATGGTCGCCTTTGCCATCAATTTCAATGCATTTTTCGTCAATACCTTGTATCGCTAAATAATTCCTAATAGAGGTGGCGCGGCCTTTTGTAAATGCAATAATACCTTTTTCATCATTCATATCTCTTCCATTTGAATGACCTATGATTTTTATTTTAAGTTGTGGGTTTTTCTTTAGCAGTCGGTATAAATTATACATGGCCGGAATGGCCCGTGGTAAGTATTGTACAGAACCGCCGATAAAATTAATAGAGCCAACTGAATATTTATTTCCTTTTTTTAGTTTGGCTAATACCGTTTTTAATGCTTTCAACTGAGCCGTATCGGCAAGCGTAACTGTTTTGGTATAACTAAAACTACTATCATTATAAAAATTTAAATTATAGACTTGACTTTTTACAAGAGGCGCCACAAAATTATAGGAGCCATCGTCTTTGGTGTTTTCAATGGAAACAGTATCGCCTTTTTGATTCGTTAGTGCTAATTCTGCTTTAATAGGCTTATTGTTTTCATCTAACACTATTCCCTTAAACGTTACAACTTGTGATATTTCAAAATCAAGTGTATGGCCCTCCCCTTTATCATAAACGTTATCTAACACTAAATAATAAATTTCACCTTTTTTTACGGGTATGTATTTACAATACGCTGGACCAATACCCTGCTTTACTAATTCATTGGTTGATTTATAATTCAATCCAGTCTTACCATTTATTTCTTCTTTATCTCTACTGATACACGCTCTTATGGGATTTATTTTATGATTTACTAAACTGTCGCAAAAATTAGTTTTACCTGCTTTAAATAACATAAAATCATAATCGTCATCGGCTTTAGTTGGCGTAATATTAAAAGTTAATTCACCTGAGGTATTAATAATTAATTTATACCAAGCGCTATGATGTTCTTTATCGAACGCATAGGCGGTTTTTTGTTTAGTTGGGCTAATTTCCTTAGCCTCTCCAAAACCTTTAGGGGCAATGGTTTTGCCGTATATGGTTTTACCGTTAATAGCAATGGGTTGTGCTGTTTTACAATCACAAAAAACGGTGTCCAGTTTTTTTGTTTGTGAAAACAACTGTATAGATAATAGTAGAAGTAAGATTAGTCGCATAGTATCATAATACAGAATGAGATTAAAAGTAACAAAAATTTATACTTTAATTCCTATAATACATACATCATCTACCTGCTCTAAATCACCAACCCAATTTTTGAAGGTTGAGTCTAGTAATCCTTTTTGTTGAGGTATTGGTAAATGAACATTGGCCAGTAACAATTCCTTTAATTTTTTGCTCATAAACTTTTTGCCTTTATCTCCTCCAAATTGATCAGGGAAACCATCGGTTAAAGTATAAATGGTATCACCTTTTTGTAACTCTACAGTATGTGTGGTAAATGATAGATCTTGTTTATCGTTTTTACCTACAGGCATTTTATCAGGCTTGATTTCGATGAGTTCAACATCCCCCGTCCTGCGGACACCCCCTTCAAAGGGGGAATTAGAACGGATAATCCAAACAGGATTATTTGCAGCGGCAATGAATAGCTGTTTGTTTGCAAAATCAAACACTAACAAACTACAATCCATACCATCTTTTCCCCCCTCTTCACTACCATCTTTTTTTAAACGTTCAATAATGGTTTGGCGCGTGTGATTTAAAATCTCTGCCGGATTGGAATGATGCTCAATAGCTTTTTCTAAACTGGTGACATTTAATAAACTCATAATAGCTCCCGGAACCCCGTGTCCTGTGCTATCTGCCGTAACCAAAGCAAAGTTACCATTGCTTAATTTAGCAGACCAATAAAAGTCACCACTAACCACATCTTTGGGTTTAAAGAAAACAAAATAGTTTTTTAAATTTTCATCCAACAATTCTTTGCTTGCTAAAAAACTTCGTTGGATCCGTTCGGCATAATTAATACTGTCGGTTATTTCTTTATGTTTTTCTTCTATGATGTTTTTTTGGAGTTGTGTTTCTTTTTCTTTGAGCTCAATAATGTATTTTTGTTTTTGAGTTATTCTGAAACGGTTAAACATAAACCCTGCAAAAACAATTACTATTGCCAAGCCTCCATAAAGAGCAAAGCGTTGTGTTTTTTCTTGTTTTAATTGCACTGCAACAATCTTTTTTTCTTCAGCTACTTTTACACTATCGGCAGTTGCTTTTTTCTCATACTCGTATTTGAATTGTGATTTGATACTGGCTTTTTTGTTTTCTTGATTTTCGATACTATCACGCATAGTAATATACAATTGATAATTTTCGTATGCCAATTTATAATTGCCAATAGCGCTATATATTAAATGTAGTTGTGCGGCTGAATTTTTTATAGTTTCTGGAAACCCCAAATCTTTACTTAATAGCATGCTTTTAGTCGAGTACTCCAACGCCTTACTATAACTTTGTTTTATAAAATAAATAGTTCCGATGTTGGATAGGGAAATAGGCATTGATTCCTTATCTTCCATTTCTTCTTGTATTTTTAATCCTCGGCTATATAACTCTAATGCTTTGGTCAGATCCCCCTTATCTTTATAAATATCCCCAATGTTGTTAAGAGAAATAGCCATTCCTTTTTTATCGATAATTTCTTCTTGTATTTTTAATCCTTTATTATAGTAGGAGAGTGCTTTTGTGGCATCTCCTTTAGATTTATAAATGCCTCCGATGTTACTCAAATTGATACCTAGATAACGTTTATTACCTATTTCTTCAGCAATATCCAAGCTTTTTTTATAGCATTCCAACGCTTTCGAGACATCTCCTTGTTGGTCATAAATATCGCCGATATTACCAAAGGAAACAGTTATACCATCTTTGTCACCTATTTCTTCTTGAACTTTAAGGCTTTTGGCATAATATTCTAGGGCTTTTACAATATTCCCTTGATATTTATATACAGTTCCAATGTTATTTAGAGAGGAACTAAAATTCTTTTTATCCCCTATTTGTTCTAGTATTTTTGAGCTTAATGTCATGTAATTTAAAGCTTTTGGGATATCCCCTTTCCCAAGGCATAAAGCCCCTATGTTGCCAAGGGTTGCGGCAATACCATTTTTATTACCTATTTCTTCATGAATTTTCAGGCTTTCAATATAGTGCCCCAAAGCTTTTTGCATATTACCTTGACTCTGATATAGAAATCCAATATTGTTTAAAGCATTGGCATAATTTTTTTTGAAAAACAGGAATTCAGCCTGTCCAGCTCGATATTTTTGTTGATTTTCTTTAATTAAAGTCAGTATTTGTTCATTGTATTTAGGCCAGATTGCGTCATCGCTTTCAACTTCCACCATCGCATTTAAAATATTACATCGCGTAGTATCATGCTTGGCATTTTTTAGAGCGAGCTTTAAAGAATCGATAGTGTTGTTTTGAGTAAAAACACTAGTTGAAAAAAGAAGCAGTAAAACAGAAAGGAAGAATTGTTTATTCATACGAATAATAAATATATAAATAAATAACAGTTCTCAAAAACAAAAAACCTCGGTAATTTATCGAGGTTTTTTTGATTCGTTGAGATCCTGAAACAAGTTCAGGATGACACGCTACAATCCCAACAACACTTCTTCAGGAACTTTACCGCCAAATAACATGCGGCTTGGGTTTTCTAACATTTCTTTTACTTTTACTAAGAACCCAACAGATTCTCTTCCGTCAATAATTCTATGGTCGTAGCTTAATGCAATATACATCATTGGGCGAATAACAACTTGTCCGTTAACGGCCATTGGTCTATCAACCACATTGTGCATTCCTAAAATAGCACTTTGCGGAGGATTAATAATAGGAGTACTCATCATAGATCCAAATACACCACCATTAGTAATGGTAAAAGTTCCGCCTTCCATATCGGCAATGGTTAGTTTTCCATCACGTGCTTTGATTGCTAAATCTTTAATTCCTTTTTCAATATCGGCAATACTCATTAATTCTGCATTACGCAAAACTGGCACCATTAAGCCTTTTGGAGCGCTTACCGCAATTCCAATATCACAATATTTATTATACACTAACTCTTCACCGTCAATCATTCCGTTTACCGCAGGATAATGATATAGGGCTTCTGTTACTGCTTTTGTAAAGAAACTCATAAACCCAACATTGCTTCCATAAACTTCTTTAAATTTATCTTTGTACTTTGCGCGAATCG
>JANXRU010000173.1 GCA_025356715.1 Bacteroidota bacterium
TTAAGATATGAATTAAAGGACCCTCATTATAATTCATATCTTAAAAACACAAATAGCCTATGTCATCTATAAAAATGGGATGATTGAACGCTATACAAATCCTGTTATAAATACTAAACCAATGCCATTAAAGTCAGGGAATTATTATAACAATGAATTATTTGGTTTTTTAACTCCAGAAGAAAAAGACGCCCGTTGCGAAAAATTGTATAAATATAAAAACTATGTAGGATTCAATCACATGGCGTTTTTAAACAACTGCGTAGGGTTTAATTATATGAGAGATGTTAGAAAATTACATTTAATCGTCAATACCCCAATAACAATAGGATTTGATGCATGTAAAATAACAAACGTACTTCATGAAAAATTTCATTATGAAGATCAAGGCGAATTAACATTTAATAAATTAAATTATCAATTCGGTATAAACTTATTATTTGTGCCTATCATGAATCGTTCTACAAATTTTTTAATAGGCCCTTCATACCTATTTACATCTTACAATGTAACTTCTACTTTGTATTATAATATACCTTATCATAATACATATGTATTTAAAAATGATTTTGAAATAAGACGACATTACTTTGGAATTAGCATAGGATTTCTTAAACGTTTCAATAATAGATTTAATTTGACAATGCTTTTAACTTTAGGAACTAAAATTGATTCTTATAGCAAATCTGATCCTTTCGGAACAGAATATGCTAAATCAATTGGTGGAAACTATTATTCTGGATCGCCAGATTTCTTGAGTTTAAAATCGGATGTCTACGCAAATTTTATGTGGACTTTTGGATATAGATTTTAAAACCCAATCAAAAGCACAATTAAATCCCCATCAATTTTTCTAACTGATGAAATTCAATGCCGAAAAAAGCTTTACTATCTTTTATTTTATTTAAAATAATTTCTTTCTGAACATCTGTCTTAACTTTCTTTTCAGCAACAATCATTACGTTTTTTGGAGTGTGTGCATCCGAAATAAATTGAAACACCTTAGTTGTATAACCAAAATATTCTAAAATTAAAGAGCGTAAGCCATCTGTTAACATTTCCGCTTGTCGTTCCAAAAATATACCGTGCTTTAATAAAAAATCTAATTCATTTTTTGTTTTATGTTTTTCAATTTCACGACGTATTTGTTTATGGCAACAAGGCGCTACCACTATTAAATCGGCATTTTCTGTGATGCCTTTATAAATGGCATCATCCGTGGCTGTATCGCAAGCATGTAAAGCAATTAACACGTTCGTGTTTTTAGAATCATAGTCTTTAATGCTTCCTTCAACAAAAGTTAAATCCTTAAAATTTGAATTTTTAGCAATGCCATTACATAATTCTACTAAGTCTTTTCTAAATTCAACGCCAGTTACTTTAGCGTTTAGTTTTAAAACGTTAGTCAAATAATCATATAAAGCAAACGTCAAATACCCTTTACCAGATCCCATATCAGTTACTTCAAGCGTTTGATGTTTCGGTAATTTTTTAATAAGCGGGCTTAATAAGTCGACATAATGATTTATTTGTTTGAATTTATCTTGAGCGCTTTTAGTTACATTTCCTTTTTCGTCAGTAATGTTTAATTGATGCAAATAGGGTTTGCCATCAGCTACAATTAATCTATTTTTTTGAGTGTTATGTTCTAAGGATGTTAGTTCTGTATGCGTTGCTTTATTTTTCTTTAAAGATGTTCTGTCCTTACCACTATATTCAAATACGGAATCAAACTCTATAGAGAAGAGCGTTGCTAACCTAAATGCTCCTTGATTAATGAAACCACTAATAATATTTGCACCTTCTGAATTTGAATAATTTTTAACGATATCTTTGGTTTGATATCGATACGTAAAACTTAATTTATCTTCCTGTTTAATTTGAATACGTTTTACATAACAATTTTTCAAACCCTCTGTTGAGCCTTTATAATTAGCTAAAGACAGCTTTACAAATATATTTTCACTCAACGATTTATTGAGTAATGCCATAAATTGTACTTGATGAGTCATCGTGATTAGTTTAAAATTATTACGATTTCAATTCTCGTAACAATCATTATGTAAATAGATTTTGTATTTACGCTAAAATGGTAACAGGGTTTTCTAAAAACAATTTCAATGTTTGTAAAAACGCTGCGCCTGTTGCTCCATCTACACTACGGTGGTCACAAGCTAATGTAACCTTCATTACATTACCAGGAACTACTTGATTGTTTTTTACCACAGGCACTTGCTTAATAGCGCCAACCGATAAAATACACGATTCGGGTGAATTAATAATCGATGTAAATTCATCAATACCAAACATTCCTAAATTAGAAATCGTAAATGTATTTCCTTCCCAATCAGATGGTTGTAATTTTTTATCTTTTGCTCGTTTACCTAAATCTTTTACTTGCGCAGAAATTTGTGTTAGTGATAATTGATCTGCAAAACGAATCACAGGTACTAATAAACCATCTTCTACCGCTACAGCCACACCAATATGGATGTGGTGATTTAAACGAATTTTATCTCCCATCCAACTGCTGTTAACGCGTGGATGCTTTCTTAATCCAGCAGCACAAGCTTTCAATACCAAATCATTAAATGACACTTTCGTATCAGGCATTGCATTAATCGCATGACGTGATGCGATAGCGTTATCCATATCCACTTCAATAGTTAAATAGAAATGTGGCGCGCCATTTTTACTTTCTAATAATCGACGCGCAATAACCTTACGCATTTGAGATGCCGGCTCGTCCGTATAACTTTCTACACCTAACATTGGCTGAGTACTAACACTAACCGATGAGCTTGTTCCTTTTGATGGAACAAAATTTTCGATATCTTTTTTAGTTACACGTCCGTTGTCTCCTGTTCCGTTTACTTGCGTTACATCAATTCCTTTTTCTTTTGCAATAGCTTTAGCTAAAGGAGATGCTTTTATTCTTTCGGAATTATTAATAATTAGTGGTTGATTATTTTGACTTGATGTAGGACTTACTGCTACTATCTCTTTTACCCCTTCTGCCTTTGTAGTCGATTTAGTTTCTTTAGAATTTGCTATCGTTAAAATAGCATTGATATCTTCTCCACCCTTTCCTAAAATAGCTAAAACACTATCAACCGGAACGCTTTTACCCGCATCCACGCCAATATATAATAACACACCATCTTGAAACGATTCAAATTCCATCGTAGCTTTATCTGTTTCTATGTCTGCTAGCAATTCGCCGCTCTTCACTTTATCTCCTATTTTTTTATGCCATTTCGCAACAACACCATCCGTCATGGTATCGCTTAATTTAGGCATACGTACTATTTCAACACCAGCAGGTAATGCTGTTACTGGAGCTTGAATATTGGTTGTTGGAACTACAGTTTCTTGCTTCTCGACTGCGCTCGAAGTGACAGCTGCTTTTGCTGCTCCTGCTCCGTTCAATAAAGAAGAAATATCTTCGCCTTCCTTGCCAAGTATAGCAATTAAACCATCTACAGCAATAGCTCCTTTTTCAGGAACACCAATATGCAACAATACACCATCTTGAAATGATTCAAACTCCATTGTTGCTTTATCCGTTTCAATATCTGCTAATAATTCGCCACTCTTCACTTTATCTCCCACTTTTTTATGCCATTTTGCAACAACACCATCTGTCATGGTATCACTTAATTTGGGCATTCTAACAATTTCAGCCATGCTTTATAATTTTAAATGTTGAATGATAAATTTTAAATTATTATCAATCTATGTTTCAATGATTTTAAATAAATTATTCTAAAAAATTACTCCATCACATAAGGATAATTCGGTTCTGCATAAACATCCTTGTAAAGTTCTTCTGGCTCCGGATATGGGCTTTCTTCAGCAAACTTCACTGATTCATCCACTAATGCTTTCACTCGTTCTTCTATCACTTCAACACCTTTTTCATCAATCCATTTATTTTCAAGTAATGTTTCTAAAACTTTCTGAATAGGATCTTGTGTTTGGTATTCTTTTACTTCATCTTTAGTACGGTAAGTTTGCGCATCACTCATACTATGTCCTTTGTAACGATAAGTTTTCATTTCCAAAAATGTAGGGCCATCTCCTCTGCGTGCTCTAGCAACAGCTTCTTCCATGGCTTCGTGAACAGCTTCAACCGTTAACCCATCAACAGGCTTACTTGGCATATCATAAGCTAATCCTAATTTCCATAAATCATGAACGTTACTAGTACGCTCTACAGAGGTTCCCATCGCATACATGTTATTTTCTACAATAAAAATCACTGGCAATTTCCAGGTCATAGCCATGTTAAACGCTTCATGCAATGCCCCTTGACGAACAGCACCATCTCCCATGGAGCATACGCACACATTGTCATTTCCTGCATATTTATCAGCAAAGGCTATTCCGGCACCTAACGGTATTTGACCGCCAACAATGCCGTGTCCACCAACAAAGTTATGCTCCTTACTAAAAATGTGCATCGAACCACCTTTGCCTTTGCAGCAACCTGTAATTTTTGCATACATTTCGGCCATAATATATTTTGGATGCATACCTAAACCAATTCCGTGGGCATGGCATCGGTAAGCTGTAATATGCTTATCTTCCTTTTTGGTAGCGCTCACAGTACCCGCTACAATGGCTTCTTGACCAATATATAAATGACAAAAACCTTTAATTTTTTGTTGAACATATACTTGTCCTGTTTTTTCTTCAAACTTACGCATCAATAACATTGATTCGTACCATTTTAAATATTGTTCTTTTGTGAACTTTGATTTTTTATCTGAACTCTTAGCCATAAGGATAATTATTAATGTTACAAAAATAACAGAATTTGATTAATATCAATAAAATAAAGGGGTTTTGATAGTTATTTTTTTATGGTTAAATAGGACTCCTTTCAGGTAATTTATGCTTTAAAATCATTAAAACAGAAAATATAAACAAATTAACTACTATAACTGATCACATAACCACTTATGCTACAAACTCAACCACTTACAAATTAGTAAACACAGGCTAATTATTATTTGTATTTTAGTGATGGTGAATCATTGTATATCCATAGCCAAACTTGCTCTAACAAAATTAATTGTTGCACTTATTTTATTGCTTCAATATTCAGTTTATGGGCAACAATATAATTTTAAAAGTTATTCTGTAGAAAACGGATTACCGTATATTCAAATCTATTCTATTTTTCAAGATAGCTACGGATACCTATGGAGTGGCGGTTACGGAGGACTAAGTAAATTTAATGGTAAAACATTTCAAAATTTTTCTCCTAAAAATGGATTAGCGAATCATTACGTTAATACTATTACTGAAAACAAAGACAACCAAATTTTAGTTGGAACCATAGATGGACTATCTGTATTTAAAAATAATAGCTTCACTAATTATCATGTAAAAGATGGATTACCTTCAAAAAACATTTCGGCCATTTGTGTAGATTATAATAATGTAACCTGGATAGGCACAAATAAAGGGCTTTGTACTTTGAAAAACGGAAAAATTCATCCATATAATGCCTTACAAAATCAAAACATTAATTGCTTATATGCAACTGCTCAAAATGGTTTATGGATAGGAACAGATGATGGCTTGTTTAATATCACTAACGGAACAGTCTCTCTTTATAATACGCGAAATGGATTAACAGATAACACCATAAATTGTATCAGTCAAAAAAACACAAGCAAAGAGTTATATATTGGAACCAAAAATGGATTATCAATTCTAAATATTTCAACACAAAATTTTCAAAATTATCATGTGATAAACGGGTTATTAGACGAAGATGTTACAGCCATTACCTGCACACAACAGGGGCTAATATGGGTAGGGTCTAAAAGTGGGCTGGTTAATTTTGATGGCAAAACTTTTTCTTATTTCTCTATCCGTCAGGATAATAATTCAAATCACATCCGTTCACTCATTATTGATTTTGAAAACAATTTATGGATCGGAACTCATAATGGCTTATTTAAATTTAGAGATAAAGGATTTACCAGTTACTCAAAACAAGAGGGTTTAGGTGGCGGTTTCATTTATCAAATATTTGCTGATAAAGAAAAAAATATTTGGCTAACCACTGAAAGTAACGGTGTATTTAAATATACGAATGGCTATTTCAAAAATTATTCTACTAAAGATGGATTGTTAAGTGCTAATGTTCCTTCTGGATTAGTTGATAATGAAGGGCAATTATGGTTTGGTACAAGTAGAGGTATTTCTAAATTTAAAAATGGGAATTTTGAAAATTTAAGCTATGGCTCAACCTTTAAATTAGAAGGTCATATTAATTGTTTGTTTAAAGATTCGAAACAAAATATTTGGGTAGGTGGGCTTAATAATATTTGTTGTTTTAAAAAATATAACCAAACCTATTTGGCAACCTACTACAAATTACCTACCATTATTAAAGATTATGATATATGGAGCATTAATGAAGATGTGGAAGGCAACATTTGGGTAGGAACCTATTTGGCTGGTATTTTTAAATTAGAAAACAACCAGTTCATTAATCAGCAATCCAATATTAATACGAATATAGAAACTGCCCTTGAAATTGAGTTTGATTCAACTGGTGTTATGTACGTTGCTACACTTAATGGTGTTTTAGTATTTAATCCCAAAACAAAAATAACGAAAGTTGTTTCAGAAAAAGATGGCTTAGCATCAGAATTAGTATATAGCATCAAACTAAGCAAAGATCAAAAATACCTATGGGCAGGGACTAATCAAGGTATTAGTAAACTAAATATCCCTAAATTAAAACAAGATATTATTGAAATTACTTCCTTTAATAAAGCGGATGGTTTTGAAGGAGTTGAATGTAACACTCATGGCATTTATGAAGATGAGTTTTCAAATGTGTGGTTTGGAACCGTAAACGGACTTATCAAATATTCGCCAACAGAATTTATAGAAAATGATAATTTATCAAAAACAACTATTAGTAAAATACAACTGGCCTATACAGATACCCTATTACCAGATAGTTCGGAGCTTGCTTACGATGTAAACAATATTACATTTTATGTAGATGGCATTAGTTTAACTAATCCTGGGAAAGTTTTATACACTTATAAGTTGGAAGGATTTGACAAAAATTACAGTCCATATACCGAAATCAATTTTTTTAAGTACGATAATTTACCTGCCGGAAAATATACCTTTAAAGTGAAAAGCTGCAACAGTGAAGGCATTTGGAATATAGAACCAACAACCTTTCACTTCGAAATAAAAGCAGCTTTTTATAAAACCTGGTGGTTTACCCTTGCGCTATTAGCCTTAGTGATAGGAATTGTGTATACTATATTTAAAATACGGTTGCATCAAATAAAGCGTAAACAAAAAACCGAATTCGATACACAAGTAGAAGTTTCTAAAGCAGAGCTAAAAGCCTTACGTGCACAGATGAATCCTCATTTTGTATTTAATTCATTAAACTCTATTCAACATTATATCCTTAATAGTAAAGGAGAAGAAGCAGTTCGCTACTTAAATAAATTCGCCAAATTAATTCGCATTATTTTAAACAACTCCGAAAAGCCTACTGTTACTATTAATGAAGACATTGAAGCCCTAACCTTATATTTGGAGTTAGAAAAAATGCGTTTCGAAAACAAGTTTAATTATTCTATCCATGTGAGTGATGCCATTGATGGTGATTATGATGAGATACCTCCGATGCTCATTCAACCTTATATTGAAAATGCCATCCTTCATGGTATTAACCCAAAAGAGGACATAGGACAAATTAATGTGGAAATAAGTATTGTTACCACCTTTATAAAAATATCTGTTATTGATAATGGTATTGGGCGTGAAAAATCAAAAGCCATCCAAAGCCTACAGCCAGCCGCAAGGCATAAATCATTAGGAATGAAAATAACAAAGGATCGAGTACGAATATTAAATGCCATTCATAAATCGCATTTAAACGTAAATATTATAGATTTGTATAATGCAAACAAAGAAGCTATTGGAACTCAAGTTGACTTATTTATACCATATATAAAATAGTTTTGGGTGTTAAATACTTAATCTTTTTGTTATTGTAACTGAAACTATATTAAAGAAATAAAACTATTAAAAATTAAAAACCATATCACATGAAGACATTAATCATCGAAGACGAACAAAAAAGTCGTGAAATGCTTGCTACACTTGTTAAAAAGAATTTTCCGCAATTAACCATTGTTGGATTAGCCAAAAACGTAGCAGAAGGTGTAGAGTTTATTAATACACTAAGCCCTGATTTAGTGTTTTTAGACATAAGCATGCCAGATGGTTCTGGTTTTGATGTACTAGAAAAAACACAAGGATTAAAATTTGATATCATTTTTACAACCGCTACTGATAAACATGCTCTAAAGGCTATTAAATATAGTGCTTGCGACTATTTACTAAAACCAATAGATGTAGAGGAGTTAAAACCAACAGTGGAAAAACTCATTGAGAAACATGCTTCTAAAACTTCAACCATGCCGAGCATGGAAAATTTACAGTTCTTAATTCAAAACTTAAAACGTGCTGATGACAACTATAATAAGATAACCTTACCAACAGGTACAGCCTATGAAATTGTAAATATTAAAGATATTATTCGCTGCGAAGCAGATGGTAGTTATACAAACTTCATATTAACTGGAGGCAAAAAACTAATGGTGTCAGCCAGCATGAAGCATTACGAAGATTTATTACCCGCTAATGATTTTATTCGTATTCATCATCATCACCTCATCAACATCAATCATGTGTTACGTTTTTTAAAGGTTGATGGTGGTTATGCTATTATGAGCGACAATACACAACTAGAAATTAGCCGACGTAAAAAAGATGCATTCTTAGAGAGATTGAATGCGGTTTAGTTTTTAATTTTTTAACAGCAGAGGTTTTTTAAGCGAGATGTTTTTTAACCGCAGAGGCGCGGAGAAAGAAATAGAATTTTATTACACAGGCTATAACTCCGTTTCTCCGTGAACTCATAAACCTCTTAATCTCTGTGTTGAAAAAATCATCGCAGGTCGCAGAGAAAGAAAAACATTATCGAAAGCCCTCAAAAGCTCCCAAACCAAATAAAGAAAAATCATACTTAATAGGATCTTTGCTATCAAAGGATTTTAAAACTTCCGTAATTTCCTCAACCGCTTGCCAATCATTTTGAGTACGCGTTAATAATCCTAATTTACGACTCACATTTCCAGTATGTAAATCCAAAGGCAAACATAATTGATGTGGCTTAATCGTTTTCCAAATACCAAAATCAACGCCGAATTTATCTTGCCTTACCATCCATCTCAAAAACATACAAAG
>JANXRU010000210.1 GCA_025356715.1 Bacteroidota bacterium
GTTCCTATTCAAGCTAAATATGTTGGTTTAACAATAGATTCTATATCTACGCAAAACGTTAAGGTTGATTGGAAAGAAACAGATGGTAAAGACAGAGTAACATTAATAGATAAATAGTTTTTTAAAGACTAAAGAGACATAAGGGATTGAAGGGACTGCAACAATCACAAATAGGATACAACATACAACAACATTAAAACATGAGACCAAAAAAAGAAGATTATATACCGTACTTTGAAAACTACATCAATCTGATAGAAGAAGGAGATGTAGTTTCTGCATTGAAAGCGAATCATCAATCTACGTTGGATTTTATGGAGTCTATTCCTCGCCAAAAAGCATCCTATTTTTATGATGATGGTAAGTGGACTGTGAAGCAAGTATTTAACCATATTATTGATACAGAGCGAATTTTAGGCTATAGAGCATTGCGTTTTGCAAGAGGGGATTCTCAAGTTACACCAAGTTTTGATGAAAATTTATTTGCCGCGAATGCAAATTTAGCTGAAACGAATATGCAATTACTAATGGATGAGTTTGATTCGGTTCGCTTATCTCATGTATTAATGTTTAAACAACTATCCGCAAAAGAATTAGCATTGAAAGGGAAAATGAGTTCAGGAGAAGTAAGTGTGTTAGCATTAGGCTATTTTTTATGCGGACATGCACAGCATCATGTAAATGTAGTTAAAGAAAGATACTTAATAGTTTAAAAAAATAATTTAAAATGAGCAATTTAAGCGTCAATCATTTATTAGGCATAAAATATATTACGAAAAGTGATATAGAATTAATATTAGATACCGCTAAAAATTTTAAAGAAGTAATTAATCGTCCCATTAAAAAAGTTCCCTCATTACGTGATATTACAGTAGCTAATTTATTTTTTGAAAATTCAACTCGTACACGTTTATCTTTTGAGTTAGCCCAAAAACGATTAAGTGCCGACACGATTAACTTTTCAGCGTCCTCTTCTTCTGTTAAGAAAGGAGAAACATTAATTGATACTGTAAATAATATTTTAGCAATGAAAGTTGATATGATCGTGATGCGCCATGCAAGCCCTGGAGCAGCCTTGTTTTTATCAAAAAAAGTAAATGCCAAAATAGTGAATGCTGGAGATGGTGCTCACGAACATCCAACTCAGGCTTTATTAGATGCATTTTCGATGCAAGAAAAATTAGGAGACTTGAAAGGAAAGAAAATTGCGATAGTAGGCGATATTCTTCATTCACGAGTAGCATTATCGAACATATTTTGCTTACAAAAACTAGGTGCTGAAATTAAAGTATGTGGCCCCACAACCTTAATTCCAAAGTACATAGAAAGTTTAGGAGTAAGTGTAGAGACGGATTTACGAAAAACCCTTGAATGGTGTGATGTGGCGAATATGCTTCGGATTCAACTGGAAAGGCAGGATATTAAATTTTTCCCTTCTATTCGAGAATATACCATGCTTTATGGCTTAGATAAGCAACTATTAGATTCTTTATCTAAGAAAATTGTTATTATGCATCCAGGGCCTATTAATCGCGGTGTAGAAATAACGTCTGATGTAGCAGACTCTAGCCAATCAATTATTTTGGATCAGGTAGAAAACGGTGTTGCAGTTCGTATGGCAGTTATGTTTTTATTAGCTGGCAGACAATAGATAAATTAGCATATTTGTTTAAAACTTTTTTCTATTAATAAGTTAAAAACAAATGATTAAAATGAAATTACCTTAATTTTACTTTAATGCTTAAAAAGCTTTTAACCTAAATAATTAACCTTTAATATTTAAACATGAAAAATATCTACTTAACGCTTATTGCTATTACAATAACTTTAACTTCAGTTTTAGCTCAAACAGTGCCAACCTGTTCATTAAACCCTACATTTATTAGTAGTAATAAAATTGGTATTTGGCCAGATAGTGCTACTAATTTTATTTCAGGAACAGTTGGAGTGCCGTATGAGCAAAATATCACTGTTAAAATTCCAAAAGATACAAATTCCACATTAGGATTAGCTTGCTTTAATCGCTTTGTACTGTCAAACCCAACTGGTAATATTAATTATAATTTGCCTCCAGGGTTAAATTTCGGATCTTCAACTTCTGCATTAGCAAATGGTACGATTAATGCCGCACCTTCATTAAAGTTTCCTGGTAATGCTAACAACTGTGGTAGTATTTTTGGAACGCCTACTACAGCAGGCTCCTATACTCTTCATTTGAGTGTACAGCCTTATGTTACATTAGCGGCTTTTTCTGGAGGCGTTTGTTCGGCAAGTCCTAATGTAAGTGGAGGTAGTGCTTTAACAGCCGCTCAATTATTAAACTATTACATTATTAATATAGCTCCTCCAGTTGGATTACAGGAAATTGGTAAAGATAAAATGGGTTTATATCAAAACTATCCAAATCCTTTTTCTTCAACTACTGAAATTAAATTTTATGTAGAAGGGGAAGATGATGCAACCATTACGGTTTACAATGCTTTGGGTTCAATTGTTAATCAACAAACGATTAAAACAACTTTAGGTGAAAACAAAGTAACGTTCAACGCGTCAGCTTTATCAAGTGGTACTTATATATATTCATTGAAATATAAAAATGCAATTACTACAAAACGAATGATAGTTATTAATAATTAATTTAGTGTTGCTATCATACTCTAATGGCACTTCAAACGTTTGAATTATTAATATTAGGAAGTAGCGCTGCAACACCAACATCTTCAAGAAATCCAACCGCTCAGTTATTAAATATAGCTGAGCGTTTTTTTTTAATAGATTGTGGAGAGGGAACTCAAATTCAATTACGAAAATACAAAACACGATTTCAAAGTG
>JANXRU010000239.1 GCA_025356715.1 Bacteroidota bacterium
TTGAATCAACTGCCATTATAGGTAAAGATGGCACTTATGAAGCTATTGGTAAATTAACTTTGAAAGATGTTACCAAAGAAATTAAATTGCCATTTACCTTTGAGCGTAAAGGCGAAGACTTTTTATTTAAAGGTAAATTCACTATTGTTCCCAAAGATTTTCATATTACTAAAATGGGAACCCCCGATTTAATAGAAATTACATTAACGATTCCTGTTGCTAAATAAATTATTCTTTAATCCATTTTTTAGAAATAACAGTTCCATCTTTAAGCTTAATAACTATGGTGTATAAGCCAGCACTCAATTGTTCTACAGTTATTGAATTAGTATAATCTTCGCTTAACACCAATTGCCCAATTTGATTCGTAATTTTGATAGTTGACTTCTCTATATCATAATAGCTAGAATACATATTTAACTTGCTTTTGGAAGGATTAGGATATAAAGAAATTACATTTTCTAATTGCTCTTCTTCTTTTATACCTTCTATATAGTCGCAATTATAATTATGGCCATACTTGAAATTTATGATTTGATTGTCGCCATAACATCTTAGTGTAGCGTACGATAAATCATCTGTATTATTTGAGCAAAAATTTGCTTGATTAAAAACATCTGTTTTCAAATATCCGAAGCGTTCGTAAATAGTGTCGGTAATGGTATATGAAGGGCCACTGCCAAAAAAAACACTAACACTTACTTTTTGCCATTTTAAATTAACGCCTTGTATTACGTTATGCCCAGTATCGCTAACCGTTATAACAGATTTTGGACCAGTGCATGTGGTGTAACTATCAGGAGACATGTGCCATTTAGTACCAATAGCAGCATTAAAATAAAACAAAGTATCGAAAGTTTGAGTTTGTACACTTGCAGTACTTAAAAAATCGTTCACATAAACTACATTATTAGCATTTGTGTAAGTATAAAATTGCAAACTATATCCTTGGTATAAACCACTTTGACAATTATAATAATGAAAGCGTTTAATCGCTTGGCAATTATGCCCACTAATTAACGAGTCTTTAAAATAATCAAAACGAGCGTACCCTTCACTACACCATGTTGGGAAAGGGCGATAGCTTTGATACCAATACGACCCAATGTTCGGAGCCCAACTCTGAGCTTTTGCAAGCGGTAAGCTTGTAACAAAGAATAAAACAAATAGTTGTTTCTTCATATCAATAACCTTTTAATGATTAACAATTAATTTAATTTGGCTAATCGTATTGTTTTTTAATACACGCAAAATATAAGTACCAGTTGCGTAATTCGATACATCTATTTTGATATTTAATTCCTTACTGTTTTTTTCTAAAATTAAACTTCCTAATACATCGTATAACTTAATAATAACGGCATCTTCATTTTGATTACTTAAATATACAATATCTTTCGCCGGATTAGGATAAACACTAAAACTTAACTTGTCAATTTCATTAATGCCTGTATTTAATTTACAATTAGCATAAAAGCAACCAGCCGTATCAGATTTTATCAACCAGTTATATTCGTAGGCTGAACCCGTAACTCTTGTTGTACCTCCAAAAAAATAACCGTCAGGTATAGCACAAAAATCAAATAAGCGATGGTCTGCGGTACTCGAGTCAGAAAAAACCGTTTGGTAGTTTAAACTATCACCGTTGGCATCAGTCGTTAATACATAAGAAACCGTTGCACCAGTTGGTTTTTGTCCAACATAAGGCGTAACCTTTTGTCCTATAGCCATTAAATGTGTATTAGGCAATTCCTGCACAGTTAATAAATTATTAAAGTTAATAGCCTTCCCGTAATTTTTATCCCACATTACAGCGCCATTATTTTTATTTATTTTTTTTAAGTTAGCTTTCGATACAGGCGTTCCCATTACTCCACTTAACATTTGTATGGTGTAACCATTACATAATACAAAATTGCTATCGGCTGTTTCTACTATATCACTTTGGTAATCCGCATACGGTGTAAAGTAAGTTTGTTGCCAAACAATATTAAAAAGCGTGTCCATTTTAATCACTTTTATGTTTGTATCCGTATTTGGGTACATTATAAACTGAAGCGCAATTAATGATTTGTCTTTGTTTTGGTGTAACTTTAAAAATCCTCCAACCTCATTCGCTGTTTGAAATGTTTTTCGTGAAATTTCATTCCCATTAAAGTCCGTTTTTAAAAGAAAACAATCTCCATAACTATCATATTGCATTGATGTTCCAAAAGAAATAATACTATTATTAAGCGCTTCACAACCAATAAACTTAATCGCTGAGTCTCCAATTGGATTTGTAAAAGATTTATGCCATAAGGTGTCCAAATCCTTATTGAGTTTAAACAAAAAACCTTGCCAATTTGTTGCAGATGTACCGTAATAATCCTGCCCGATTTGACCAGCAATATAAACAGAACTATCTTGCGGATTTATTGCTAATTTGTTTTTCCAAGACGCTATTGTTTTGTTAGGAAATGAAATAGTTTTATTTTTCAAAATAACACCTGTGTTGTCTATTAATCTTAAATCAATTACAGAAGGTGTTCCAATAATATAGTTTTGAGTATTTAAAATGAAATTACCGTAATATGAATTTATTGATTGTATTGCATTTCCTCTGCCTGCTGTGCCAAAAACACTTTGATAATAGTACGGTGGACTTTGCGCATACGTGTTAGCATTAGTAACCAAACAAATTATATATAATAATTTTTTCATATCCGTTTATTAATACAGAGGGGAATAATGCCCCCTCTGTTTAGTTATTGTTTTATTAATTTTTGAGTTTCAATTAAATTCCCATCAATCATTAGGGTTATAAAATATAAACCTGAGTCTAAATTTTGTGACTGCAATATGCTTTCTTTCGTATCTTTATTAATGGGTTGCTTCATCACTTGTTTCCCCATCACATCCAACACCATAATTTCAGCTACATTATAATTTTCAGGTAATAAACACGTTACGATTACATTATCTGTAGTTGGGTTAGGGTACATTATCATATTATTTGATACAGTTACAAAACCATCTGTTTCCTTATTTTGTTTTAGCCTTAACCCAGCTCCCAAGCTTGGTAGTTTCACATACTCATAATATTTGTAACCAAATACCATGTTTAATAAAGCTTGTGCATGCGCATACGCTGCGTTACTTTTGTCAGCAGCTATTTGCTCAATTAAGTTTTTTGTTTGAGCATCTGTTTTTATTGAAAATAAACTTTGGGCTGTTTGTTTTAAAGTAACAAGCAACTCCTGAAATTTTGAAAAAGCATCTAACGTTCCACCATTATCAGCCTTAATATCAACCAACAAGTTAATTGCTTTAGCTAATTGATTATTTGATACATAAGCAGACAATAATCTGTTTTTTGAACGTATGCGGTTATCCGCTATTAATAAACTCGCAACACTATCTTGACTATACCCCATTGTATCACTCAACATAGCACGTACTTTTTCATCTACTACTATTCCTTTTTCAATATTTAAAGTAGCTATTTGTGCATATAAATTAGTAATAGCACTTGGCACTTTTACAGCTTGTTGTTCAGTCAAATCTTTCATAATTCCATTTGGCAAATTCCTATTAACTATAACTTGCCAAACCGCCAAACCTACTGGCTTATTTTTATCATGTATGTCTTTTATATGACCGCTTGGTGTTGTTGCCTTGCTAAAATAAGCGATTAAAACAGCATCACTTAATAGCGGACTATTCTGTTCTAGTACGTTTTTTAGGTTTCCAGGGCTCATTGCACTGGCTATTGTGCTTAGTAATGCCTGTGTGTTTCCACCATCTATTTTGGAATTTAATATAGCTATGCTGTTGGTATTAGCAGCTATTAATTTAAACACTTGTGCTAGTGATTTAATGGGGCCGCCATTTAGACTTGCAGGACACATTAAAGTTGGATCAAATGGTCCGTTAGGATAAGGAGCTATTTGTGGCGTAGAATAATAAAAAGGGGTAGTTTTTTGAGACATTTCAAGGTTATAATAATAATTTGTAGTTACAAATGGATTGCCCCGATCATTAATATCACCTTCATTTAATAAACTACCACTATTATGAGAAAAGCGGTTATTAGCGCCAACCGTACTATTGCCTTGGTAACCATCAATATAACCAAAAGTCCCCCAAGGATAAACGGCATCAGTTAACCAAATATCTAAATAATTTTGGGCTGTTTGTCCGTACTGATTACACCTTATTTGCAGGCCTTCGCCTGGATTAGTACCTCTATTGTCTCCAATTACAGTAGTACCTACATTTACTTTATTTATTGTATTACGGTAAAGCATATTCGTTAAGCCTCCACTACCGTTAAAAAAAATTCCTGTAGCTCTATTATTATTTGTCGAAGGCATGGATGTTGTAATCGTATTATTAGACATATCGTAACCCGAACTGTATTCAGAATAAATACCACATGGTTGATTATCCGGAACATTGCCACCAACAGCTATATCAATTCTATTATTGGTAATTCTACTCTGATGGGTTCCGCTAATTAAAATAGCTCTATTACAATTTACAAAATCATTATCATTAATTGTAATATTAGAAAATGGAGACATTTCCGTTGAATGAACACCATAATTCAAATTAGTAAAAGTTGATGGATTATTTATTGAATAACTTGCGCAACCAGTCCCAAAAGGCCCCAAAACACTGCATACTTTGAATCTATCTGAATAAAAGCTTCCATCATAACTATCAATTCCGTGCCCCCTATCAAATATAGCAGGTAAAGGTAACATCGTGTTTTGATAAGTATTACCAAATAATTTCACCCCTTCAACAGCCCATAAAGAAATAAATGCATCTGGATATTGCTGTCCTGGATCTTTTAATAAGGCATTTGTTTCAAATAAAGAGTTTCTTATATAGCTAATATTTGGTAAAGTATAAGTTCCCAATTTATTATGAAATGCTAAAAACCCAATTGCCTTCCAGTTATTAATAAATTTAGCATTATCACATTGTACAATGCCTCCAAAATACCCACCCCAATCTATATTACCAAAAGCATCGCTTTTAGTAGTTTGAATAGCATCTTTCGCATCTCTTAATACTCCTTGATTAATAACTTTAACAATACCGTGGTAAGTGCTTAAACCCGTAGGATTTATAATTTGTCTTTGATTGGATGTACCCCAAACTTGAACCCCTTCCCATGTTGTGCCCCAAGGATACACTTCTCCTCCATCAACAATTAATTGAGCACCTCTTTCTACAATAATTCGCCCATTATTTGCCATTCCAACTTTACATTTAATCGTTAATGTAGCGCCTGTTTTCACTACTATGTCTTGATACATCTGTATGTCAAAATCCCATGTTTCACTGGCATTTACTATAAATGGATAGTCTGCCTCGGATATCATTTCCTTTACATATTTACGTATTGATTTTAAAGCTAAGCCTCTGTTTATTTTACCTAATTGCAAAGGAGAAATGTAATTATTAAATAAACAACCTCCCATGAGGTTATTTGTTGAATGTGGATGATTAATATGGTCATAAGGATCCCATTGCCAATTTGCTAAATGTAAACATGAATAATTTGCTGGGGGGGGTACAATAATTACCCCAGCCAACGTTAAACACATCACTTAAATATTCTGATTGTAATTTGTACATATTCTCGGAATCATATGTGTGATATAGATCAATACAATGCCCTAATTCATGGTCAATAGTACCTTGCGCAGCATTTCCAGCTGAACCATTATTAGAAATTACTACATAGCTATTGTCACTAAAGTTTGTAGTAGGAAATAAAGCATACCCTGAAGAGCCAGGGTGAAGCCCATCTGTAAAACAAATCGGGATGGATTTTAACCGATTTGGGTCTGCTGCCATTATCGCGTTTTCAAGAGGTGATGCATCTCCTACAGAATAAAATGAATTTAAAGCATCGTCTTTGTAAAAATAAATGCCAGTTAATTCATATCTAAATTTCACATCTTGTATAAATGGAACTCCTGCTATTGTCCATGTTGGAGGAGCATTGTTAGCTTTTTTATTATTAATATCATTAATTGCGTTAGTAAACAATGTATTAGTTATGGCATTGTCTTGCCACATATTACTTCCATCTGTTTTTTGAAAAAAGTGTAATGCAACTTTAATGGTTTTTATTGGCGAATTTGAGTCCGGTACGTAGGTTTGTATTTTTGAGTATTTATTTAGATAGTTGAAACCATACCCACAACTTGTTCCCGATGTAACTATACTCGATACAGAAGGACTAGTGCAGTTAACTAAGTTTTGTGAGCTAAAATCATTATTACTAAAACACTGTAATAAAACTAAACCACAAGTAATTATTTTAGAACCTTTTTTTTTCATTTTTATAATATTTAAAGTTAAACATTTAATTAAGATTAAGAAAGATCAGCTGCTACAAAATTCAGCTTTCATTATCATAATATAGCCTAAAGGATTATTTCTGGTTATAGAAAAAATAATGAACGGATACTGACAACACGAAAATATGTATAATTTTTACATAAATGCAGAAACATTTCGTTTTTTAGGTAAATTATATTCTTAATTCATTCGTTATCAAGCAATTATTTAAACATAAATTTGCGGTAATGATACATATTGGAAAAGAAATTGAAAAAATTTATACCGAATCAGGAATTAAAATGGTTGTTTTTGCAAAAAAACTAAACACAGTTCCTCGTAACGTTTACAATATTTTTTCAAGAGAAAGTATTGATACTGAGATTTTAGTTAAAGTATCAGAAATTCTTAAATATGATTTTTTTAGATTATACTACTCATCTAAAATTGATTTACCAATAATTAAGTCTAAAAAATTAAATCAATCTCTTGGACAAAAAAAAGTATTAATAACGATTGAAGTAGAGGAAGAAAGGCAAAAAACAGAAATACTTCGGATTTTAAATATTCCTAATTGATTAATATTATTGATATCTTCTAACAATTTCTCCGTAATTTCCCGCTACCTTTTACCTCAACCAATCGTAATATTTATCGCATTCACGCAATTAACACCATCCATAGCAGCACTAACGATGCCACCTGCATAGCCAGCACCTTCCGCACAGGGATATAAGTTTTTAAGTTCAATGTGTTGCATAGTTATCTTATCTCGTGGTATACGAACAGGGGTTGATGTGCGAGATTCTACTCCAACCATAATGGCATCATTAGTAATGTAACCTCGCATCTTATTATTAAATGCTTTAAACCCTTGTTCTAAATTAGATGAAATTTGTTTCCCTAATACATCACTCATTTGCACAGAAGCTACGCCAGGCTGATACGAGCATTCTATCAATTGCTTGCTTACTTTATGATTCATGAAATCTTGCAAGTTTTGCGCAGGAGCAGTTTGTGTTTTACCTCCCATAAGCCATGCTTGATGTTCGATATCTTTTTGCAATTGTAAGCCTGCTAAAGCACCGTGTTTTTTATACGGTTCAAAATCTTTTAGCTCTAATCCCACAACGATACCACTATTAGCGAATGGATTGTTACGCTTTGATGGACTCCACCCATTTGTTACAACCTCATCCTGCGCTGTAGCACAAGGCGCTATAATACCACCAGGGCACATGCAAAACGAATATACGCCATAATCCTTAGCTTGATGAACTAAACTATATGAAGCGGCTGGTAAGTAATTTCTTTTTTCTAAAACATCTGCAACGCTAGTGCAACTGTATTGTATGCTATCCACATAGTCTTGCGGATGCTCCACGCGCACTCCTAATGCAAAAGGTTTTGCTTCGATGGCAATTTTTTTTCTATCTAATAATTCAAAAATATCGCGTGCCGAATGGCCTGTAGCTAATATCACTTGCTCACAAGGACATTCAAATGATTCATTAATTTCCGAATCTAAAATAATGAGTGATTTAATGGTATCGCCTGTATAATTAATATCAATTAATTTGGCATTAAAATGTACTTGTCCGCCATGTTTTAAAATGGTTTCACGCATCTTACTAATAATATTTGGTAATTTATTAGTGCCAATGTGCGGATGTGCGTCAATTAAAATTTCGGGAGTAGCGCCATGATAAACAAAGGTTTTTAAAATGTGATCAATGTCGCCTCGCTTGCTCGACCTCGTGTAAAGCTTACCATCACTGTAGGTTCCGGCGCCGCCTTCTCCAAAACAATAATTACTTTCTTCGTTTATCAAGTGTAATTTATGAATGGCCGCTAAATCTCTTCGTCGTGTTTGTACATCTTTACCTCGTTCAAAAACTATTGGTTTTATTCCCAATTCCAAACAACGTAACGCCGCATATAAGCCAGCAGGGCCAGATCCAATAATAGTTATGGTTTGTTTAGAAGATGAAACCTCTTTATAATTCATCACAATAGGTTCATCAATAACGGGTTCGTTAATAATAACTTCTACTTTCAAATTAATTTTGATGTTTCGGGAACGAGCATCGATGCTACGTTTTAAAGGCTTAACAAAAAATGTATCACTTTCTTTTAACCCAAGACTTTCGCCAATATCTTGTTTTAGGAGCTGCTCGTTAAAAGCAATGTTTGGAGGTAGTACAAGTTGTATTTCTTTTTTCATCGTGTTATGGAAGATTTTTATTCTTCAGGTTATTAAACTTAAATTACTATAAAGTCTATTACAAATAAAATCGATTACCCTTCAAACGTAATTGAAAAAATAATCATTTTAGAATTCACTTTATCAATACTTCTACTGAAAACATTATTTTGAAATTGTAATAAATTTTTTGTGCCATTTAATACTTTTAATTCAAGTCCTAATTTAAAATATTGTAAGTAAAAATCGACGCCTAAACCGCCGCTATAAAAATAATCATCACGTATTAATTTTACCGCATCGTCTAATTGA
>JANXRU010000248.1 GCA_025356715.1 Bacteroidota bacterium
GGTACTAATTGCGAAGCACATTTAAATGGTTTATTTATTACAACAGGAACACAACAAATAGATAACCACACCTTAATTGATCATCAAATGCCGCATTGCGAAAGCAACGAATTATATAAGGGCATTGCAAAAGATAAATCAACAGGAACATTTAATGGGAAAATATTTGTTCGTAAAGACGCTCAAAAAACGAACGCCTATCAAAGCAGTAAAAATATTTTGATGAGCGATGATGCAACGATCAATACTAAACCACAATTAGAAATTTATGCAGATGATGTTAAATGTTCTCATGGAACATCAACAGGTAAAATTGATACTGAGGCTCTGTTTTATTTAAAGGCTCGTGGTATAGGAGAAGAAAGTGCGCGTAAGCTTTTATTGCAAGCATTCGCACAAGAGTTGATTGACAAAATTGAAATCCCTTCTTTACAAGAAAAAGCGTTAAATTTATTTGAAAAAGCACTTTAGTAATCATACTGAATTTATTTCAGTATCTCACTCAAGAGGATTAAATATAAAAATACAGATTCTGAAACAAGTTCAGAATGACAACAAAAAACATGTTAGATATCCATAAAATACGCAAAGATTTCCCCATTCTATCAAGAACAATCAATGGAAAACCCTTAGTGTATTTTGATAATGGGGCTACTGCTCATAAACCACAAATTGTAATTGATGCCATTTCAAATTACTATACTAATCAAAATTCTAATGTACATCGTGGGGTTCATACATTAAGCAGAGAAATTACGATTGCCTATGAAGAAGCCCGTAAAGTCATTCAATTGCACGTAAATGCTAAACAAGCCAGTGAAATTATTTTTACAAAAGGAACAACAGATTCGATAAATTTAGTAGCTCATTGCTTTGGTAATTTAGTAATTACGGAAGGCGATGAAATAATTATTACGCAAATGGAACATCATAGTAATATTGTTCCTTGGCAAATTCTTTGCGAAGAAAAAAAAGCGATATTAAAATACATTCCAATCAATCAAGCTGGCGAATTACTATTAGAAGAGTTACCAAAACTAATTACTGACAAAACAAAACTCGTTGCCTTCACTCATATTTCTAATACACTAGGCACTATAAATCCTGCTAAAGAAATGATTACTACAATTCGTTCTTTATCAAATGCAGCAGTTTTAATTGATGGGGCTCAAGCTGTGCCTCATTTAAAACCAAACGTTCAAGAACTTGATTGTGATTTTTATGTATTTAGTGCCCATAAATTATTTGGCCCAACGGGTGTTGGTATATTATATGCTAAAGAAAGTCGGTTAACTAAATTTGGACCTTATCAAACTGGAGGTGGTACTATTAAATCAGTCACGCTTCAAAAAACAGAATTTGCTGATGCTCCTTTAAAATTTGAAGCAGGTACACCACACATTGAAGGTGGTATTGGATTAGCAGCAGCTATCAACTACGTGACTCAATTAGGTTTTGAAAACATTCAAAAACACGAAGATGATTTATTGCAATACGCCACTAAACAATTACAAGCAATTGAAGGCATAGTAATATACGGTAACGCCAAACATAAAACCTCTGTCATTTCTTTTAATGTTGGTTCTATTCATCCTTTTGATATCGGTACGTTATTAGATAAATATGGCGTTGCTATTCGTTCAGGCCATCACTGCACACAACCTTTATGGCAATATTATAATATCTCTGGAACTGTTAGAGCTTCTTTCGCTTTTTATAATACATTTGAAGAAATTGATGTATTTATTGAAGCTCTTAAAAAATCAATTAGATTATTACATTAATTTTTTCTTTTGTCAATTTATTTCAAATGATGTTTAGCATTTATTTGCTTATGATTTTATAGTGATATTTCCTAAAATATTAGTTAATTTCAACCCTTAGTTAATGACTTAAATGAAATATTCTATCATCCTTATTCCTCTAACTCTATTCTTTTTTTCTTGCGGATTAAAAGATGATATCCGAAAAAAAGATACGCCAACTTCTGGTAATCTAACTTTAATGTATGATGAAGGTCTTACACTTCACATCAAAAATCAAGTTTATACTTTTGAAACAACGTATAAAAATGCACATATCGGTTTAAATTCATCAAATGAAAAAGCTTGTGTAGAAGCCTTGTTTAATGATAGCTGTAAAGCCATTGCTATTACTCGAGAGCTAACAGCTAAAGAATTATCGCAATTTGCTTCTAAAAACATTTACCCTCAAACATCTACTGTAGCATACGATGCCATTGCTTTTATTGTAAGCAAAGATTTTTCTGATTCTACGATTTCTACAACTCAACTATCAGAATTACTAAATGGTAACGACAGCGTTTACAATAAATTAAAACACATCCAAATTATTTTTGATAATCAAAACTCAGGAAGTACGCGTTATTTGAAAGATTCCCTAGTCTCTAATAAAAATTTTGGGATTAATTGCAAGGCGGCACTTACTACAAACGAATTAATAAAATCAATTTCTAATAATTCTAATGCGATTGGTGTTTGCGACTACGCTTGGCTAAGCGACAAAGATGATAATACAACAAAAGCGTTTTTGAAATCCGTAAAAATATTAGCAGTATCCAAAACAAATAGTAAAATGGCCTATATACCCGATCAATCTAATATTGCAACCGGTAATTATCCATTTGTCAAAACCATTTGTATTATTCGTCGTTCATCAGAATTTAGTTTAGGTAAAGGTCTAGAAACCTTTATTGCTGGGCCCATTGGTCAATTGATGTTTCTAAAACAAGGGTTGCCACCAAATCGTCAAGAAGAACGAGTAATAGAAATAGATATGAGTCCGCTGAAGTAAAAACAAGGTGTAAATATTAAAAATATGTTAAAAATAACTTTTATCTGTCTTTAAGTTATTTTATGGCAGGTAAATTGATTTTTAAAAACCGTATTTTTAAGTTCTAATTAATTTCAAATGACTTTATTACATAAAATATATTTGTGTTTCTTTTTTTTGATGATGAGTCAACTGATTGAGGCTCAAATAACCAACTCTTATTTAATTCAAACCAAAATAATGATTCAGTCAGTTGACCAAAAAGATAGTGCTTTTGAAGCTTATACAGATTATAGTCAACTAATTCTTAATACAATTAATGGTGATTTTACATTAAAATTTGATGCTGTGGATATAAAAACAGGCAGCATTAAATTAGACACCGTTCTTGTAAATAAAGGATCTCAGCCCATTATGTTTAAAGGTAACATGCGCGACAATTTAGGTGTATTTAACCAACAAAGCAATGAGGAAAAATCATATAATATGCCTGGACAATTATTTATAAAGAATACTGTGATTGATTGTATTTCCTCGTTTGATCCATTAAGTTTTGGAGAGAAATCTGATACAAAAAATTACCGAATTGATTTTAAATTAGTCGTAGATGCCAGTAAAATTCTTATTTTAGGGCTCGAAAATAAAATCAATCAACAATTCATTTTAGAAGTAGAAGGCGGCAGAATAAACATTCAACAATAACAAAAATTTTAGATCATATAATTCAACATCAAATGAAAAAAACAATTCTAATCAGTACAGGAATCATTATCGCTAACGTTTCATTAGCGCAAACCTTACAAGAGGCAATTAAAAAAACAGACAATGAGCGTTTTGAATCAGCTGCTTCTGATTTTAGAACGTTAATTGCCAAAGAGCCAACTAAAGGAGATAATTATTTTTACTACGGTGAAAATTTCTTTAAAAATGGAGATTTAGATTCAGCCAATATTTTTTATCAAAAAGGAGCTGAGTTAAATGCAACTTATCCACTAAATTACGTTGGCACTGGAAAAGTACTATGGTACAAAGGAAAGCAAGCAGAAGCCAAAACATCCATTTATAAAGGCTCAACTTTAGGCAACAATAAAAATGCTGAAGTTATGCGTCAAACAGCTGAAATATATATTAACGCCCCACAAAAAAATTTAGATGAAGCTATTGCTTTATTAAACACGGCAATTAAAATAGATGCAAAAAATGCAGAAAATTATATTTTGTTAGGCGATGCTACTTTAGAGAAAAATCCAACAGAAGGTGGGCCAGCTATTAAAAATTATACGAAGGCAACTGAATTAGATGCAAAATCAGCGAAAGGTGTTTTACGTTCAGGTAAAGTATACGAGCGCGGACAAAATTATCAATTAGCATTAGAATTATACAAAAAAGCAATTACGCTTGACCCTACATATGCTCCTGCTTACAGAGAAATAGCAGAGTTATACCACAAAGCAAAACAAGACGCTAAAGCCATCGAAAGTTATAAAAAATATTTAGAGTTAAATGATAGCCCAATCGCACGTGAACGTTATGCTACTTTTTTATTCTCAAATAAAAGTTATGCAGAAGCAGTTTCTGAAATTGAAGGCTTACAAAAAAGTGGTAACAATAATTTATATTTAGATAGATACTTAGCTTATTCGTATGCCGAATTAGGAACCAAAACAGATACATCTAACTACACTAAAGGATTAAGGGCTATTAATAAATTTTTTGAAAAAGCAGCAACGAAGCCAAACTTTAAATACCAGGCTACTGACTATAAATACAAAGGCGTATTATTAGGAAAAACTGGGAAAGACAGCCTAGGTGTTCTTGAATTAGACAAGGCTATAGCGCTTGACCCTTCTGTTGCGAATGATTTATTAAGAGAAATTGCTAAAATAAATATGAAAGCAAAAAAATACGGAAAAGCGATTGAAACCTATACGCGTATTATGAATGGCGATCCTAAAAATTTAAATTCTCAAGATTGGTATGAATTCGGGAGAGCTTATTACTATGAAGGTGGTGCTAAACAAAGAGAAAAAAAGGAGGCTGATGCTTTAGCGCAATTTGTGAAAGCAGATACCTGTTTCTCTAAATTAACTCAATTAAGTCCTACATACTCTATCGCTCACTTTTGGAGAGGTAAAGCAAACGTACAACAAGACTTAAAGGATGAAAAAGGATTAGCGAAACCACATTATGAAAAAGCGATTACCCTTGTTAAGCCTGAAGAAAAAGCAAGTGTAAAATCTAATTTAATAGAAGCATATTTATATTTAGGTTCGCATTGCGCTTTCTCTAAGGAAAAAGATTTAACGAAAGCTAAAGACTATTTTAACTTAGTAAAAGAGTTAGATCCAGCAAACAAAGCGGCTAACGATTTCTTTAAGAGTCCAGCTGGTAAATAATTTAACAACATAACTAAACAAAAAAAGGTAATCTACTACATAGATTACCTTTTTTTGTTTTAGAATAATATGATTACGAATAAATACTACTTGTAGCAATAAATCGCTTTTTTGTTTTCACTTTCCAAAATTTAAACGCCATTCCAACTTCATGAGAACCAGCATTATTAGGGGAAAATTTTGATATACCAAAATCATAGGAATAATTAATTTTAAACCATTTATTTTGGTATCCAATATTACTTATAATAGAAGATGAATTTCTATAAGATAATGCCAGATTTAAATGGTTATACAATAATACATTTGTTCCAACAATTAAAGATTGAAAGTTTTGTTGCTGAACAAAATATGCAAAAGGAGAAAGAACTGTTTTTTTAATAGCAAAACTATATCCTAATTGTATGCCATACCTAATAGGGAGTTTAGAAGTACCTCGTAATCCAACATCAGGCTGAGTAAAATGATGGGCAGAAACCCCCACTAACATTTTTTTATAATAAGCAACAGCCCCCAAATTAAAATCCACATAAGTAATACTTGCATTAGTCAAAGGTGTTGGATCCCATACAAAACCCCTTCGAGCATCTATCATGTCTCCAAAGTTTAATTTAGTTGCATCTAATTTTTTGTTTCCATAATCAACTTCAATCGATGGTCGAAATAATACTTTTTTAATATTAATATTTTGGGAATAAAACAGCGAAAAATTATTAGTAATAAGCGTACCATTAGATTGATTGTCATTCAGGTAACTAATTCCTGCATAGGCATTTAATTTTGGAATGAATTGATAAAAATTAACTCCTGTTGTTACATAGTTTCCTGATAATACTGGCCATTGGTTACGGCAAATCAAGCCTAACCGAGCAACGCTATCATTACCGACTAAGGCTGGATTTAAATTAATATTTCCTCCAGAAGGCTGAACAAATAAAGGGTCTTGAGCCATTAAATTTAATGAACTTAATAATGTTCCTACAGCCACTATTTTAAATTTTTTCATACTTCTCCTTTTTATAAATAACGATTCGGTTAATGAATTATTGTGAAAGCCCTTCTCTCATATCTTCTCTTAGCAATAGTACAAAAAAACAATAGCAGTAATACTACCGTAAAAGGGATTTTTAGCACACAATCAAAATTAATGCTCGTAAAACAAGAAGGACAAGAACGAAAAAAGTCTAAATCTTTTAACTAAATATCTCTATCACAAATTTAGGCATTAAACCTAAGGCAATGGTGAAGATGGTTGTTAACACTAATAACATGGTGTGTGATGTTTCAACAACAACAGGTGTTTCTGTTTCTGCTGGTTTAAAATACATCGCAATAATGACTTTGAAATAATAATATGCACCAACGGCTGATGTTAAAATAGCTACTATAATTAACCATTTAAAAGAAGTTCCTATCAATGTTGCAAACACGAAATACTTTGCAAAAAAGCCTGCGGTTACTGGTATACCAGCTAACGACAACATTGCTACTACCATACACGCAGCCATTAACGGATTGCGTTTTCCTAAACCATTAAATGCATCTACATTCGCATTATTTTTTTCTTTTGATACATTGTATAATACGGTGAAGGCTGCAATAGAACCAATACTATATGCTAACGAATAATATAAAATAGCTGAAACACTTGCCCAACCTCTATTATTAGCTAAAATAGCCATTAACATAAATGCGGCGTGGCTAATACTAGAGTATGCCAACATACGTTTCACACTTGTTTGAACAGCCGCTGTAAAGTTTGAAATAACTAATGATAATGCAATAATAATAGCTAAGATCATAGACCATGTTTCGCTAACACCACCAAACACCACTAAAAATAAATGCATAAATGCAGCGAAGGCGGCTGTTTTAACTATTGTACTCATTAAGGCTGTAATAACTGTTGGAGCTCCTTCATATACATCTGGTGCCCAAAAATGAAAAGGAGCAGCACTTACTTTAAAACACATCGCCACTAACATCATCAATACGCCTGCATAAAAGAACACTGGCATTTCACCATGCGATTGAGAAATGTATCCGCGAATAGCCATTAAATCAAAGCTTCCAGTTGCGCCATAAATTAAAGCAATACCAAATAATAAAAAACCAGAAGCAAAAGAACCCATGATTAAATATTTAAAACCTGCTTCGTTAGACGCTAAATTATTTTTCTTACTAGCTGCTAATACATACATTGGAATAGATAAAATTTCAATTCCTAAAAACAACGTGGTCATATTACTGAAAGAGGTCAACATTAATGCACCAACTAATGCAAACAACACTAAAGCAAAATGATCTGTTACATGATCTTCTTCGAAATAATCATTTGCTAAAATAAACCAAAAGAAAGCTGTTGCTAAAATAACACCACTAAATGCTAAAGCTACATTATCAAATCGAATCATATTACCGAATGCTTCAATATTCATGTTTTGATTCCACTCTGTAAAATTAATGGCGTAAGCTCCTAAAATGCCAACTAATACAATGGGAAACAATGCTTTTTTGAATTTAAAAATTTCGGCTAACATTGCTAAAATTCCGAGTCCGCTTATTATAAATAGTCCTTTCATTATTTGATTTTAAGATTTAAGATTTAAGATTTAAGATTTTCGCCTAGTTCTAAAATCATTCATTAATATATTTTATTTTTTAATTTGTTATTCATTATCAAATTGACGCATTGTCAAATTATCTCATTAAAAGCATCACATGTTTCGTTCCTTCTTCTGCTAAATCATTCAATGGTTTTGGATAAACACCAAAAGCAACAATAGCAGCACACGCAATGTATAAGACCCATTTATCAGTTGATGCTAAAGAACCAAAAGCAATCGCTGAATCTTTTTTCTCACCCAACATAATAGTTTGATAACCGCGCAACATATACACTGCCCCTAAAATAACCGTTAATCCAGCAAAGGCAGCTATCCAAGCGCTGTATTGATATACCCCGTTAATTAATAAAAATTCACCAACAAAACCATTTGTTAATGGTAATGCAACTGAACCTAGTAATACAATTAAAAATAATACAGCGAAATTTCCATTCATGCTTCTTATGCCGCCTAACTTATCCATTTCGTTAGTACCTGTATGTCGCATTAAAATATCTGCAATTAAAAACAAACCAACCACATTAATACCATGTGCTAACATTTGCATCACCGCACCTTGTATGCCTTGCTGATTGGCTGCTAAAATTCCCGCAGCAATTAACCCAACGTGAGCAATGGATGAATAAGCAATTAAACGTTTGAAATCTTTTTGCGCCATAGCGATTAACGATGCGTAGATAATGCCGAATACTGATAAGCCAATTGCTACCCATCCCCATTTTTCAAGAGCTAATGGTGCCATTGGCAATAACCATTTAATTAAACCAAAAGTTCCCATTTTAAGCATAATCCCCGAAAGCAGCATCGTTCCTTGTGTTGGTGCATTTACATAAGTATCAGGTTGCCAAGTGTGCAACGGAAAGATGGGCATTTTAATTCCGAATGCTAAAAAGATAGACCAGAATACAAATGATTGTTGATTGATTGTCATTGATTTACCCGCAGCATATAAATCAGTTAAAGCCCAAGATTTAATGCCTGTTTCAAAACCTGTGTGATTGTATAAATAAATTAAACCAACCAACATAAATAGCGAACCAAATAAGGTGTATACAAAAAACTTAAAAGTGATTATCGCTCTTCCTTCGCCACCCCATAATAAGCAAATAAAATAAATAGGGATTAAGGCTAACTCCCAAAACACATAAAACAAAAATCCGTCGTTAGCTACAAACACACCAACCAAAGCCATTTGCATCAATAAAATTAATCCATAAAATGAATTCGGATTTTTGTATTCAGTATTAAACGACGACAGAATAATCAAAGGCACTAAACCTGTTGTTAAAAGCACCATTAATAGCGAAAGCGCGTCAATGCTCACCGCAAAATGAATGCCTAAAGACTCTACCCAAGCACAGTTTAATTGCAACTGATTATTGTCGGGATTATGTTTGTATTGCATATAAACCACTAAGGCTAATACAAATTCTACAATTGATAATCCTAATGCGACTGCGCGACTCGCTTTTCCTTTGGCAAAGAATACCAATAGACTTGCTATCAATGGTACTGTAATTAATAATCCAACTAACATATAATTTTTATTTGTGTTTTATAATTTGTTTAAATTCTATTTTATTTCATAAAGGCAAAAAACAAAATCAATACGATTCCCATCACCATACTAAAAATGTAAAAACCAATATGTCCTGTTTGTAACTTACGAACGACTGAGCCTATACCGCTAACAGCATCTCCTACTCCATTTACAAACACATCTAAAACATGTTTATCAATATAGTTAAAGAGGCCAGCTTTCCAATCTAACGTCTTACGAATAGTTGCATCATAAAATTCATCCAAATAATACTTATTGTAAATTAATTTTTGAAGCCCCGGCATTTTTGCACCTTCTGCTAAAGGGCGAATATTTTTTTGCATATAAATAATATAGGCAATATAAATAATAGCTAAAGCCGCAATAGAAGCGATTCCCATTAACATCCACTCAACTTCGTGAGTTAAGATGCTTGGATTTTTAATTTTAATAATCGGGTCTAAATATTCACCTATCCAATTGGTTTGATGCCAAAATTCAGGTAAACCTAATAACCCAGCTAATACAGCACATACAGCTAATACAATTAAAGGAATCGTCATTGATTTTGGTGACTCATGTAAATGATGTTCTTGTTCGTGTGTTCCTCTGAATTTACCATAAAAGGTTAAGAAGAATAAACGGAACATATAAAACGCTGTTAACATAGATGTGACCATTCCGAAAAACCACAATACTGGTGAGTGTTCATAGGCATGAGCCAAAATTTCGTCTTTAGAAAAGAAACCTGAAAATGGCGGAATACCACTAATAGCGATAGTTCCAATAGCCATTGTTAGAAATGTAATTGGTAATGCTTTTTTCAAACCACCCATTTTACGCATATCTTGTTCGCCGCCCATAGCGTGTATTACAGAACCGGCACCTAAGAATAATAAGGCTTTGAAAAACGCGTGTGTTGTTACGTGAAACACCGATGAGCTATAAGCACCAACACCTAAGCCCAAAAACATTAAACCTAATTGAGATACGGTTGAGTAAGCCAATACTTTTTTAATATCATTTTGAAATAAGCCAATAGTTGCCGCAAATAGAGCGGTTGTAACGCCAACCACCGCAACAACTTCAGAAGCACATTCCGACATTGAATAAAACACATTAGAACGAACAATCATATAAATACCTGCCGTTACCATCGTTGCAGCATGTATTAATGCTGATACGGGAGTTGGTCCAGCCATCGCATCTGGCAACCAAGTATATAAAGGCAATTGTGCTGATTTACCCATTGCTCCAACAAACAATAATAAAGCAATAGCCGTTATCGTTCCTTGGCTTCCGTTGGATGCGCTTGAAAATAC
>JANXRU010000290.1 GCA_025356715.1 Bacteroidota bacterium
GTTTACACTAACAATTAAAAAATTAAGTACTCACGGCTTAGCCAACAAACTCCTTTATTAAATGGCACAATTGAGGCACTGCTTCTAAATTAAGCGTATGGCCTACGTTTGCAATTACTTCAAATTTAGAATGAGGTATCGCCTTGGCTACTTCACTTGCCATATGTACAGGAAACAACATGTCTTTTTCGCCTTGTACAACCAAAGTTGGACTCGCAATTTTTTGCAAGGAAGGCCTGTAATCTCCGCGCTCCTTAGTAGCGCGCATCAACTTAAATAACGATTGTTTATCGTCATTAGCTTCTTGTCGCGCTTGTTTCATCAAATCAATAGGAATTAAAGGATGTGCAAAATAATTTTCGCTTAAAACGGACGGCAACATAATATCTAACATTAAATTATAGCCACCGAATTCTAATGCCCTCCACCACGATAACTCAATAGCTTCGTAATAAGGCGTTTTATGGGCAAACGTAGAGGTTAGTATTAATTTAGAAACGCGATTGCCGTGATTAACACCTAAATGTTGGGCTACCAATGAACCATAAGACAATCCCATAATAGTAGCTTTTTCGATTTTTAAAAAATCTAAAACAGAAATGACATCTAAAGCATGTTGATCAAAGGTTCGCCATTCGCCCGTTTTATCACTTTGTCCTTGAAAAATAAAATCGAGTAAAACAATGTGATAATCCTCTTTAAAGTTAGGATAGGTTAGTATCCACGAAATGGTAGATTGCGAAAGGCCATTTAAAAAAACCAAGGTTTCTTTTGCCTCAGTGTTTCCATGAGTTTCAAAGTATATATTGAGATGGTCGGTTGTTTTACAAAACATAATGATTTTATTGGTAAAGTTAATTGTTTTGATAGAGTTTTATTTGCTTTTAAGCATAAAAAGGGGCAAATAATTTATTATCTTTAATACAAATAATTCGCAAATGAAACTACCCTTATTATTTATTTTTTCTATATACATCAGCTGTAGCGTTATTGCTCAAAAATCGTATTCCCTGCCTATATCCATTACGTCAAACGACTATATAGCCAATACAATTATTATTAAAGTAAAACCGAACTATGCATCTATTTGCTCTATTAATAATATAGAACACGGGTTATTCAACACCTTAGCAGCTACTATTGGAATTAATAATTTACAAAAAAAATTTCCTTTAGATAAAACACCTGAAAACGAATTTAATTCTGCTAGACAAAAATTGGCAGATTTATCTTTGATCTACGAATTAAATTATACATCTACTTATTCTATTGAAAAAGCTATTTCAAAATTAGTAGCCTCAGGAATTTTAGAATATGCTGAACCACATTTTATTCCGCATTTGGCTTACAATCCAAATGATCCTTTAGCAAACCCCACCAGCCAATATCATTTACAAACCATCAATGCATTTAACGCTTGGTCAGTAAACAAAGGAGATTCCAGCATCGTTATTGGCATTACAGATACAGGAACCGATCCAACGCATTCTGATTTATTTAATAACATCAAACGAAATTATAATGATGTGATTGATGGTGTGGATAATGATGGCGATAGTTATATAGATAATTACATGGGTTGGGATTTAGGTGTTGGAGATAACGACCCAACATACCAAGCTAATGCGCACGGCGTACACGTTTGTGGCATTGCTGCCGCAAGTACTGACAATACTAATGGAGTGGCAGGTGTTGGTTTTAATTGTAAATTTTTGCCCGTAAAAATTGGAGATGCCAGCGGCAGCTTAATTGCTGCTTATGAAGGCATTAAATATGCAGCTGACCATGGATGTTCTATTATTAACTGCTCTTGGGGCGGAGGAGGCTCAAGCCAATACGGACAAGACATTATTGATTATGCAACCGTAAATAAAAATTGTTTAGTAGTTTGTGCCGCAGGAAATAACGGAGTGGATGGTGATTTTTTCCCAGCGGCATATCATTATGTGCTTGCCGTTGCTAATACAACTGCAACAGATGCAAAATACAGTAACTCAAATTATGGTTATTTTGTAGATGTTTGTGCCCCTGGCGATGCCATTATGGCTACATGGCCAGGTGATTCTTATACGCAACTTACAGGCACGTCAATGGCGTCGCCAGCTGTGGCAGGCGCTGCAGGTATTGTTAAAAATCAATTCCCATCTTATACTGGCTTACAAGTTGGCGAACGACTTAAGGTTACCGCTGATGACATTTATTCTATAAATCCATCATACCTTAATAAACTAGGAACGGGTCGTATTAACCTATTCAGAGCGCTAACAGATCCGCCATCTCCAAGCGTTGTGTTTTCTAATATTAAAACCATTGATCATAATGATGGTGTATTTATTACAGGCGATACATTATTTATTACAGGCATCTTTACTAATTATTTAAATCCAACTGCTGCGTTAAATGTAACTGTAACGCCACTTTCTGGCATAGTAACCATCATTGATAATACAACAGCTTTAGGCGTTTTAAATACCTTAGCAACAACTACCAATACGTTAGATGCTTTCCGTTTTAAATTAACAGGCAGTATTCCTATTAATCAAAGCTTGTCGTTTGAAGTGTTGATGCAGGATGGCGCTTATAGTGCTAAGCAATATTTTACTATTTATTTAAATGTAGATTATATTAACATCACCGTTAATGACGTGAACACAACCGCTACCAGCAGAGGAAAGATAGGCTATAACCAGGATTCTCAGGTACAAGGTTTAGGATTTAAATATAAAAATACA
>JANXRU010000361.1 GCA_025356715.1 Bacteroidota bacterium
TATCGGCTGTCCGACTAATTTTATTTCTGTATTTTTAACCATAATGTTTTTTGAGTCTTCGTAAACACAAATGTACATTATCAAAAAAAGGGTAACAAATGTTACCCTTTTAGTTGAAAATTAGTCGGTTAGTAGTGATAATCTTAGTATATTTTTTTATATTTGATTATGAAAATATTTCGGTTCTTGATATTCTTTTTAGTTATAACAAGTCTATTTTCTTTTTCTCAAACAAGAACAATAGATAGCCTAATTCGTTTATCGAAGAATGTTTCAGCTGACACCGAAAAAATAAAACTATACGGTGATATTTGTTGGGAATTGATGGGAGTAAGTACCCCTAAATCTTTATATTATGCCGAAAAACAACTTGCTTTATCAAAGCAAATTAATATTGATCGCTTTATTGCTCAAGCAGAAAGTGATTTAGGAAATATTTTTAATAGAAAAACAGATTATCCAAATGCGCTCATTCACTATTATAAAGCACTAGAGTTAAGACATAAACTCAATCAACCAATTAAAGAAGCAGGTATTTATTCTAACATTGCAACTGTTTTAATGAGGCAAAATAAATTTCAAGATGCCGTTACTATAAATTTTGAATCGCTCAAAATCTTCGAAGAAATTAATGATAAAAAGAAACAATCTCTTGTTTTAGGTAATATTGGAAACATTTATTATGAGCTTCATCAAAACAAACAAGCCCTTAACTATCAACGTCAAGGGCTTCGATTAGCGATAGAAAGCCAAGACCCATCATCTGAAGCAAATATTTTAGTCAACCTTGGGGGAATTAAACACAGCGAAAAAGAGTTAGACTCTGCTTTATTTTATTTTAAAGAAGGGGGAAAATTATTACTAAAAAACAATTTACTATATGGTCTAGGCTCTATTTATAATGACATTGGAAAAATTTATGCTGATAAGAAGGAATATGTTCAAGCGCTAGCTTATTATGATAAAAGTTTAAAAAATAGATTAGAGTTTGAAGATGAATATGGCATAGGACTTTCTAATACTTGGATTGGTGAATTAAACATTAAGCTAAAAAATTACAAAAAAGCAATAACTCATTTAGAAGTTTCCGAAAAAATATTTGTTAAATCTCAATCTTTGATAAATCTTAAAGAATGTTATCAGCAACTCTCTTCTGCCTACGAATCAACAGGAGATATAGTTTCATCTTTAAAATACTTTAAACTATATTCTCAATGTAAAGATTCTGTTTTTACGTCTAATGCTTCTGGCCAATTAACAGAAATGAATACAAAATATGAGACTGATAAAAAAAATCAAGAAAACATATTACTAACGACTCAAAATAAATTATCCGAAGAAACGATTAAACAACAACGTCTGTTTTCGTATTTCATTATAACAGGCTTACTACTAGCTGCGGGATTAGCCTTCTTCATTTTTCGTGGCTTAAAAATTCAACGGAAAGCAAACAATATTATTTATAAACAAAAACAATTAGTAGAATCTAAAAATCATATTATTGAAGAAAAACAAAAAGAAATATTAGATAGTATTAATTATGCTAAAAGAATTCAATATGCTTTATTAGCAAATAAAGACCTTGTTAATAGCTATATGCCAAATAACTTTATATTATTTAAACCTAAAGATATTGTGAGTGGCGATTTTTATTGGGCAACCGAACACAACAACAAGTTTTATTTGGCAGTTTGTGATTGTACTGGACACGGTGTTCCTGGTGCGTTTATGAGTTTACTAAATATTGGCTTTTTAAGTGAAGCCATTAAAGAGAATAGCATTGACAAACCTAATGAGATTTTCAATTATGTTCGAAACCGGCTTCTAAATTCTATCAGTAAAGACGGACAACAAGATGGCATGGATGGAATTTTAATTTGTTTAGATAAAGCTACGAAGCAATTAACTTATGCCGCAGCAAATAACGAACCCATTTTAATATCCAATACTCACATTAAGGAATTAGCAAAAGATAAAATGCCTGTTGGCAAAGGAGAAAAACAAGATTCTTTTAATCTTTACACGATTGATGGAAAAGTAGGAGATACCATTTATTTATATACCGATGGTTTCGCTGATCAATTTGGTGGCCCAAAAGGAAAGAAGTTTAAGTATAAACCCTTAAATGAATTACTCTTATCTAATGTGAATGAGTCTATGGAAAGGCAGCAAGAACTATTGGATACAACGATAGAAGCCTGGAGAGGTACTTTAGAGCAAGTAGATGATGTATTAGTTATAGGAATAAAACTATAATTTACTTATTTCTTAAGGCCCATTCCTTTGCAAAGTACGTTAAAATGATAGATGCTCCTGCTCGTTTTATGCTTAATAATATTTCATCACAAACCTTGTCACCATCAATCCAGCCCTTAGCTGCTGCGGCTTTTACCATAGCATATTCTCCACTTACATTATAAGCCGCTATTGGTAAATCAAAATTTTGACTTAAATCTTTAATCACATCTAAATAAGATAAGGCTGGTTTCACCATTAAAAAATCCGCTCCTTCTTGTGTGTCTAAGTGAGCTTCTATTAAAGCTTCTTTGCTATTTGCAGGATTCATTTGATAGGTTTTTTTATCACCAAATTTTGGCGCACTGTCTAAAGCGTCTCTAAAAGGGCCGTAAAAAGCGCTTGCATATTTAGCTGTGTAACTCATAATACTTACGTTCGTAAACCCATGGTCGTCTAAAGCATCACGTATAACTCCTACCCTTCCATCCATCATATCACTTGGTCCTATAATATCAATGCCACATTCTGCTTGCGCTACAGCCATTTTTGCAAGAATATCTAACGTTTCATCGTTTACAATTTCACCATTCTTCACTAAACCATCGTGGCCATCGCTACTATAGGGATCCATCGCTACATCCGTCATAATACAAGCTTCTGGAAATTCTTTTTTAATTTGTGTTAGCGTTTTTAAATACAATCCTTTTTTATTTAAACTTTCTGTAGCGCGCTTATCTTTATATTTATCTGCTATGCTGGGAAACACGTCAAACGCTTTAATTCCCAACTTCATACACGTTTCAATTTCCTTCAATAATAAATCTGAGCTATATCTGTAAATACCAGGCATCGAAGCCACTTCGGATGTTTTATTTTTTCCTTCAATTAAAAAAAGTGGCAAAATAAAATCATTAACACTCACCTGATTTTCTTGCACCATATTTCTAATGGCCTCTGATTTTCGGTTTCTACGTGGTCGTTGTAACATAGTATTAATTTTAAAGTGTTGAAAGTTTAATTAATTTACTTTTTTGAATTTCTTTGGCTACCCCTATATACATGATGCATACAGCAATAGCAATAATAACGTGACTTAAATCTAAATGATTAAACCAAACCGAGATAGCTAATTTAAATACATGACACAAAACCGCAAGCACAGCAATGCCAACACCCATTATCATATGTTTACTAAGAATAGAATTTGTTTTTTTGTAATGACGATATTCTAAAATAGTAACGCCCAAAACTAATCCTACAGCCGAATGAACCTCAACAACGACAAACGAAAATATAACAAAAACTAAAATAAGTGCCAAACAGATTTCAAAGGCATTTATCCAAAATAGTACCTTAAAAAATTTTTCTCCAATTACTTCTTTTACATGGTACAATGCTGCATATTGCCCAAAAGCCACACTAACAATGCCTGTAACCCATCCAAAAATTTTAGCATTAAAATCCCATTGATATAAAAACGCATGCCCTATAATGGCAGACACTAGTGTTGAAATTCCTGTAGCTAAAAAAAACCAACGATACATTTCAATTCCTTTTATTGATTGCTTATTTTTTGTTTTAATAAAGGCAAATACACAAACAAAAGCTACGAGTACATCAGTCAAAACCGTTATGGGTTCTTGTATTTTTAAAGAACCTATGTATATATCGGGATTTTGAAATGGTACCATTTTTACGCTATAGTACGCTTAATATGGCTCTAAACAAGCCCATATCATCAAACGATCTGGGAGTTGTTATTTGAATTTCTTTTATTTTTGCCTTTAATAAACTTTTTTGGGTGGCTTCGCCCATCGCTACAATTTTTTGATGTGGATGAATGTTGTTTTTTTCTAAATAAGACTCCGCATTACTTGGACTTGTAAATACTAATATATCAGTAGTTTCAGCTATCTCGTGTGGAACTTTAAGTGTGGCGTAAATAGGTAAATCAATTACGTTTTGTTGTTTAGGAAATTGCCATTGTATAGACAACCATGGAGGTAGAAGATAAAGACGAAGAAGATGAAGATGAATCTGTTGAAGATGAATCT
>JANXRU010000413.1 GCA_025356715.1 Bacteroidota bacterium
CTTTGGTAAAGGCCCAGAATACAATCCTGATGCCAACAAGAAAAAATTTGATAAGCCTAGAGGGTTTGATAATAAAGGGGGTAAAGGAAAATCGGTAGGCGGAAAATTAGGAAACAAAAAACCGTTTCATGGACCTAAAAAAGTATAACTATTTTGGTTAAAATTGTATATTTAAAATCTAATTAAAAGATAATAATGCTTTCATTTTTAGCATTTCAAAATTAAACACGTATGAATTCAAAAATAGAAATCCTCGAACAAAAACAAGCCGAAGCCCTTTTAGGTGGCGGGCAAAAACGTATTGATGCACAACATAAAAAAGGAAAATTAACAGCTCGCGAGCGTTTACATTTTTTATTAGATGAAGGAAGTTTTGAAGAAATAGGCATGATGGTAACGCATCGTAGCAAAGATTTTGGCTTAGAAAAAGAACAATACCTTGGAGATGGTGTAGTTACCGGATACGGAACAGTTCATGGCAGATTAGTATATGTGTTTTCTCAAGATTTCACTGTGTTCGGTGGCTCTTTATCCGAAACACATGCTGAAAAAATTTGTAAAATCATGGATTTAGCCATGAAAAACGGAGCTCCGTTAATTGGCTTAAATGATAGTGGTGGTGCACGTATTCAAGAAGGCGTGGTTTCTTTAGGAGGTTATGCTGATATTTTTTACCGTAATGTAAGAGCAAGTGGGGTAATTCCTCAATTGTCTGCTATTATGGGGCCTTGCGCCGGCGGAGCGGTTTACAGCCCTGCTATTACTGATTTTATTTTAATGGTTGAAAATACCAGCTATATGTTTGTAACGGGGCCTAACGTTGTTAAAACAGTAACACATGAAGAAGTTACGAGTGAGGAATTAGGTGGCGCTATGACGCATGCTAGTAAAAGTGGCGTGACTCATTTTGCCTGTGCTAACGAAATAGAAGCTATCACAAACTTAAAACAAATACTAAGTTATGTGCCTCAAAACTGCGAAGAAGACGCACCAAGCGTGCCTTATGAGCATACAGGTTCCGAACTTCGTTCGGAGTTAAATTCTATCATCCCTGAAAATGCCAATCAACCTTATGATATAAGAGAAGTGATAGAAAATGTAATTGATACAGATACATTTTTTGAAGTACATAAACATTTTGCAGAAAACATTGTTGTTGGTTTTGCACGTTTAGCTGGCCGTTCTATTGGTATTGTAGCTAATCAGCCTGCTGTTTTAGCTGGTGTATTAGATATTCATTCGTCTACTAAAGCAGCTCGTTTTGTAAGATTTTGTGATTGCTTTAATATTCCGTTATTGGTATTTGAAGATGTGCCAGGCTTTTTACCAGGCACTGATCAAGAATGGAATGCCATTATTACAAACGGCGCTAAATTATTATACGCGTTTAGTGAAGCTACTGTTCCTCGCATTACGGTTATTACGCGTAAAGCTTATGGTGGTGCGTATGATGTGATGAATAGTAAACATATTGGTGCTGATATGAATTATGCTTGGCCAAGTGCAGAAATAGCAGTTATGGGAGCAAAAGGCGCTGCTGAAATTATTTTCAAAGGTGAAATTTCTGCTGCTGCAAATAAAGATGAAAAATGGAAAGAAAAAGAAGCAGAGTATCAAACGATGTTTGCCAATCCATACAGAGCAGCTGAACGTGGTTTTATTGACGAAGTGATTAAGCCTGAACAAACGCGCGAAAAATTAATCCGTGCCTTTAAAATGCTTGAAAATAAGGCCGATAAACTACCTAAGAAAAAACACGGAAATATTCCTTTGTAAGTTTTTAATTACAACTTCTTGATTATATAATCAAGAAGTTTTTTAATAAAATAAGATGTTTTTAAGCGCGGGCACACTTTTACTTTTGTCTTTCCTTTGTTTAGTAGGCGTAATACTTGCTATCGTTTTTACCATCATTGGTTTTGCTAATAATAAAACGCATAAATTCAGTTGGTTAGCTGCATTTTTTGTATTTCTTTTCGGAATTATTTTTTGCATTTATACATT
>JANXRU010000006.1 GCA_025356715.1 Bacteroidota bacterium
TGGCGTTACTATTAACCCACAAATGATAGCCTTTCAAGGGGTTGAGATTTTAGTAGCAACACCTGGTCGTTTATTAGAACTAATTTCTACAAGAGCTGTTTCGTTATCAGCAGTGAAAATATTAGTGATAGATGAGGCTGATAAAATGCTCAACTTAGGCTTTAAAGATGAGATGACGCAAGTATTTGGCTTATTACCCAAAAAGCGTCAAAATTTACTATTTTCGGCCACTTTAAGCGATGACTTAAATAATATAAATCGTAATTTATTACGAAATCCTGTAGTTGTAAAAGTAGAGGAAGAAGTTAAAAATTTAGATTTAATCAAGCAATTTGCTTACTTAATTTCGGAAGAAAAAAAAGGGCCATTGTTACGCTACATCATAAAGCATAATAAAATAAAACAAGTGCTAGTTTTTACATCGTCGGTACACAGAGCTGATGCCGTGGCAGTAAAATTAAATACCAATGGTATTGATGCGTATGCGGTTCATAGTAAAAAAAGTCAAGAAGCTCGTACAGAAGCATTAAGTTTATTTAAATCAGGAAAAATAAGAGTGTTAGTTGCTACTGATTTAATGGCGCGTGGTATTGATATTAAATTTTTGCCCTACGTTATTAACTACGAATTACCGCGCTCGCCAAAAGATTATGTGCATCGTATTGGTAGAACTGGTAGAGCTGAATCTTCGGGTGAAGCTATTTCATTGGTAAGTCCGGAAGAGGAGCATCACTTTAAAGTGATTCAGAAAAAGATGGGAAAAAGTGCTACACAGATTGATGGCAATGCTATTGACTTAAAAGGATTTTAAGACTTAATTTATCTATCATTCATAAACTGTTTTCTAATGCCTATAAACAGTGGTATGAAAACTGAATAGCCAATGAAAAAGGGTACGATGTAATTAATAAAGCCAAAAGCTAACATCAATGCCATCATTAATAATTGAAATCCTAAGCCGTACATAGAAACAAGTGTCATAAACCAATTTGGAAATGATTGCACGTTATAAGCTTTTCTATCAAACGTGTAAATTATTTTATCATATATACTATATAATATCCTATAAATAATAAATAGCACATTTACGGTTTGTTGACTTTCTCCCAATAATGCTTGAGGTGTTTTAGTCTCAAAAATCTTACTAGTTGTATCCCCACCAACAGAATTAGTACGCAAAATAACGTAATAGTAATTATATAGAGTACCTTGTAATTGCATGCAAGTAAAGGCAATAAAGCCAAGACCATAAGAGGTATGTGAAGAAAAACAAATGGCCATTAAAAACAAAAAATTCAGAATATTATCAAAAATAGAATCTAAATATCTACCAGAATAGGAAGGCGTTTGTTTAAGCCGAGCTAGTTCGCCATCTATAGCATCAATAATAGATTTTAAAATAAGTAAAATACCTGCAGCAAAAAAGTAGTTGTTAATGATGCACAACACTGCTAACAAACCACATATACCAAACAGTAAGGTTATGTGAATTGGAGTTACTTTAGTTTTTTTAAGTCGTTCGGCACAAGCAGTAGCAATGGATCTACCATAATCAGATAGGTCGAAGAATTTTTCTTCTGCTGAAAGTTTCGACATAGTACAATAACATTAGTTATTTTCAAAAGTATGAAAATAACTTAAGTAATAGCTAAGCAATTATGACTCCTGGAGCAAAATGATAATTATTTCTAAGTAATAAATAAAACATTAATTATTTGGAGTTCCAGCATCCATCCAACACACGATTTTATCTTTTTGCGCATCGGTTAGGGTAGTGCCTTTAGGCATAGAACCGCCAACTATTGTACTTCGTATAGATGAAGATGATGTGCTTATTTGTGAGTAAGTGCTATAATTGCTATGGCAACTCACGCAATAGTTTTGAAATAAAGGCTTAACATCTAATGAAAAGGATTTAGTACTACTACAAGTTGGAGCATAAGTAGCAGTGGTTGTTGAACTCTTTTTGCAGGAACTTAAGGTTACTAAATAACTAAGTGAAACTACTAATAAGGCAATAATTATATTTTTCATATGTCGAATTTTATTGTTTTTTTGTCATATGGTTTACCCAATTTAATCATTCGTGTTTGTGTTCTGCAAACATGAGTATTTCATAGTTAAATAATTAAAATTTAAAACTATCTTAATTATTATTAAGAACAATTAAAGATAATGCTTTTTTAGTAAAAAAATAATTGATTGAGCTATGGGCAAAGGAAGATCAGTTTAATGCCAAGTCAATTTCTCAAAATCTTGAAATCAAATTTAAATCTTTAGAATTAAAATAGACAATTTAGTAACGGCTTATTTAGATGTTGAAGTCGAAAAGGATAACTATCTAAAAAAGAAAGAAGAAATTTAAAAGGGAAAAACCGATTTAAATTTAAAAAAAATAGATTTCGGAAAGAATGGCAAAAACTGGGTCGAACCATTAAGAGATTGGGTTAAAACCGCAGATCATGCTGGAATACTGACTTCTTCAAAGGCAGATTTTAATAACTTAAAAGCATGTTTAGAAAAAGTTGGGTCGAACCGTCTTTTGAAGGATAAAAAAATAGGATTTGAGTTACTCCCACCTTATCAAGAAATCGCTATCTATAAGGATTTTGAAAGAAGTCCACCTACATTTTTTCGAACTCTTTTCTTAAGGACCTAAATAAAATAAGTGAATTAAAGCAATATTTAAGTATGTAGTATTTTCCTTAAAGGGCATATTTTCTCATGTATAAAAACTATACATGAGAAACTTTTCAGGTATAAATATTTTAATTATCTTTACATGACAAGAACATCAAGTAAAAACGCTTTACATGACAAAAAGTAAAAAAAACATAGTTCCGAATAGTAAATTGCATTCAATAATCTACCTTTTTTACCTCCTACTAAAGACAAAATTGAAACCGTAAAAGTTTTAAGACAACTGGTAAAATCTTCAGTTGCATTGGCAGAATTAAAAGGAATAGTTCACATTTTACCTAATCCGGAAGTTTTACTTAATGCAGTTATTTTGAAAGAAGCTAGAGCTAGTTCGGAAATAGAAAATGTAATTACAACACAAGACAAATTATACCAAGCTCTTTCTGCTAAAGGCATTCAAATAGATACAGCCACAAAGGAGGTTTTGCGATACCGTGAGGCAATGCTTTATGGAGTGAACTTTATAAAGAAGAAGTCTTTTTTAACAACAAATGCAATTATTGAAATTCAAAAAATACTTGAAGAAAATAATGCAGGAATAAGAAAATTGCCAGGTACTGCTCTCAGAAACGCATCAACAGGAAAAGTTATTTACACACCTCCTGACAATATAGATGCTATAAATAGGTTATTGAGAAACTATGAGCAATACATAAATGAGGGAGATGATTTTTCGCCCTTATTAAAAATGGCTGTTCAACATTATCAATTTGAAAGTATTCATCCATTTTACGATGGAAACGGTCGTACTGGAAGAATAATAAATGTTTTATGTATAATTATGGGTGGCTTACTTGAAAACCCTGTGTTATTTTTGAGCGGTTACATTATAGATAACAAATCTGATTATTATAAATTGTTACAAGAAGTTAGAACAAAACAAAATTGGGAGGCTTGGATTTTATTTATTTTGAAAGGGATAGAGTCAACAGCAAAAGAAACAATCGCTCAGGTTGCCAGAATCAATAAATTGTTTGATCAAACAAAAGGAGCTGTGCAAAAAATGATTCCTAAAATTTACAGTAAAGAATTAATAGAAATATTATTTGAGCAGCCCTATTGTAAAAGTGAATATTTGGAAAATCGCTTAAGTATTTCAAGAATTACTGCATCAAAATATCTCAAAGAGTTAGAAAAAATCGATGTATTAAAATCGAAAAAGGTTTGGAAAGAAACACTTTATATTAACACAGAACTATTTAACCTCTTGAAAAAGTAAGCTAAATAGTTCGAATCCCTTTGAGATACTAGGGTAAAAACCTTGTTTTTCAAAAAAAGTTCGAACTCTCTATTTTTAAAATAGGAATTGCTGAAAGCTAATACTGATAAGGGTTTTAGAGATAATAAAAAAAGGGACAAACTTAAACTTTTAAGTTTGTCCCTTTTGAGTGGATCCGGAGGGATTCGAACCCTCGTCCAAACAAGGAATTAATAAGCTTTCTACAAAGTTTAGAAACTATTTAGTTGTCGGCATATATCAGGCATAATTTCAAACCAAATACATACGTAGATGCTAATATTGCTTTAGATAACATCATCACTAAAACAAATTGCTAATTTATGATGCAGTAATCTCGTCGCTAAGCAATGATGCTACGAGGACTGCAAAGGTTGGTTAGTCTTGGACTAAGCAGCCATAGCGTAAGAATTCTCTTCGCCGAATAAAAGTTTGAGAGTTGATTTTTAGGTGCCATATCCACAACGCACCACCTGCTTACTTATCAACCGCGCTCGCTGTCAAAACCGGTCGGACCCATTAAATTAAAGAACTATTCAGTTATTTAGAATATAAAGATACATCATTTAAGATGAGATATATTAAAAATACAAAAATATATTTTTGATATATTACAAATCTCTTACTATTATTTTGACAAAATAAACTATATTTAAAATCGTTAATTAAGTATGGCAAAAGTTATTCCTTTTAAAGCAATAAGACCGCAAAATGACAAAGTGCATCTAGTGGCTTCGCGCTCTGTAGATGGCTATAATCCATCAGAATTAAGAGATAAATTATCTGGCAACCCCTACTCATTTTTACACGTTATTAATCCCGATTTTGAAGACGGGAAAATAACCAAACCAGGATCACAAGAACGTTTATTAAAAGTCAAAAATCAGTTTAAAAAATTTATTAATGAAAAAATATTTTTAAGAGATGAGAATCCTTGCTATTACCTATACCGTCAAATAAAAGAAGGTAATGAATTTATTGGAATTATTGCCTGTACAAGTATTGATGACTATATGAATGGCGTGATTAAAATACATGAACAAACCATAACGCAACGAGAAGAGAAATTAAAAGACTATTTAGATATTTGCGAATTTAACGCAGAGCCTGTTTTATTTAGTTATCCCAATGATGCAATTATTGATTCACTTTCTAACGAAATTTCAAATACGCAACCCAATTACGATTTTACAACATCCGACAAAATTCGTCACACCGTTTGGGTAATCGATTCAACTAAAGATATTAATAAATTACAAGATCGTTTTTCATCAATCCCAAATATTTATATTGCTGATGGCCATCATCGTTCAGCTTCAGCTACATTGCTTGGAAAAATAAGACGAAATGCTCAAAAATCATATACAGGGGAAGAAGCTTTTAATTATTACTTAGGTATATTTTTCCCTGAAACACATTTAAAAATTTACGATTACAATCGCGTTGTAAAAGACCTTAATGGACATTCTATCACAGAAATAAAAAGTCAATTATCCGCAAATTTTATTGTTACCGAAATTGATGCTACTGATTTTAAATCTAATCAGAAACATCAACTCTCAATGTATACTGAACATAAATGGTATGCATTAACTGCTAAAGATTTCATTTATAACCCAGATGACCCTATCGATAGTTTGGATTCAGCTATTTTAACTAAATATATTTTATCACCTATTTTTAATATTAGTGATTTAAAAACAGATAAACGTATAGGCTTTGTTCCTGGTGTTAAAGGCGGCTTTGAATTAAAAAAACAAGTAGATGAAGGAAAGGCTGCTATTGCTTTTGGCTTATTCCCTGTAACAATGGAACATATTAAATGGATTGCAGACACCAACCAAATTATGCCACCAAAAACAACTTGGATAGAACCTAAAATGCGAAGTGGCTTAATAATATATAGCCTAGAAGAGTAGCCTATTCTGGCTTATATTCGGTTTTATGAAGATCATTCGTAGAATAAACATCATCAACATCATCTTCATTTTCTTTTAATTCATAATGTTTTTCTTCGTTAATATTTACATTAACAATTACGGGAGGGGGTGTTTGATTTGAAACCCAAACAGCTCCACTTCGATACACATATACATTTCTCCAGTTATCCCAATAAAAATTATGGCGAGGAAAGTAAACCCAACGGTGATTAAAACTTCTCTTTATACCCCAATAAGGATGAAAAACAACAATGTTGTTTGGACGATACATACTTCTTACAATAATCCTGTTAACGTGTCTATTATTGCGCACAACAACTCCTCTGTTGTTATGATGGCCGTACCCATGCCTGCCACCATGACCGCCTCGTTGAGCAAAGCTATTGCTTGTAGAAAAAGCAATAAATATTAATATTAAAGTCAAATATTTTTTTAAATTTTCCATGGCTGTTGTTATTTGCGGGTTTGACTTTTACAAATTAGAAAGGTTTAATTTAAGACAATCTTATTTACCAAACCTTACTAGTCCTATAAACAGTACCTTTAAACAAAGCTACGATAATTCCATCAGAAGCTTTATAAACTTTTATAGTGTAAATACCAATTTTATTAGAGCAACTTTCTTCAATAGCTTCCGCAAGAATAATATCATTTTCTATTAATGGCTTTACATGAGATATAGAAGTTTCAACTGATACTGCTCTTTGTCCATGTGAATTAGATGCAAATCCTAAAGCACTATCCGCAAATGAATAAGTAATACCTCCGTGAGCTGTCCCATGCCCATTAAGCATTTCCTTTCGAATAGTCATTTGTAGTTTACACCGTCCTTCAGCTATTTCTAAAATTTCTAATCCCAACCATTGACTAAAATAATCTTTAGCCATCATCATTGCTACTATTTCTTTAGGAGAAGGCATTACATGCGAGGTTTCCAGGGAGTTTCTTCAGCATTATTATCTAACGTTAATTTACGAGATAACACAAATAAATAATCAGATAAACGATTTAAATATTTATAAATTAATTCGTTAACAAAATGTTCTTCATTTAAACGTAAAACACTACGTTCCGCTCTGCGACAAACGCAACGAGCTATATGACAAAAAGAAACAGTTGTATGACCACCAGGCAAAACAAACGATTTCATTTCGGGTAAATGCTCATTCATAGCATCAATTTGTTTTTCCAATAATTCAATATCAGATTCAGAAATTTGTGGTAATACCATTTTATTTTTCTCTGGATCAGCCGCCAATAAAGAACCTATAGTAAACAAACGGTCTTGAATTTCAATTAAAACTGCACGAGAATTATCATCAATTGCTTGATCTCTAATTAAGCCAATATTTGAATTCAATTCATCAACTGTTCCGTATGCTTCAATTCTTATATCAAACTTCGGAATACGAGTCCCACCAATAAGCCCTGTTAAGCCTTTATCACCTGTTTTAGTATAAATTTTAAAGGCCATTTTTAATTGTTTAAAAACTATTTAGAATTTAAGACTCAAATTAATATTTGGCAAAATAGGTAACTGATTAACACGTTTATTTTTTACACGATCATAATAAAAAATATTTTCACGGTTATAAACATTGGTAGCTCCAATATTTACTTCTAAACGAGTATGAGTACTAATGTCGTAAAACCATTTTATACTAACATCCATACGGTGATAATCAGGTAAGCGACGAGAGTTATAGTCTCCAGGAACATAGCCTAAAGTAGCATTAGAGTTAGTATAGTCATACGTAAATTGATTATTGAAATCAACTTGAGGATAATAACCTTGAGTTGGCGTGAAAGGAAAACCTGAACCAAAATTCCAACGAATACTAAAATCTAAATTACGTTTTTTACCAAACGTATAAGTTCCTACTAAATTGACATTATGCCTTCTATCATAGATCGGTGCATATTCAAATACATTACCATCAGCTGTATTTCCAGTATATCGTTTATTAAAGGTTAAAGAATACACTGCCCAAAAGTAAAAACGTTTTTTCTCATACTTAGCAGTAAAATCCAAACCAGTTGCTTGACCAGATTCCATAATAAATGTTTTTTTCAAAGCGTCTGGTTTATCTGAATTCGAGGCATCATCATTATAAATTTTATTTCGATTAACAGCAGCCATCTGATTAAAGTTTTTTTGATATCCTTCAATTTGAATTTCTAAATGCTTGAATAAATCAATTTCCATTCCACCAACTACATGCCATGCTTTTTGAATAACACCATTTGTATTAACCGTTTGATTATTTTTATTTTGATAAGTAGTAGGTAAATCTTCTGGTCCATTAATAAATCCATAAAATAAATTTACGACATCCTTATCAGAACTAGCACTCATTAAACTCTGACTATACATACCTGCCGCACCTTTGAAACGAACTGCTTTCAAAACATGATACACGGCATTTGAAAAACCACCTCTATCTTTGTCTTTAAATAATTGGCCAGGACTGAATTTCAAACTCACACGAGGTTCTGGTGATAGTTGACCGAAAGTTGCATAATATTGTAAACGGAAACTAGGTTCGATTACAAAAAATTTCTTTTTTTCCAGAAAACGATATTTTAAATGTCCACCTAACTCTAATGAATTTTTGGCGAAACTAATTTGATTCAAAGTTGGTGTTTGAAGATCATAAGTTGTATTAGTTCCAACTAATTCAAATCCATATTTCAATTCGTTACGCCCAAAGTATTTCAAGAAATTAAACCCTCCATTAAATCCACCAACGGAACTTGACTTTTTATCTGTTTCAGCAGCCCCTTGGAAACTAATTTTATAAGTAGAATACGCGAAATTCCCTTCTACTAATAACGAAGAATTTTGAGGTATTAATATAAAATTACTACCAGCGCCGTATGACGTCCATTTAAAAGAAGCTAACCCATCATAAACAACTTTGTCATTAAAATTATAACCAAATAAATTTAGTTTACTACCATTGTTTCCGTTAAATGAAACCTTACCATACAAATCTGTATAATAAAAAGGTAATCCATCTTTGTTTGCATACGGATATAACACCTTAGAGGTTTGCGGTAAATACGATGTTTTTCCTGATAATAAAAAAGACGAACTTCCTTTACCATTTTCAATTAACTTTTTTAATGGACCTTCTAAGGTTAATTTTGCACCAAAAGTTGATGCTGATACCTTACCAGAAATACGTTTTTTATTTCCATCACGCGTAGTGATATCCATTATAGAAGATGTTCTTCCTCCGTATTCAGCACCAAACCCAGCACTATAAACGTCTGCACTACGCATAATATCATTATCAAATACAGAAAATAAACCAATAGAGTGAAAAGGATTATAAATAACCATACCATCTAATAATACTTTATTTTGAATTGGTAAACCCCCTCTAATATATAACTGACCTCCTTGATCACCTGTAAATACAACGCCAGGTAATACCTGTAAGTACTGAGCTAAATCTGGTTCGCCAACACTAGGTAATTTATTAATAGCAACTGGATCAATTTTTTGCAAACCTACATTTGGATTCTCTACTTTCTCAACTGTTTTAGCAGAAACTTCCACTTCCATGGTAGTTACGCCACCTTTAAATGCATAGAATTTTTTACTAATTATCTCACCTGCTTTAATGGATATGGTTTCCGAAATAGTGTCAAATTCAAGATTAGTTACCATTAAAGTATAAGAACCAGGCTTTACTTTGTTTATTGAGAAAAATCCATTTAAATCGGAAGAAGCTCCTGTAGTAGTTCCTTTTAAATAAACATTTGAAAAGGCAACAGGCTCACCATTATCTTTATTATAAATAAATCCTCTAATAGTGGCGTTTTGTGAAAAACTTAAAGTTGCGATAAATAGTAGGCAAAAAGTATACAGCGCTTTGGTCATAATTATATATTAAAAACGTCAAATTTAGCAATTATTGTGATTAAAAAAAGGGATTATTTTTGGTAAAAGACCACTATTTATCCTACTTTGAGGTGAACTATATTTAAGTAAATTTTAAACAAATTAGAACTTTCCTTGAATACCTAACCCAAAATTTACGCCACCTCCTTTTAATTGCAAAACATCATCAATTTTTAGGGACGTATTTTGGAAGTCCATATTTTGATAATTATAGTTG
>JANXRU010000060.1 GCA_025356715.1 Bacteroidota bacterium
ACAATGCCATACGCCATTAAGGTATCTTCTGTATATTTTGCAACGGCTTGTTTCCAATATTTAGGAACGGAATCAAAGGCATGTTCGCCATAATGGTCAATATCAATATAATGCCTTGGTGCTTCGCCTTCTACACCATAACGTCGTTTATCTGGGTCAACAGCGTGGTTGGTGATAAATTCGATATGTTGTTTGTAAAAAGTGAGCATTTCGGGAGGTAAGGTAAATACCGCCATCCGGTTAATTCGCTTATGGCCGTAAAATCCCCAGGAGTGCGATTCTTGCTTGGGTAAAAGCATAAACAAGCCAACACTGAGTGCACAAATGAGTATGGTATATTTAAGTAATTTCATGTAAAGGTGTAACTAAGGTATTGATTTTTTATGATTAATTTTATTCAAAAATAATAAAGTAAAATCAGTAGTCAGTCGTCTTCATTAAAAAGGAGAAATGACAATTGACATAGAAATGGCTAATAATAACCAAAATATCATTCAAACAGTAAACCAATATGGTAAGCAGTTACTTGGTTTTATAAGAGGGAAGGTAAATAGTAACGAAGATGCTGAAGATGTATTGCAAGATGTTTGGTATCAACTAAGTATGCTTAGAGAAATTGAAGCTATAGAAAGTATCAGTGGGTGGTTGTATAGAGTTGCAAAAAATAAAATTACGGATCGTTTCCGTAAAAAGAAAACAGAAAATTTAGAAGATTATTCGTTCGAAACAGAAGATGGAGAAATTAACTTTAAAGAAATTTTATTAATTGATCCTCAAACTCCTGAGTTAGCTTATTTTAAAAAGGTGTTTTGGGAAGAGTTGCTTCAAGCCTTGGATGAGTTGCCGGAGAAGCAACGAAACGTATTTATACAAAACGAATTGGAAGATGTGAGCTTACAAGAAATTGCTAACCAAACAGGCGAAAATATTAAAACAATTATTTCGAGAAAAGGATATGCCGTAAATTATTTACGCGAAAGGTTAAATACACTTTATAACGATTTCACTACTAATTAAATAAAAAGACTATGTATAATTATAAAAACAAAAATAGATTTTGGATAATACCAATACGATTTACAGCATTTGTAGGTGTAGTAAGTTTAATATTAATGTTGCTTTGGAATGCCATTATACCAACTTTAATTGTTGGGGTAGGAACACTTACATACATTAAAGCCGTTGGGTTATTAGTAATAAGTAAAATTTTGTTTAGTGGCTTTCCAAATAAAGGCGCGCATAAAAACGGCTTTATGCAAAACTCTAAAATGATGAATATGACAGATGAAGAACGCGAGAAATTTAAAACCGAATGGAAAAATAGGTGCGGGAAATAAACATTTGTTTCTATTTATTTAAAATCCGATTGAGTGTAACCTTAATCGGATTTTTTTTGATTTAATTTAAAGTAAAATTTCTATAAATACGTTGCCAATAATATATGTGGCATTAGCGGAAAAAAAGTTTGATTTAATTTAAAGTAAAACAGTTGTTCGTTCGTCCACTTATATAACACAGCTTACTAAGTGTACAATTAGTAAGCAAATTAATATAAACTTAACATAACATAAAAATGACAAAACAAATTTTAAAAACAGTATTAGCTGGTATCTTATTCGGAACAGCTATGTTTATGGTTCCAATTTTTTTGATTAAAGTATTTGCTTTTTTCTTATTAATAAAATTAGCTTTTAACTTATTAGGCTTTGGAAGAAGAAATAGATTTAAGCAACATTTTAAAAATATGAGCGACGAAGAAAAATCAGCATACATGAAAAACATGGCTAATAACTGTTGTGGGGGATATCGTTGTAAAACAGAAGCTCCAACTCAAGCTTAATACAAAACATAAATTAATACTATTAAACAATCGCAAAATGAACAGAAAAATTAAACCAATCGTATTTGTTGCCACTGTAATTATAACAATTAGTACACTTTATGCAACTGTTGGAAAACACCACGGAATGCACTGTGGTAATTATAACGAACAAGCAAAATGTAGTAATCATAGTATAAAAGATATAACTAATGACACAAGCATAAAGCGCTAATTATAATTATGGAATATCATCAAAAGGCACCGTTTTTACATAAAACGGTGCCTTTTTAATTAATAGGTGATATACAGTTAGTATCTAATCTATTTTACTGATTATTCTCACAAATTTTACCCTCAAAAAAATTAAATAATTGTGTAAGTTTAAACTTTAATTTTCTTCAATTGTTTTAATTACACATGGAAAAAAAGGTTACAATCATCGGTTCGGGTTTCTCTGGTTTGTCGGCCGCATGTTATTTGGCAAAAGACGGCTACGACGTAACAGTTCTTGAAAAGCACGATAGAGTAGGAGGGAGAGCAAGACAATACACACAAGACGGTTTTGTATATGATATGGGGCCAAGCTGGTATTGGATGCCTGATATTTTCGAGAAATTTTTCGCTGATTTTGGTAAAAAAGTATCTGATTATTACGTGTTAGAGCGCTTGTCGCCATCATACCGTATCTATTTTGATGATGGCCCGTTGGATATTCCCAGTGATTTGAATGAATTGTATGCTGTATTTGAATCCTTAGAAAAAGGTAGTGCCGATAAATTAAAGCAGTTTTTAAAGGAAGCCGAATATAAATATCAAATAGGCATGAACGACTTGGTGTATAAACCAGGATTATCGTTGACTGAGTTTATGAATGTGCGTTTTTTTAAAGGCATTTTTAAATTAGATGTTTTTAAGTCTATTGCGTCTCATATTCGTAAATCGTTTACAAACCCAAAACTCATCCAATTATTAGAATTCCCTGTTTTGTTTTTAGGAGCATTGCCCGAAAACACACCCGCATTATATAGTTTAATGAATTATTCGGATATTGTTGGAGGTACTTGGTATCCCAAAGGAGGTATGTTTAGCGTTATAAATGGCATGCATCAATTAGCTATTGAATTGGGAGTTAAGTTTGAATTAAACGCTGATGTATCGAAGATAGAAGTGCAAGGGAATTTGGCAAAACATATTATTTCTACTAATCAAACGCCTTCATTTGATGCAGTTGTTTCTAGTGCCGATTATCATTTTACTGAACAAACTTTATTAGATAAACCGTATCGTAATTACTCTGAAAAATATTGGCAAACGCGTAAAATGGCACCATCGAGTTTGATTTTTTATTTAGGAGTCAATAAAAAATTACCAAATTTATTGCATCATAGTTTGTTTTTTGACGAAGATTTTAATTTACATGCCCAGGAAATATATACAACACCAAAATGGCCAACAAAGCCTTTAATTTATTTAAGTTGCACCTCGCAAACGGACACTAGCACAGCGCCTGATGGTTGCGAGAATTTATTTATTTTAATTCCTATTGCTCCCGATTTAAAAGAAGATAAGCAAACGACTGACTTTTATTTTGATTTAGTGATAAAGCGTATTGAAAAACACATAGGCGTTTCTTTTAAGGATAATATTATTTACAGAAGAGATTATGCAGGCAGTAATTTTTTGAAGGATTATAATTCTTTTAGAGGTAATGCCTATGGCTTGGCAAATACGCTAAGCCAAACAGCTATTTTAAAACCAAAATTGAAAAACGACAAGGTGAAAAATTTATTTTATACAGGTCAATTAACCGTTCCAGGGCCGGGAGTTCCTCCTTGTTTAATTTCAGGAAAATTGGTGGCAGAACAAGTAACCAAGTATTTTAATAAGCAGTAAAAATTTAATTATAAGAGCTATAATCTTTAAACAAAAAGATATACTTAGTTGTTTTAACATCAATAATAATTTTTTATGTAGTTATTATTGATG
>JANXRU010000086.1 GCA_025356715.1 Bacteroidota bacterium
CAACACCACTGGCTGTTAACGTTGTTGTTTGTCCAGCACAAATAGTTGGGCTATTAACAGCGATAGATAAACTTGAACCAACCGTAACGGAGGCGGTTGTTTGAGAAGTACAGGTTCCATTAGCACCAATAACAGTAACAACTGTTGAACTTGTGGGAGCTAACGTATAGGTGCTAGCTGTTGTAGCGCCTGCATCCCAAGTATAAGTTGTAGCACCGCTTACAGTGAAGGTTGCAGTATTACCCGTGCATATAGAAATAGAGTTAGCTATTAATGTTGGCGTAGCTGTTACACTCACTGTTGATAAAGCCGTTGAAGTACTCACGCATCCTAAAGCATTAGTACCTGTAACAGAATAAATAGTGGTTGTATTTGGATTTACCGATTGTGATGCTGTATTAACAGCATTGCTCCATGTATAAGTTGAAGCGCCACTTGCAGTAATAGTAGCTGATTGCCCAGAACAAATATTGGCTGATGTCACTGTTAAAATTGGAACGGCATTTACAGTAACAGTTGTTGTATTAACGCCATTACATCCTGCTGTTGAACCAGAAATTGTATATATAGTAGTTGTTATCGGTGAAACTGAAATACTTGATGTATTAGCTCCAGAATCCCAAGTATAGGTTGTAACGCCACTGGCTGTTAATGTTGTTGTTTGTCCAGCACAAATAGTTGAGCTATTAACCGTGATTGATAAACTTGAACCAACCGTAACAGAGGCGGTTGTTTGAGCAGTACAGGTTCCATTAGCGCCAATAACCATAACAACTGTTGAACTTGCAGGCGCTAAAGTAAATGAACTTCCTACGCTATTCCCCGGATTCCATGTATAAGTTGAAGCACCACTTACAGTGAAGGTTGCGGTATTACCAGAACAAACTGTCACGGAATTAGCCACTAAGGTTGGCGTGGACGTTACACTCACTGTTGAGTTCGCTGTATTTGTACACGCGCCTGTAGCTCCTGTTATTGTATAAATGGCAGTAGATGAAGGGGAAACAACGATACTTGTAGTTGTTAATCCTCCTGGTAACCATGTGTAAGTTGAGGCTCCACTCGCAGTTAAAGTAGTTGATATTCCTGAACAAATAGTGGCATTAGCAACGGCAACCGTCGGTTGATTAATTACTGTAACAGTTGCTGTATTAACGCCATTACATCCTGCCGAAGAACCTGTGATAGTGTAAATAGTAGTAGCTGTTGGAGTTACAGCAATACTTGCCGTATTTAAACCAGTGCTCCAAGTATAGGTTGTAACACCACTAGCTGTTAAGGTAGCTGTTTTGCCAGCACAAATAGTTGGGCTATTAACCGTGATAGATAAACTTGAACCAACAGTAACGGAGGCGGTTGTTTGAGCAGTACAAGTCCCATTTGCACCTATCACGGTTACTACCGTTGAACTTGCTGGCGCAATAGTATATGAACTTCCTGTAACACTTCCTGGATTCCATGTATACGTAGTAGCACCACTTGCTGTAAATGTTGCTGTATTACTAGCGCATATAGATACAGAATTAGCTACTAATGTTGGCGTGGACGTTACACTCACTGTTGAGTTCGCTGTATTTGTACACGCGCCTGTAGCTCCTGTTATTGTATAAATGGCAGTAGATGAAGGGGAAACAACAATACTTGTAGTTGTTAATCCTCCTGGTAACCATGTATAAGTTGAGGCTCCACTTGCAGTTAAAGTAGTTGATATTCCTGAACAAATAGTGGCATTAGCAACTGCAATTGTTGGCTGACTAACAACTATGACTTGAGTTGTTTTTGTACCAGCGCAACCTAAGCTAGTAGCATTTACCGTATAGGTTGTTGTGATAGTTGGTGTAGTTGTTATTGAAGCTGTTGTTGGGCCAGTATTCCATGTATAGGTTGTAGCACCACTAGCGGTTAAGGTAGCTGTTTGATTGGAGCAGATAGTTGGGCTATTTACTGTAATAGTAGGACTTGCGTTAACAGTAACGGATGTACTGACTTGAGTAGTACAAGTTCCTATAGTACCAATAACAGAAACGTTGGTAGAGGTAGAAGGACTTAATGTAAAAGACGAACCTGTAATATTTCCTGGAGTCCAAGTATAAGATGTTGCTCCACTAACGGTAAAGGTTGCTATTTGTCCAGAACAAATTGTTGTTGGACTCGTTGCTAATGTTGGTGTACTTGTTATACTAACAGTAGCCACTGTTGTATTTGTACAGGCGCCATTTGACCCTGTAATCGTATACGTTGTATTGACAGTTGGTGTTACTACAATACTTGTGGTTGTTTGCGCGCCAGGCATCCATGTATAACTTGTTGTTCCTGTAGCAGTTAATGTTGTTGATGTTCCAGAACAAATAGTTTTACTAGCAACAGATAAAGTAGGGGATGAGGTTACGGTAACAGTTGTTGATTGAGATCCTGAGCAAGTGCCACTTGTCGCATTTACGGTGTAAACAGTTGTTACACTTGGCGTCACTGTTATAGATGCTGTTGTTGGCCCAGAACTCCATGTGTAAGTGGTAGCACCGCTTGCCGTTAAAGTGGCTGTTTGATTCGCACATATCGTTGGGCTATTAACTGTAATACTTAAACCAGCACCAACGGTAATTGTAATCGGCACGCGGTATAAACCTGGGCAAGAACCTGCATAAACGGTGTATGTACCAGCCGCTGTGTAAGTAGGAGTCACATAAATAGTTCCTGAAGCAATAGATGAACCGCCTGCGGCTGCATTATACCAAGCAATCGTTGCTGATAGATCATTAGTTGTGGCCGTTAAAGTGGCTGCTTGGCCAGTACATAACGTTTGATTTGGAGATGCTGTAATTGAATAGGAGGGAAATAATACTTGATTGTTTATTCCTAAATCACCAGATGTTGCTCCATTCATAGGGAATTCAGTATCAAAAGCTGTGGCATTAGTTGTTCCATTCATTCCTCCAGCTACATTTTGGGTAAAGATACTTCCGTTAGCAGCAATATATCCTCCACTTCCTCCGCCTCCAGGCCCTTGACCCTCTTGAGTAGACGCTGGAAAATTTATAACCTGATTCCCACCAGAACCACCAATTGCATTAGTTGTAATACCAGAAATGGTTCCATTACATTTTAAAATAATAGTCCCGCCTGCGCCTGCGCCACCTGCACCATCTATCCCTTGTGTTGTTACGCCTGTTCCGAAAGCATTTCCTCCATTCGTTCCATTTGAAACAATAGTCCCTGCCCCTGAAATAGTCCCATAATTTAAAACAAAAATTAACCCCCCGCCATTACCACCAAAACAAGCTCCAGCACCATTAGATTGACCAGCTGTCATATGGCCACCGCCACCGCCACCGCCCATAAACAATTTACCAGTTGAGTAATCTAAAGGTCTTCCTCCAAACCCACCAGCGCTTAAACGCTTAAATGAAGCTCCCCAAGCCGTATTGTTTGGACCTACTGTATTAATATTTGTAGTATTAGTTGACGAAGTTCCATATCCACCTTTTCCCCCACCACTTGAGGTAACTGTTGCTCTTCCCGGCCATTCTAAATTCCATATAGCTGCAAACCCAGCAGTTGGAATTCCGTAACCATTATATGTCGAAATCACACCGCCGTTACCGCCACCGCCACCACCGCAATTATTAGAGTTGCCGCCACCACCGCCGTTTCCAGGAGCACCTTTGCAATATTTTCCTAGTGTGTCGTTCGTTAAATTAGTAAGACGATCACTGCCAATCCCTTCTCCTTTTTCAGAACCATTATTTGTTGAGGTTATAGAGCAAAATGGATAAAAATTATTTCCGCCAGAACTAGTAGGGGCACCTCCTCTGAAACCAAGGCCAGTAGCTGAAATAACGCCGCCCGCATTAATAACTGTATTTCCATCAACTTCAACTGCTAATACACCACCAGTTGTTCCCAGCCAGGCATTAGTTGTTAAGGTACCTGTTGCTGCTATATTTAGGGAACTATATCTTGGAACACGAACAATTTGAGTTTTTCCAGTTACAGAATAGCTGTAGGTTAATCCGCAATTTATTTCGATTTGTGTTGCTGAAACAATTGATTTTACTTCTGCAAATTCATAGTTACCGCACTTCCCATAGTCATAAATATATCCATAAGTACTGTCTGGCGCCCAAACAGGAACAGGTGATAATTTAATTAAAGCACCTTGCATTTGTATAATCATAATCAAATCACCAGGCGTAAGAGTCGTTGTAAAATTAGCACCTAAGGCACTAGCGGAAACGGTTAAGGTAGTATTGCCTGCCGAAGCATTCGCGGTTAGTGCTGTAAAGGCATTAACAACCGTATTAGTTGAAATAGTTTTTACTCCATTTTTTCCTTTCTGAGAAAATGCAGAAAAAATAGAAAAAAGAGTGAGAAGAATTGTAAATAAACTTATTTTAAACATGGTACATCAAATTAAGATTGAATACCAAATATAGTAAAATCAAGTGTTAATTGAAAATTTACTTAAATTCTCCAAAAAGTACTTTTTTATATTCGGTAAAATCCCAATTTGTTGAGGTATAAAGGCAGGTATCATAACTAAACATGAATTTTATGTTAATTAAAGCACAAATAATAAATATGCTTATTAACCAGGTTGGTATTTTCTTTTCAGAAATAAGAATTGGAATAAAAAACACAATAACAAGGTCGTTAATTGCTCGATGGCCAAAACCACATCCTAAAGATAAACTCCACCAAGAAGCATAAATGATGATGTAGGAAATTAGTAAAAACAAAGAGAGTTTACTAAAGGTATATTTTTTTATAAAAGAATACAGAATGATAATGACTAAAACTGGATAATAAATACATAATCCATTATCGGGAGAAAATAAAAGTTCAATAATCCGATTAAAAGAAGGGAAATAAAAAGGTTCATTTTGGTAGGAGTCCGCAATAAAACTTCCATACGCATAATGATAATAAACTAATTGAGGTAAAATAAAGACTAAAACAATTAGTACCGAAAGGATACTTATTTTTAAATTAAATAATTTCAGAAATTGTTTCCTAAAGGTTTCATTTTCTATTAAAAGAATGCTTAAAAGAATAGGAAGTAAAAATAAACTATTTAAAGGTCTAATAATTACATATAATGACGAGATGGCTACTAACCATAATAGATGATGCCTTGTTTTTTCTTTAAGAAGTGCTAAAAATAAAATGATGGCAATGCAACAAAAGGAATAAATGTGAGACATTCCTGTTTCATAAATACCATAATAAAAAATACCCGTACTCAAAGCTATTAATAATGAAACAGATGCGGATATAGAGATAGAATGATAACGTCGCGCAGTAAAAAATAAAAAGAATAAGCCTAGGGTTAAATAAAAACTGCCAGCAAAATCTATTGCTTTTTGATAGTATGTTGAAAAGCCATCTTTTTGAGGTGCCAACGCATGTGCAATAAGCCAAAAAGGACTTTGCATAAGCGACACACCGTAGGGATATTTTGTAATAATATGTTGCGACGATGAATCTAATGTAAAGCCATAACCCACATGAGCTTCTGTTTTTTCAGGAAATCGATTGGCGTCGAAATGGTAAATAAACAAGCACGGTAGATAAACATTATACCCCGCTTTATCTGCCCAAATTTCGCAATGATACGTTTGAGGTTTTGCATTAGCATGCCTATTTAATGCTATAAAACAAAACACACTATAGGTAAAGATAAAATAGAGTATGATTTTTTTTAGTGGCATGACATCGTTTAAAATTTATTCCTCCAAATTAATAATAAAACTCCTGCTAGTGCAATTAAGCAAGCAAAAATAGATTGTAAGGTTATTTTTTCTTTATAAACTATCAAACTTATAGGCAATACAAATAGTGGTAATAAGGCAAATATGGTTTGAGCAACTGCTACTTCTAATTGCTGAATAGCATATAAAGAAAGTGTTACTCCAATAACAGGCCCTAATAAGGTTCCTAAGAATAATAAAGGGAGTACGTTTTTTTCGTTGGAAAAAATAGGTTTGCTGTTTGATTTTAATTTCCCAGTTAACATCGAAATAATAAATGCGGCTGTCAAGGCAAACAATAAGCGTATCCATACGGCGTGCATCGTTGGCAATTTTTCCGCATAATAATCCATGCCGTATTTAGATAAGACTAATCCTATGCCTTGACATAAAGCGCCAACAATACCATACACAATGCCTTTATAATCTCGCTTATAGCCAATCTTCAATGCTTCGTTGGCATCTTTTTTAGAAAAAGTTAACCAAATAACACCAATCAACGTAATTAGTATTCCTAAAACACCAATACCATTAATGGTTTCATTTAAGGCAATGTAACCTATTAATAAGGCGGCACCTGGCGCAAAGGTGGTGTATAAACTTCCAAGTTTTGGCCCTAATAATTTAAAGGATGTAAAACTGCAATAATCTCCAATAGAAAAACCAATAATACCTGATAAACCTAAATACACAAAATGATAGGGTTGAGGTGTTGTAAATAACTCTACAATATTTAAATCGTTTGAGAAAAATAAAATAACCGTAATAATTAACCAAGCAAATAATAATCTGAATTGATTAACTGGTGCTGTTCCTATACGCTTAGAGGCTTCTGTGAAAGGAAAAATTCCAAAACTCCAACATAACGTTGTTAAAATGGCAATTAATTCACCACTTAAACTCATGAGTTAGCGGCCTTTTTTTGCAATCCTACTAAGGCTAATAATATCCAACCTGCTATAAAAAATAATCCACCAATAGGGGTAACAGGCCCTAAAATGCTCAGCCACTCTGTATGAAACAAGGTGCGAGTGCATAATAAATATAATGAACCAGAAAACAGTGCGATGCCAATAATAAAACAGTTATATGCCCAACTGATAAATTTATGCGTATTATGTTTGGCTAATAAAACCAAGGCTAATAGCATTATGGTATGATAGATTTGGTATTTTACGCCTGTATCAAATCCATTGAGTTGGTCGGCGGTCATTAAGCCTAAAGCTACTTTTGCTTTTAATAAATGAGCCCCCAACGCGCCAAAAGCGACAGCTATGGCTCCTAAAAAACCTATGGTTATTAATTTTTTATCGTTCATTATTTTGAAATTAAGTTTAAGAATTCTTCTTTAGCTTCACTCGATTGAAATTCACTCACTAATAGTTTGGCGTTTTCCTTATCTGAAAGGATGTTACAAGCGCTCACTAAAAAATCTAATTTTTCTCTATCGTGTGTAAAGAAAGGTGTGATTTTTTTTATTTGTAAACTCGACAAACAATTGTCTATAATTATTTTTTTAGCCAATTTGTATTTATCGGTTTCGTGAATGGTGTTTTTTATTTTAGAAATTACTTCTTCAAATTGCTTGTCAGTTATAGGTTCTGAACAATGCTTGTTTTTTTGTTTAACTTTTATTTCTTGCTCTTTCATAAAATCAACATACGATTCTTTCATTGCAGGATATTTAAATACTTCTAAAATAAACTTGGCATTTTCTTTATCTGTTATGTGGAAGTACGCTAGTTTGGCAGATATCAATTTATCCATATCCATTGGCAAAATTAGTAATAGTGATGTTAGTTGATTTACCGTTAAACAATTGTTTTCAATAATTTGATTTAAATAAACAAACTGCGTTTGAGTATCATTGCATTTACTTAATAAATGGAAAGCGTATTTTATATCCTTATCCGTTAATAGGGTATCGCAAGTTGATGTTAGGGGATTATAATGATTGAAAAATACAGGCCTATTATTTTTGGCTTTGTATAAATTACCATATAAATTATTATCTATTAAAGGAACTACTTCCTTGGGAGCATCTGGAATTGGTGGTTTTTCAGGACCTGATACTTCGGAAACAGAAATGAATTTTAAATGTACTTTTTTTTCTTCTACTATTACATACGTAAATTCTTTATTCATATATTTTTCGTCACTTCTAATTAAAATAGAATCTTTAAACCAAGTTTCTTTCTCTTTTCTCATTAATTTCACTTCCATGTGATGCCAACCAGCATTCAAATCAAACGTTTTTACGTTAGCATCTGGCGTATTATTAATAAGTGTGCCATCTACGGTTAGCTGAAAAACGTCTCCAATAGGGTTAAACACAACTAACGAATTTGATTGAGACTTTATCTGACTACAAAACAGTGTGCCGATAGCTATCGATATATATGGCAATCCAATTTTTCGAAACATAATACTTTTTTACTTTACGAATTTAAGGTTATTTTTGCGTACAAATATTATTATGAACAGAATATTAATTATAGGCGCTGGACGCTCATCATCAAGTTTAATTGATTATTTATTATCTAACGCCGAAAAGCACCAATGGCATATTACCATTGCAGATGCAAATGCGGCGGCTGTAGAACCTAAAATAGCAAACTATAAGAATATGGCAAAGGCAGTAGCTTTTGATGTAACTAACGAAACCTTGCGAGCATCATTAATTGCAGAATCTGATTTTGTGATATCTATGTTACCTGCTTTTATGCATGGTGATGTAGCGCGCGATTGTGTTCGCTTAGGCAAACACCTTGCTACAGCTAGTTATGTGAGCGACGTGATGAAAGAATTAGACGCGGAAGCCAAACAAAAAAACTTAATTTTATTGAACGAATGTGGCTTAGATCCTGGTATTGACCATGCTTCGGCCATGAAAGTCATTGATGAAATAAAAGATAAAGGTGGAAAAATTACCAGCTTTAAATCGTTTTGCGGAGGCTTGGTTGCGCCCGAAAGTAACGACAATCCGTGGGGATATAAATTTAGTTGGAATCCCCGTAATGTGATATTAGCAGGACAAGGTGTGGCTCAATTCATCGAAGAAGGACAATTAAAATTTATTCCTTACAATCGTTTATATAAACAAATTTGCACCATTGATGTGGATGGATACGGACAGTTTGATGCGTATGCTAACCGTGATAGTATTGGTTATAAGGAGCCTTATGGTTTAAATGATGCACACGATATGTTACGCGGAACCTTACGTATGCCAGGCTATTGCAAAGCATGGAATGTGTTTGTGAAATTAGGATTAACCGACGATTCCTATAAAATTAAGCATGCCAATACTATGACTTATACCGATTTATTAAACTCTTTTTTACCATTAGGAAAAGAAAGTGTTAAAGATAAATTAGTGGCCTTTATGGGTGCGGATATGGATGCTGGGGTTATGACTAAATTAGAGTATTTAGAATTATTTTCGAATAAAGCCATTACCTTAAAAGAAGGTTCTCCTGCTGAGTTATTGCAACAACTGTTAGAAGAAAAATGGTTGCTTAAAAAAGGAGATAAAGATATGATTGTGATGCAACATCAATTTGAATATGAATTGAATGGGAAATCTCATAAAATAAATTCATCACTCGTTGTAATAGGTGATGATGAAGTGCACACGGCTATGGCCAAAACTGTAGGCTTACCATTAGCCATCTCTGTTAAAAATTTTTTAACAAATAAATTCAAATTGTATGGTGTGCAAATTCCTATTGTTAAAGCTATATACGAACCTATGCTCGAAGAGTTAGAAACCTTAGGTTTAGTGTTTGTAGAGAAGGAAGTTGGCTAAGTTATGATTAGTAATAAAAAGTAAAGAAAAATTTATTCAAGACAATGTGTTCTTTTATTCTGGTATTACAGACAAATTTTTCTGAAAATAACGGAGTATATAAAAAAATAATATCGTGAAGACACAAACATTTCAAATAGATAGACTCATTACGGATAGATTGATTCTTAATCCGGTTACAATACAGATTTGCAAAAAAATAGCAAATAATGATTTTAGCGATTTAAATAAAATGGGATTTAAAAAAGGAAAAAGTTGGCCAGATAGTGGCGTTATCGAAACTTTACCTAAAATAATTCATAATTTATCTAAAGTTGAATCACCAACAGGTTTTGAGTCGTGGATGATTATTAAAAAAGATACATTAGAAATAATTGGCGACTTAGGATTTAAGGGGTTTAATGAAGTAGAAGAAAATATTGATATTGGATATGGTATTATAAAAGAAGAGAGAAGAAAAGGTTATACGTAAGCGACCATGCCCGAATCGAACAAAATTATTAAAGATTTGGCTAAGATTTAGCATGTTAAGTTTTTGTAATTTTTTGGTTCTGATTCTTAAAATGCCCCCTCTCTAATAATAATGTCCCTGTCTTATCCTATCTAAAATGGCAAAACAATAACCTCGTAAAATCACTTATATTCAATAGTTTTCGACCCTAATTTAGGGCGCCCCCTATCTTAATTTTAGGAGCAACGAGAGCCCAAATAGGATTAGCTTTGGGTTATCTAAATTTTGTTTATTAATTCTATCAAAGCTGGTCGTCTTTTATATTTTTCTCTAAACTCATTTATTAAGTAATTTATGTTATGATTGGGCGTAATGGCTTTTAACCGCTTTATAGCTTTACAAGCAATAACATAATGACTTCTGTCTACATTTTTTTCTAAATAATTTCGTATACTTCTTTCATAAAGTGCAATTAATTGGCTATGGAAATGCTCATTTAATATAACTTCGTAGCTTGCTAATAATTCAAAGCTTGCAAATTCAGTTATTGTAGTTAATAAATTTTCCCATTGTTGTTCTTCAAAATATACTTTAGCAATTGTATCGTAAGGTTTTCGCCAATGGGTTGAACTATTTAATTTTTGTAATGTTTCCTTAATAATATTTTGCCATTCTTGGCTTGTAGTGTTTTTCTTAACAATATTG
>JANXRU010000094.1 GCA_025356715.1 Bacteroidota bacterium
AATCAAGTATGGGATATTTTTTCTAAAAATGGGGAAGCTATTAAACAAGACTTTACCTTATTAACAAAAGGGAAAACGTCTCAAAATTTATCTTCTACTAATATTTTAATTGGGAATTCATCAGATTTATTTATCGAAGAAGGTGCCTTGATTGAAGCGTCGTCATTAAACACAACTTCAGGCCCTATTTATATTGGCAAAGATGCTGAAGTAATGGAAGGTTCTGCAGTTCGTGGGCCTTTTGCTTTAGGCGAACATTCTGCTTTAAAATTAAATACAAAAATATATGGAGCAACTACTATCGGTCCACATTGTAAAGTAGGTGGCGAAGTTAATAATTCCGTTATCTTTGGATATAGTAATAAAGCGCATGATGGTTTTTTAGGGAACTCTGTAATTGGAGAATGGTGTAATCTGGGCGCTGACACGAATAATAGTAATTTAAAAAACAATTACGGAAATGTTAAATTATTTAATTACAATCATGATAAAATGATAGATACTGATTTGCAATTTTGTGGATTAATGATGGGAGACCATAGTAAATGTGGCATCAATACCATGTTTAACACAGGAACTGTTGTAGGGGTTGGTGCAAATATTTTTGGTGGAGACTTCCCTCCTACTCACATACCATCATTTAGTTGGGGTGGTTCTGAAAATATGGAAACCTATAAAATTGAAAAGATGCTTGAAACTGCTCATAGAGTATACAATAGAAGAAGTCTGCAATTATCAGAAGAAGAAACAACCATATTACATTCTATATTTAACCAAACAAAAAAATACAGAACTTCTAAAAATTAATTGATTGTTATTACAATGCAAAAAAAAGAAATTGTTTTACATATTGTTGAGTGGCTTAAAACATACTCTGTCAATTCCAAAACCGAAGGATTTGTAATAGGTATTTCTGGCGGTATTGATTCTGCGTTGACATCAACATTATGTGCTATGACAGGCAAAAAAGTAATATGCTTAAACATGCCTATTCGCCAACATTATACAGAATACGACCGAGGAAATAAACATATAGAATGGCTTAAAAAAAATTATCCAAATGTTTCAAGCGTCGAAGTAAACTTAACTTCTATTTTTGAAGAAATGGAAAAAGTGTATGATTCCGAAATACAGGATTTTTTGACTATGGCGAATACGCGCGCGCGTTTGCGAATGACGACTTTATATGCTTATGCAGGTCATCATAAATTATTAGTAGCAGGTACAGGAAATAAAGTAGAAGATTTTGGAATTGGTTTTTTTACTAAATACGGTGATGGCGGTGTTGATTTAAGTCCTATTGCAGATTTAATGAAATCACAAGTATATGCGTTAGCTGCTGAAGTTGGCGTAATTACTGACATTTTAAATGCTCGCCCTACTGACGGCTTATTTGCAGATGGCAGAACAGATGAGGATCAGATTGGCGCTACTTATGATGAATTAGAATGGGCCATGTTATATTTAGAAAACAATGAAACTGCTGAATTATCTGATAGACAAAAAATAGTGATGCAAATTTATCAAATCAGAAATAGAGCTAATAACCATAAAATGGATGCGATTCCTGTTTGCCATATTCCCAAAGTATTTTTAGCTTAAGTTTACATAATGGAAAAAAGAACCTGTATAGAGTGTAACGAATCATTTAATGGCAGAGCTGATAAAAAGTTTTGCAGTGATATGTGTCGAAATGCCTATAATAATAAGCTAAATAGTGATACCAATAATTACGTTCGTAATATCAACAATGCTTTACGTAAAAACAGACGCATAATGGAAGAACTTTTACCTGATGAAACAGCTAAAGTTTCTCAGCAAAAATTAATGGATAAGGGATTTAATTTTAATTATTACACCAACATAACAACAACTAAAACAGGAAAGAGTTATGTGTTTTGCTATGAATATGGGTATCTACCCATTGAAGGGAATTATTATTTATTAGTAAAACGTCGTACTGAAAATTAGAAATCGTGTCACTTAATCCAATTTTCTCGTTATAAAAACAATGTCTATCAAATTCACCATATTAATTATAAGTATTACAGCTTCATTTCAGTCTATAGCACAGCTAACTGAAGCTGACAAGTCCTATTTTTTACAATTAGAAGATTCAATAAGAACAATACAGTTAAGGGTTTTTCACAGTAAAAAGGATGTTAATAAATTAGAAGCCAATAAACAGTTTTTATCTTTATGGAGTTCTACATTAAAAGATGAAAAGTCTTTGTTTTATCCATTTGATAGTATCAAAAAAGATAAAGATGTATCTGTTTTATTATCACCTGATAAAAAATTCAGAATCATTACATGGAATTTATTACGAGAAGATGAAACACATGCTTATTTTGGATTCATTCAAGTCAATAATTCTAAAACTATTAAAAAAGGTTGGTTTAAAAAAGAAACAACAATTCAATACAACGTATTTCCTTTAGTAGATAAATCAGGCAATACTACTAATCCTGAACTGTATTTAGGAGATCCTTCTAAATGGTTTGGTATGTTGTATTACGGTGAGATTATTAAATCAGACGATGATTTCTATACATTAATTGGTTGGGATGGAAATAACAAAATTACTCAACGTAAGTTTATTGATATACTTTGGTTTAAACCAGATGGTACTCCTCAATTTGGAAAAGATGTTTTTAAAATTGCTAATAAATTTAACAAGCGCGTGATGTTTGAATACGCCAGTGAAGTTTCAATGTCTATAAAATATAATGATAGTCGCAGGCAAATTGTTTTTAGTCATTTAGCACCAAATACACCAGACCCAACTTTAGAAGGTCAATTTCAGTATTATGGCCCAGATGGTAGTTTTGATGCGCTTTCTATGAAAAAAGGTAAGTGGACTTTAGAAACAGATATCGATATTAGAAAGGATAAGGATAAGAACGATAATGTTAAAAAGCCAGAGATTAAAAAACAAACACCTTTGTATAAGCCTAAATAAATTAGCATTTTGTTAATACTATCAAGTGTAATTCGTTTTACAAACTATTATATTTGATACTCAATTAATTACTTCTCGTTTTGGCTAAAGATATTACTACACTCAGTCCTAAAGAATACATCATTATTAAAGGAGCTCGCATGCATAACCTTAAAGGTATTGATGTAGCCTTACCTCGCAACAAATTTATTGTGATTACTGGTTTATCAGGTTCCGGAAAATCATCCTTAGCTTTCGATACCTTATATGCAGAAGGCCAAAGACGTTACGTTGAAAGCCTTTCAGCTTATGCGCGCCAATTTTTAGGGCGTTTAGAAAAACCAAAGGTTGATTATATTAAAGGCATTTCTCCCGCCATTGCCATTGAACAAAAAGTTATTTCTCGTAATCCACGAAGTACTGTTGGAACCATTACAGAAATTTACGATTACCTTAAACTCCTGTATGCGCGCGTAGGCAATACTTTCAGTCCCATTTCAGGAAAAATAGTTAAACGAAATACAGTAACCGATGTAGTTGATTTTGTAAATACCTTAACAAATGAAACCAAGTGTTTAATACTTTCTAAATTAGCTCTTCCAAAAGACAGAGATTTAGCTAAGCATCTCGAATTATTGAATCAACAAGGTTTTTCAAGGATATTAGTCAATAATCAAATAACTAAAATCAGTGATTTTGATGCTAAAAAATCTAAGAAATCTGATGTTATTTATTTATTAATTGATCGAATTTCAGTTGACATCACAGATGAAGATTTTCAAAATCGAGTAGCGGATAGTGTGCAAACAGCCTTTTACGAAGGGAATGGAGAATGCGATGTTTTTATAGAAAAACAAGATAAAACATTTAACGAACATCATTTTTCAAATTTATTTGAAGCGGATGGAATGTCGTTTGAAGAGCCTGATATTAATTTTTTTAGTTTCAATAACCCTATTGGTGCTTGCAAAACGTGCGAAGGCTTTGGTAGCGTCATAGGCATTGATACTGAATTAGTGATTCCCAATAAAAGTGTATCTGTATTTGATAATGCTATTATTTGTTGGAATGGAGAAGTAATGAGCAATTACAAGAATCAATTAATTAAAAATGCTCATAAATTTGATTTCCCCATTCATAAACCGATTATACAATTATCTAAAGCACAGTATGCGTTGCTTTGGACTGGTAATGAATACTTTGAAGGTATTAACACTTTTTTTAAGATGTTAGAAAAAGAAAGTTACAAAATACAATACCGAGTGATGTTGTCTCGTTACCGAGGAAAAACCAATTGTCCAGATTGTAATGGAACTCGTTTACGCAAAGATGCTAACTATGTAAAAGTAGGTGCCATGGGCATTTCTGAATTGGTGTTATTACCAGTTTCGGATATGCGTGAATTCTTCAAAAAACTAAAATTAAACGAACACGATACAACCATTGCTAAACGCTTATTAATAGAGATTAATAGTCGATTGCAATTTTTATTAGATGTTGGATTAGGTTACTTAAGTTTAAACCGCGTGGCCAATACCTTAAGTGGTGGCGAAAGTCAACGTATTAATTTAGCAACTTCTTTAGGAAGTAGCTTGGTAGGTAGTTTATATATATTGGATGAACCTAGTATTGGTTTACATTCGCGAGATACAGAGAAATTAGTGGGTGTTTTAAAATCATTAAAAGAACAAGGCAATACAGTTATTGTAGTTGAACACGACGAAGAAGTTATGTTAGCAGCCGACGAATTAATTGATATTGGCCCAGAGGCAGGAACACGCGGTGGAACGCTTGTATTTCAAGGAAATCATAAGGAGTTATTAAAAAGTAGTAATAGTTTAACGGCTCAATATTTAACAGATAAAATTCGTATTGAAATTCCTAAAACGCGTCGTAAATGGAAAGAATTTATTGAAGTAAAAGATGCTACCGAAAATAATTTAAAAAATATTACTGTAAAATTCCCTTTAAATACGCTGTGTTGTGTAACAGGTGTGAGCGGTTCGGGTAAATCAACCTTAGTTAAAAAAGTATTATACCCAAACGTTCGTAAATACTTAGATGGTTATTTTGCCAATGTAAAAAGTGATAAAATTTCAGGAAGTTTAAAACAAATACAACATGTAGAATTTATTGATCAAAATCCTATTGGTAAATCATCACGAAGTAATCCGGTAACTTATACCAAAGCGTATGACGAAATCCGAACACTGTATGCCGAACAATCCTTAGCTAAATTGCGTAATTACAAGCCATCACATTTTTCATTTAATGTGGATGGTGGACGATGCGAAGTGTGTGAAGGCGAGGGAAACATTACAGTAGAAATGCAATTTATGGCAAACATTGAGTTGCCTTGCGAAGCCTGTAACAGCAAACGTTTTAAAGCAGAGACGTTAGAAATTTTATTTCAATCGAAATCTATTTCTGATATATTAGAAATGACTATTGATGATGCGGTGTATTTTTTTAGTGAAGACCAAAGTAATCGCTTATGTCGAAAAATTAATGAACGCTTAAAACCTTTGCAGGAAGTTGGCTTGGGTTATGTTCAATTAGGACAATCGTCCAGTACTTTGAGTGGTGGCGAAGCGCAGCGTATTAAATTAGCTACGTTTTTAATAGGTGGTAGTTCCACAACTCAAACCTTATTTATTTTTGATGAGCCAACTACCGGTTTGCATTTTCATGATGTCGCCAAATTATTAAAATCCTTTAATGCTTTAATAGAAAGAGGACATTCCATTATCGTAATTGAACATAATTTAGATGTGATCAAATGTGCGGATTGGATTATTGATATAGGCTCTGAAGGAGGTGAAGATGGCGGAAACATAGTGGCCGAAGGAACACCAGAAGAAGTAGCGAAAAATAAAATAAGCTATACCGCTAAATATTTAAAAGAGAAGTTGAAGTAAAAAATATACGCTATTTATTTTTAATGATAGAAAGTATAGGGTGTATTTCTATAGCTGATGGCGAAGCCCCCAATTGACCATGTTCCTTATCAAAAAAAGCAACGCCAGTAATTGTATAAATAGTAGTATCTAATTGATTTTTAAATAAAGGCGTATTTTTAAAATCATTCCGAGCTTTCATTATTTCTTTTATTCGTGGACTTTGCATCACGGAACTGCAATACTGATCAGGAATTTCGCCAACCATTG
>JANXRU010000100.1 GCA_025356715.1 Bacteroidota bacterium
ACAACTGTAAACTCTTTTTCTTTAAGCAAAGAAATGGCATTATTAAATAACCCCACAGAAAGACAATTGTAATTACTTCCTTTTAGATAATTAGAAATTTCTAAAGCCAAATTTTTTTCGTCTTCAACGATCAGGATATTAGTCATTTTTATGGCTCTAGTTCAGTACTCATTAACTAATCAAAAGTATTAAATTTTAATATAAGATCTTTGTAGTAATTCTGAAATTTCAAATCTTAGCATATTGTTATATTTAATTGAATTCAGAGTTACTTCAGACTTTATTTTTATATTTACAAAAAACACAACCACTTGAATTATTTTACTTGTAAATATAGAATGATTGTTGCAAGTGTTGCAATTTGTTGCATTGTTTTGTCGTGCAAGCATAAAACAGACTTTGAATCATTACCTGTAGTTTCTTATAGTACAGATATTTCACCAATTATTAGCGGTAATTGCACGTTTAGCGGATGTCACGGCACTTCTAATTCTGAGAAATTTAAGTTGTTAACTTATGATGAGGTCATGAGACATTGTGATATAGTCGCAAATGCGCCAGAAAGCAGTAAGCTATATTCTATTATAAAATCACGAAATGAAGAAACCATTATGCCTAGAAAACCATACAGTCCGTTAACAGAACATCAAATAATATTAATTTTTGTTTGGATTGGACAAGGCGCAAAAAATAATTAACAACAATATAAAATCGAAAATAAATGAACAAATTAAATCTTTCCATTCTTGCATTTGCAACTGTATTTTTTACAAGTTGTTATTATGACAATTTTAGAGAACTCCATCCAATTGTAGCTGCTACCAGTAATTGCGATAGCACAGGAGTTATTAGTTATTCCACACAAATTGTCCCAATTATAACTAAAAATTGTACAAATAATTGTCATACAGCTGGCGCAGCTGGCGGTGGTAGCAGAGATTTATCTATTTATGCAAATGTAAATAGTGCTGCTACTAATGGCGCCGTTCCTGGAGATGGCGGATCTTTGTATGGCACAATAACATGGGATCCTACTTATGGCAATGATATGCCAAAAAATGCTTCTAAATTATCTGATTGTGATATAACTAAAATTAAAAAATGGGCTGCAGCAGGCGGTCTTAATAACTAAACTTATGAAAAAAATTATATTATTATTTTCAACACTAATTGCTCAATCAACTTGGGTTTTAGCTCAATCGAGCGATGATTTATTAAACATGGTAGCTGAAAAACCAAAAAAAGAATATGTTACAGCTACATTTAAAACAACTCGACTAATTAATTTTCACACCGTTGAGGTATTGAGTAAGCGTAGCCTTGATTTCCGCATTTCTCATCGATTTGGAGATTTTAATAGCGGGGCTTATAATGCTTGGGGTGTAGATGGAGGAGCTAACATTCGTTTAGCATTAGAATACACGCATGGTAGCCGATTAATGTTTGGTATTGGACGTACGTCTGGTAAAAAAATCGTTGATGGCTTCTTGAAATACCGATTATTAAAACAAACCACAAAAGGTGGTGGAATGCCAATTAGTGTGACTTTATTTACGAGTGTTTATCACACTTTTATGCAAAATGTGCTTATTGATGGCATAAACAAATACCAAAACGCTACGGATAGATTATCGTATTGCCATCAAATCATGATTGGGCGTAAATTTAGTTCACGTTTTTCTTTTCAATTAACAGGAGCTATGGTTCATTTTAATGTAGTTGATAAAATAACGGATAAAAACGATTGCTTTATTCTTGGAGCTGTTACGCGTTTTAAATTTGCAAAACGCCAAGCAATTACTGTAGAGTACGCTCACCGATTAAATAAATACAGCAATGATAAGTTATATGATAGTTTTGGTGTAGGTTATGATTTAGAAACAGGAGGGCATGTGTTTCAATTACACTTAACAAATTCTTTTGGTTTAACAGAAGATCAGTTTTTTATGAATACAAATACATCATGGGAAAACTGGGGTATTCGCCTAGGATTTAACATTTCTCGTGTATTTAGTTTGCAAGGGAAACATAAAGCGGAATAATAATTGTAATATCTAAATAAAACAAAATACATACTATGAAAAAAATCACCCTTATTTGTTTAGTAGCCTTAGGCTCTAATTTAAACGCCCAAATTTATTTAGGTGAAAAATGCAACATTAAGTTTTTTAGCGAAACTAAAATGGAAAACATTGATGCTGAAAACAAATCTGATAAGCCAATTTTTAACACGAAAGATGGCCATTTTGTAGTGCAGCCAAAACAAACCAGTTTTGTTTTTAAGTCTGCGTTTATGCAAGAACATTACAATGAAAATTACATGGAAAGTGAAAAATTTCCATACGCTAAATTTGACGGACTAGTGTCTGAAAAAATTGATTATACAGTTGATGGTACACATAACGTATCAATTGTAGGTAAATTATCTATGCATGGTGTAGAATTGCCTCGCACGATTACAGGAACAATTGCAATTAAGAGCGGTGTAATAACTATGGATTCTAAGTTTGATGTAAAAGTTGCTGATTATAAAATTAAAGTGCCTTCATTATATGTAGAGAAAATAGCTGAAAATATTCAAGTAACTTTTCATACTGAAATGACTCAAACGAAGAAATAAATTAGATAAGAATTTAAATAAAAAAAGAGTTTGTATACATGCAAACTCTTTTTTTATTTATTACTAATGAGTAATTTATTAGGATTTAATTTATACTTTTCGTGCACCTCCAACATAGCTGCTAACACTAGCTGAGAGTAGTTTTGAGAGGCTGTTTTAAAGTGTTTAGTTTCCGTGTGCCATAAAGTGTATATTAAATTCATATCGCCTTTAGTTGGCATAAAACTAAATAGCGCTTTTTTTACATTACCAGCACCAGCATGGTACGAATGCATCACGAGTAATCGGAACCAAAGTTCATTTTCTTGATAATTTGTTATCCCTAAAGAATCTAATATTTTACGAGTATTTGGGATGCAAATTTTCTTTATTAAACTTGAAGCCGCAAAGGCAGAACGATCAAAATCAGTCCGCTCGTCCATTTTTTTATTAACCTTTAAGCCAAATAAACGAGCCACATCTTTCATTAATTGAAACGAGCCGTAAGCTCCTGCATTCGATTTTTGTAATTTATTTGGGCTTTCAATAAGCAGTATAGCCTGTGCATACCAGGGGTCTACATCATTTGCTATAAATCCTTTAATGCCTTTGTCAAAGTTTAATGACGCTTTATCAAAATCGTAAAAAAAACTTTTTCCATTCGTTAATAATATTCTGGCCGAATCACTTAATAAATGTACAAACCTTAAACTATCCTTAAATCGACCCTTGCTTTCAGCAGAAAGATGTTCAGCCTCTCTAAGATTTACCTTGTGTAATATTTTTCTGTTTTCTGGAATATTGTAATAGCCACTATCTTTATGCAAATGCATAATACTTCGCCAAAATTTTACTTGAGATAAAGTGTCACAACGCTGAAGATACATCTGTTCATTAAACACAAAATTCATACAGGTTCTTGTTTGACAATGTTCTATTTCTATTACATCTGCTTTTAAATTTGAGGGCGAGTGAGGCGCAACTATATTACTATCTGGTGGTGCCAAAAAAACAGAAGCGGAAAATAATATGGAAACAAATAATGACATGAATTTATAACACCAAAAGGTAATGTTATAATGATAAATTAATTAAAAAGCTTCAAGGTATTTTTCAACAATTGTGTTTTAAAAAAATGATCCTATTAATAAAGGAAAGTACAAATGTGTGTCAAAATACAACTTTTTGATCTTTTTTTTGTTTTTAAGAAAAGCGATGTTTTAAATCTCTAAAATTCAGACAATTTTAACCAGTAATTCGTTAAAAATGACCACTTATTGAATTAAACCAACCACTTTTTACTTTTTTATAGCTTGTTAAAAAAATATAAATTATATTTGTAATTCGAACACATTTGAAATTATTAAATTAATACATACGACATGAAACTAAATTTAAAAAGCATAGCATATTTGGCTAGCGGATTAGTAATGATTGGCGCTCCGATAGCGTTAATTAAGTCATCTCATTATACACCTCGTTTCGAAGAAAACGAAAATAGCAAAAACAAAGCTCAGAATTGGAGCGGCGCAGCAGCTTATTATAATTTATTAAAAGCAGACCCTTCTACTGGTTTAATTGATGAAAATGCTCGTATAGCAGGACAAAATGAAGCGTTGGCAAGAATGAATGGGGGAAAAAACTTAAAAACTTCAGGCACTAGCGCTTTAGGATTGAACTGGTCAGAGTTAGGTCCTGACAATGTAGGTGGTCGTACAAGAGCGATTTGCTTTGATAAGATGAATAATGGCGTTGTTTATGCTGGCGGAAACTCTGGCGGATTGTTTAAATCCGTTAATGGAGGTACTACATGGAGCCCTATTAATGATCAGTTATCAAATATGATTATTGATTGTATGAGCCAAGATGCTACAGGTGATAATATTTATTTTGGAACAGGTGAAGGTCAAGGGGCATTGGGAGGAAGTGGAAATTCTGCATTTTATGGTGGTGGTCTTTTCAAATTGAATCTTGCTACAAACGCAGTAACATCAGTTACAACCACCACGGCTTATACTTTAATAAACAAAGTAGTTTGTCATAATACAGATCCTAATACTATTTATTTGGGAACGGCTAGTAATGGATTTAAAATATCTAACAATGCAGGAGCTTCATGGCACTCAGCAAAATTGGCAACAACGAGTGCTTCAGTAGCAACTAGTGGTTATATTACTGATGTTAAAGTGGCTACAGATAATTCATATATATTTACGTATGGTTCTAATGTATATATATCTAATAGCGGAAATGATTTTGTTGCATTAATTTCACCTACTGTTATAACAGCTACTAATCGTAGTTCAAATGAAATAGCAATTTCGCCTTCTAATCCAAATGTAATTTATTTAAGTTGCGTAAATAATACAAGCCTTTTAGGGGGAGTAGCGCAATCAATTGATAAAGGATTAACATGGGTTAAAATCGCTAATTCTTCTTCAACTACGTTTGATCCATTCAAATCAGGTGGACAAGGTCAAGGAGATTATGATAATTGTATAACTGTTGATCCAAACAATCCTTATCACATATTTTTAGGAGGAGCTTCGTTTTACACTTGGATGGGAAATAATAGTGGTGTTGGAGTTTGGGTGTATGCAGCATATCAGTTTGCAGTTGGTACTCAACAGTATGTTCACTCAGATTTACATACCTTTGTTTGGGATCCTTTTAATTCGAGTACGATGTTAATTGGAGGAGATGGAGGTATCGCTAAAACGATTGATGCTGGTGTTTCTTATGTCACTTCAAATAAAGGGTATAATGTTACTCAGCCTTACGCAATAGCTTTTGAAAGATACCCTAGCGGTGGACTGTCAGGCATACCTGTAGGTGGTGCTATGAGTGGTAACCAAGATAATGGGACAACATATGTTTCTGGATTATTTAATGGGCCAAAAGGAAGTTACCCAGTAAATGGTGGAGATGGTAATTATTGTGATTTCTCGCACATAAATTCAACTGCTGTTTTTTCTTCTATTTATTATGGTCAGGTGGATAGATCCGCAACTACTGCACAAAATAGCGGTTCTGAGTTTTATGACGCTGAATATGGTTCAACTGCCGCGGCAAATAATAATGGACCTGGTGATGGTGCTTTTGCAAGTTTTGTAACTCCAATTCGTATGTGGGAAACAACAACCGATTACACATCTATTGATTCGGTTGATTTTACAGCAATTTCTGTTAAAAATAATGCAGCTGGTACAGGTAATGGAGGAGCAAAATCTTTTAAATCTATAACTCTTAAAACAAATAATTCAGCAATTTTCGATTCATTATACGTTACTTTAGGGTCAACTAAGGTGGGAATAAACTACACGGTGCCAAACTTAACTTATACTGCAATTGCAGGAGTGGGAACAGGATCCTATGTTGTAACAAAAAGAGATTACTATTATACAGTTTCTTCAAACGCTTCAACGGTTACAGCTACAAGTTTTGTTGCGATGAATGATTATGATTCTTTGAAAATTAGTTTTGCAACGGCTCCTACTTCTGGAACAACAATTAAAACAGAATTAACTCAAAAATATGTTGCTGGCGGAAGTGTTCAAATAAACACAAAAGCGACTACAGGAGTTAAATTTGGATTTAATTTGCCAATCAATGTGCCAGCTCGCGCAACAGTTCGCATACCAGATATCGTGCAAGCTCGCTTAGCTGTTGGTGTTAACGGTAAAGTGTTTGTTGTTAAAAGACCATTAAATTTTAGTGTAACTCCTGATTGGGTTCAAGTTGCAAGTAGTTTATCAAAAGATGAAACTAATACCGTAACAGGATTTAGTGGTGTTGTGCATACGATGGCTTGGTCACCAGACGGCGATCATTTATATGTTGGAACAGATAACGGTTGGCTATATCGCATTTCACATTTACATGGATTGAGAGATTCAGTTGGTGATAAATCAAGTAAGCACGCAGTCGATTCTTTATTTAATGGTATAAATACTACTGGTAATGCATCAAACACCTTAACTCCTATCCGTTGTACACGTATTGGTGTATTTGGAAATGTGATTACTTCAATTTCTGTTAGCCCAAATGATGGACAAAAAATTGTTGTTACTACAGGATCTTATGGAAGCCCTAAAGTTTATTATGCAACTGCTCCTGATACTCATCCAACAACTGCTACTACCGGGTTATTTACTGCAAAAATGGGAGTTGGCGCTACAAGTTTAATTTCAAATTCTCCAATTTACTCTTCTTTAATTGAGTATAAAGACACTAAACGCGTTCTTGTTGGAACTGAATTTGGTATTTATGGAACATCAGATATTACAGTTGCTAATCCTGTTTGGACAAAAGAAAATAACAATAAATTACCAAACGTGCCTGTATTTATGTTGCGTCAACAAACACATAATAGTGCAGATTGTTATAACTCGGGAATGATATATGCTGGAACGCATGGTCGTGGTATTTGGACAAGTGATAATTATTATGATCAATCAGTGGTTGGTATTAATGAGATTACTGCTAAAGATAAAACGATTGTAAGTACAATTAAATTATATCCTAATCCTACAAGTGATATTACTAACTTATTGTTTAATATTGAAAAATCAGAATCATTAATGCTTAATGTTTATGATTTAAAAGGTAGTTTAGTAATAAGTAAAAATTTAGGAAAACTTCCTGAAGGAGAGCAATTGATGCAAATTAGCGTTGAAGACTTGATTCCAGGAACATATATTGTTAGTTTAAACTCTAGTACGGCTATAGTTGGAACAAATAGATTAGTAGTTATAAAATAAATTAGCTCAATTACTAAAAGCCCTTGAAAATTATTTTCAAGGGCTTTTTTATGTTTGAACTCGAAAAAATTATAATTCTTTTATCATTAAATAGTGTTGAATAATATCCCAAAGTTTAAATGATTTTTCTTTAAGAACATAATTTTGAGATTGGTAAAACTGAACAGCATTTTCCCTTGCTTGTAATTCAATTCTATTTATGTGTAATAATTTTGCTTCGCTTTCGAGTTTGTTTACGATCATTTTTCCTAACCCTCTTCCTTGGTAGTTTGGATGAACTGCCATGTATCGAATTAAACCAACGTTTTCATTGTTAATTTGTAAGCGTCCACAGGCGATTATTTTCCCGCTTTCTTCAATATAAGCATTAATAGAGCTTTCTTCAAAATTATCAGTTGCTGTTTCGATAGGTTGATTCCATGGCTTGCGTAGAACCTCAAATCGTAAATCAATGATTTGATTAATGGTTGATCGGTTCGATGCTAGATTTACAGTATTCATTTTTTTATTTATTATAATTTGGGTTGAACCATGCCATGGGAATATCAGCCTCAAAATTACCACCATGATTGGCGATGCGATTTTTAAATGTACCTTCTTTATTAAATCCTATAGTATGATAAAAAGAAATGGCTTGAGTATTACTTTCTCTTACAATCAGTTCAATACGTAGGATGTCATTTCTGTATTTTTCTACGTAAGATAACATATAAGTGAATAATAACTTTCCGAGCCCTTGGCCTTGAAAATCGAGATGAACGATAATTGTTAAATCAGAGAGAATATGATTAAACACTTTTGGTTCAGGTTTATAACAATGTATTTCTGCTAGTAGTTCATCCTGCTGATTAGGGTTTTCTATTACGAAACACAGGCCATTTAAAATGGATTTTTCAATATTTGTAACAATGTATGTATTTGTTATTTCAGATTCTTCTCTTGCAATGCCTCCAGTTTTTTTTGCTACTAATTTATAAAGTTTCTTTAATGCAGCGGCATCATCTAAAGTTGCAAATCGTATTTTGTAATCCATAATATTATTTTTTTGAAAAACATGCAGAATAAAAAAATCCTATTCGTTATAGAATAGGATTTTTTTATAAATATTAAACCATTAAAATCGAGTGGCCTGTACGGATGTTATTTCAGGAACGGCTCGTTTAATTGTTTCTTCGATTCCAGCTTTCATGGTCATGTGACTCATGCTGCAAGTACTACAGGCGCCTTTTAATTCGAGCATAGCTGTATTCCCTCCAACAATCTCAATTAGCTCTACATCGCCGCCATCTGCCTCTAAGTAGGGACGAATAGACTTCAATGCTTCTTCTACTTTATTAAAAAGGATTTGACCCATGAATTTATATTTTCGACTTTACGCTGAGTTAAGGAATTATTTTCCTAATTTCTTTTTTAAATTAGAATCGATTGCATCTAAAAATTCTTCAGTATATAAATAATGTTCGCCATGGTTTACTTTATTACCATGAGTACATACAGCTAAATCCTTAGTCATTTTCCCACTCTCAACCGTTTCAACACAAACTTGTTCTAATGCATGGCAAAAATTAATTAACTCTTGGTTTTTGTCTAATTTTCCACGGAATTCTAAACCGCGAGTCCAAGCAAAAATACTAGCAATTGGATTTGTTGAGGTTGGTTTTCCGTTTTGATGATCTCTGAAATGACGGGTTACAGTACCATGAGCAGCTTCAGCTTCCATAATTGTTCCATCTGGCGTAATTAATACA
>JANXRU010000107.1 GCA_025356715.1 Bacteroidota bacterium
AGTGTTTTGGCAATACTTTCACACGACTTAAGAAGTCCACTTTCAGCAATTATTGGAACTGCAAAGTATTTGAAGGAGAATTTTCATAAGATGAAACCCGATGCTGTTCAGGAAATGCTTGATTTACTTTATAAATCATCAACGGATGAATTAGCTATGCTAGATTATTTAGTAGAATGGGCGAGGATAAAATACGCATCGGACGCATTTTCTCCAACACAAATAAAACTAACTGACTACATTGATAAAGTATTTGAAACACTGAACGAAACCGCTACAGTGAATACAATAAATCTTCATCACGAAATTGAAGCTAATACTTCTGTATTTGCAGACGGTAAAATGTTAATTTCCATTATTCAAAATATCGTTTCAAATGCAATAAAACATACCGAAAAAGGAGGGACAATAATAGTTTCAGCAAAAAGCAAAGATGACAAAATTATTGTTCAAGTTAAAGACAACGGAATTGGAATGTCGAAAGAAATAATTGAAAAACTTTTTACACCTCAAATGAAAACCCTTTCAGAAACGCGAAAAAAGAATAAAGGGGCTGGAATTGGATTGTTATTAGTAAAAGGATTCTTAGAAAAAAACGGTGGTGAAATATGGGTAGAAAGTACGGAAGGAGAGGGTTCATCTTTTTATTTTACATTACCAATTGAGAAACCTTTATATAAAATTGGCAGCTCAGACGAAATTATGTTTGATGAAAGTGCATAATACACCGACTGGCTAAAGACATTTGTATGCTCAAATCACCTGACCTCGAAATTTATAGAGTTATACAACATATAAAAGAACCTAAGTACTTCGCGTTTTAGCAAGCAAAACGGTTGCCGAAGGGTTAGTTCAACATCACCTTGCCATAATGTGGGTTTCAGCGCAATTTTAAAGGGTCAAATAATTATCTCTGTTTCTACTTGACAGTTTCCCAATCCGTTCTCCCGCGCGGCAAGCAGCAATCTAAAAAATAATTTCTTAGATAAAGTGTGAATTATGAAACTCTTGGCATAAATTAAGTAATACTGCCCGGTTTAAATAAACTCACCTTTGCTCAGTGAAAATTTATTCACATCTGTTCCGCCACAAGCGGCTAAACTAAAACTAAAGAAATGAAAACTAAAAATTTATTCTTAACCTTCGCAATAGCAACTGTTGTTTTAATGGCAGGATGTAAAAAAGAAACTACAGAATCTGCATCACCTACACCTACACCAATTGTAATTCCAATTCAAACAACTGTACAAGCACCGGTAGCAATGGCTGGTGCTACTAACCTCGCTATATTAGCAGGTTCAGGTATTACTAATACAGGCGCAACAACTATTGCCGGTGACATGGGATTAAGTCCCGGAACATCTGTAGGTGGTTTTCCTCCAGGCATATTGAACGGAACGCTTCATATTAATGATGCAATTGCCAATCAAGCGAAACTTGATTTGACAACAGCATATAATGATGCAGCAGGAAGAAGCAGTATTGATATGGTAACTGTATCAGGAAATATTGGTGGACTTACTTTAACTCCCGGGTTATATAAATCCACTTCTACACTAGCTTTATCATCAGGCGATGTTACTTTTGACGCAAAAGGAAATGCAAATGCTATATTTATTATTCAAATTGCTTCAGCGCTTACAGTTACATCAGGTCGACAAGTTATATTGGCTGGTGGTGCTTTAGCATCTAATATTTTCTGGCAAGTGGGTAGTTCTGCAACTTTTGGAACCACCTCTTCTTTTAAAGGTACAGTTATGGCAATGCAATCGATATCTTTTGACACCGGAGCTTCATTAACAGGAAGAGCATTGGCACGCAGCGGAGCTATTACGATGGCAGGCAACACAATTGTAAAACAATAAAATTTCTCTATTCTTTATTTAGAGCGTTGCTAATAGCAACGCTTTTTTTATGCTTATAAGGCCCAATACTGTAATGTGTGAATACGCAAGTTTATTGGTTAGTCGTGTAACAACTGCCTGCGTTTATTACATCACCTTCGTACAATGAATATGATTTTGCACGGTGTGGAAGCACCCAAAATTGTGCATACCATTACCCTTTCCGAAAACCTTGCCGACATACAGGAAAAAGACCGTTACGATATTGTGTTGGCAAACCCTCCATTTTCATTATTCAGAGAATATCTAGCCCAAGTACGATAAGAAATTTCTAATAATGGGTAATATTAACGCAATTATATACAAAGAAATCTTTAAGCTAATTAAAGAAAATCGAGCTTGGTTAGGAATAAATATTGTTCAGGCTTTATTGTGCCTGAATACTATGAACTTTATGACACAGAAGCACGAATAGATAGTTTTGGAAATAGAATAGTATCACCAAACAATTGCTTATGGTTGACAAACTTGGACAACTTTAAGCGACACGAAGACATTCAGCTAACAAAAAAATACTTTGGAAACGAAGATGAATATCCAAAATATGATAATTATGACGGTATAAACGTTGATAAAACAGAGGGCAAACCATTGGACTATGATGGATTTATGGGCGTACCAATAACATTTCTACATAAGTTTAATACT
>JANXRU010000114.1 GCA_025356715.1 Bacteroidota bacterium
ACCCTCTACAACATCAGGCATTGATGAAGTTGCTTCTGTTAACCCTGTTATTAGTGTCTATCCTAATCCTACTGAAGGAATATTTAATGTCGAATTTAAAAATGCACAAAGTATTAAAGTAATTAATACTTTAGGAGTGGTTATATATGAAGAAAAAATAGAGCAATTAACTGAAGGAACTAAAAATATTGATTTAACAAACTTCTCAAATGGAGTATATTTTATTAATGTATCAAATGGAACTAATTCTTCAAATCATAAAGTACTTTTGAATAAATAAGCATTTAGGTTATAATTTAAAAATCCCTTTACAGAAAAGTGAAGGGATTTTTTATGTTTGAATTATTCTTATTATTCAGTTTCGGATAAGATTGTTTTCAGCTCGGGTGTTTCGTAAACTTGATAATTTCCTTTGTCATCCGAATAAATTAAATATGCCTGTAATTCCTTGTGCATAGCTAAAAATTCTTTAGTCTTATCCAAGCCCATTACTAAAATGCCTGTAGCATTAGCATCAGATGAAATACATTCTTTTGAAAAAACGGAGGCACTCAGTAAATTATTTTTAGTAGGATAACCAGTTTTTGGATCTAAATGATGATGATACTTAATTCCATCTTCTAGCACAAAACGACGGTAATTTCCTGAAGTAGCAACCGCTAAGTTTTCCAATTTAACCAATGCTTTAAATTCATTTGTTGATTCTTTATTGTCTATTGGTTTTTCAATTCCAATTTTCCAATTATCGCCATTAGGTTTTTTTCCTTTTGCATATACTTCTCCACCTATTTCTACTATAAATGATTTGATACCTTTTGTATTAAGATATTCAGACACAATGTCAACGGAGTAACCTTGCGCAAATGCATTAAAATCAAGAGAAACACGAGGGTCCTTTTTAATTACCTTGTTACCTTTTAATTGAATTAAATGAAAGCCAACAAATTTGAGTATACTATCAATTTTTGTTTTTTCTATTTTTTGTTTTTTACCAGGCCCAAACCCCCATGCGTTAACTAAAGGATAAACAGTAGGGTCAAAGGCGCCATTCGTATTTTTCCAAACTTCTTTAGCTTTATTAAAACAGGCAATAAAATACTTATCAACGATTACTTTTTTTTCATTAGCATTTATTCTTGAAATAATAGAAGTAGAAACGTAAGTAGAAACAGATTTATCAAAATCAACTAAAATTTTTGCAATGTCAGATTGTAAATCCCGATTTAGGGAATCGTAATAAATAATGTGATACGTCGTTCCCTGAGCCTCTCCTTCAATCCTCACGGGTTCTAATTGAGCAAAAGATGCAGTTGTATAAAGGAAAATAAAGGAAAATAAAAATCTATTTTTTTTCATAAAAATACTTACAGTTTAGTAGTTGTAAAGATATTATTTTCTATGGTTATAATTATAGAATCGTTTTATAAATAATAATATTTATAAAACAGCTATAACTTAAAAACCCCACCAGTAGCAGGATTTTTTTTAAGTTATTTCCTGATTTTAATTTATTGTTTTTTAAATGCCATATAATTTAGTCATGTTATCTTCATTCGTTTTTGTGCTGACGGCAAAATGACTATTTCATAGATGATTTAATTTCTAAACACAAATTTATTTTCAAACACATCTACAATAATCTCTTTTTCCTTATCAATTGTATTTGCTAAAATTTGTTTTGATAATTCATTGAGTAATTGTTTTTGCATAACCCGTTTTACTGGTCTAGCACCATATTGTGGGTCATATCCTAATTGCGCTAACCAATCTATTGCCTCTGCTGTTGCGGAAATAGTGATATGTTGCTCCGCTATACGATCTGCAATTTGTTTGAATTGGATTTTAACAATATTAGTAACATCATCTCTTGTTAATGGTTCAAACATAATCACTTCATCAATTCTATTTAAAAATTCTGGGCGAATAGTTTGTTTCAATACATTTAGTACTTCCACTTTTGTTTTAGCTAACACTTCATCTTTATTTGAATCATTTAATTTTTCGAAATTTTCTTGAATTAAATGAGCACCAATATTAGATGTCATAATAATAATGGTATTTTTAAAATTAACTGTTCTGCCTTTGTTATCAGTTAATCGGCCATCATCTAACACTTGCAATAAAATATTAAATACATCAGGATGTGCTTTTTCAATTTCATCTAATAAGATAACAGAATACGGTCTGCGCCTTACAGCTTCGGTTAATTGTCCGCCTTCATCAAATCCAACATATCCAGGAGGAGCGCCAATTAAGCGGCTTACAGCATGTCTTTCTTGGTATTCAGACATATCAATTCGCGTCATCGCATTTTCATTATTAAATAAATAATCTGCCAACGCTTTTGCTAATTCTGTTTTACCAACACCTGTTGTTCCTAAGAAAATAAATGACCCAATTGGTTTTTTTGCATCTTGTAAACCAGCTCTACTCCTTCTTACTGCATCAGCAATGGATTCAATAGCTTGGTGCTGACCAACTACTCGTTTATGTAATTCCTCTTCTAACAATAACAATTTTTCTCTTTCGCTTTGTAACATACGTGATACAGGAATCCCTGTCCATGCAGCAATGACATCAGCTATATCTTCACTATCAACTTCTTCTTTCAATAATTGAGAACCACTAGCTTTTGCTTCACTTAATTTAATTTCAAGTGATAACAATAATGCTTCAGCTTCTTGCATTTTACCATAGCGTATTTCTGCAACCTTTCCAAAGTCTCCTTGTTTTTCGTAGTTTGTAGCTTGATGTTTTAAATCTTCGATTTGTAATTTAACTTTTTGTACACCTTCAATGGCTTCTTTTTCACTTTGCCATTTTGCTTTTAAGGAAATACGCTTGTCGTTTAAGTCTGCCAATTCTTTATTCAAGGCCTCAACTTTCCCATTTTCATTTTCGCGTTTCATGGCTTCACGCTCAATTTCTAATTGCATGATTTTACGTTCTAACTCATCCAATTCAATTGGCATCGAATTAATTTGCATTCGTAATTTTGAGGCAGCTTCATCCATTAAGTCGATAGCTTTGTCTGGCAAAAAACGATCACTAATATATCGAGTTGATAATTCAACGGCCGCAATAATTGCTTCATCTTTGATACGAACTTTATGATGTGTTTCATATTTTTCTTTGATCCCCCGTAAAATAGAAATAGCATCTTCTTCGGTAGGTTCATTTACCATTACCTTTTGGAATCGACGTTCTAAAGCTTTATCTTTTTCGAAATATTTTTGATATTCATTTAATGTAGTTGCGCCAATTGCTCTTAATTCTCCACGAGCTAATGCTGGTTTCAAAATATTGGCAGCATCCATAGCGCCTTCTCCACCACCACCAGCGCCTACAAGTGTATGTATTTCATCAATAAATAAAACGATATCACCATCACTACCAATTACTTCTTTTACAACTGATTTCAAACGCTCCTCAAACTCACCTTTGTATTTAGCGCCTGCAATTAAAGCGCCCATATCTAAAGAATAGACTTGTTTAGATTTTAAATTCTCAGGTACATCACCAGCAATAATACGATGGGCCAAGCCCTCTGCAATAGCAGTTTTACCAACACCTGGCTCTCCAACTAATATAGGATTGTTTTTGGTACGACGCGATAAGATTTGTAAAACCCTTCTAATTTCTTCATCACGACCAATAACTGGATCTAACTTTCCGTTTCGCGCTTGAGTGTTTAAATTAATAGCATACTTGTTTAACGAATTGTAATTTTCTTCCGCAGATTGACTAGTTACTGTTGAGCCTTTACGAAGATCAATGATAGCAGCTTTTAATTCTTTTTCTTTAATACCGTTATCTTTTAATAATTGCGCTACAGAATCTCCAGATGCTAATATTCCTAATAGTAAATGCTCAATAGAAACAAATTCATCTTTAAATTCCGTTAAATAATTTGTAGCCTTAGCTACTGTTTGATTGGCGTTCCTTGATAAATAAGGATCTCCTCCCGATACTTTTGGATAAGAAGTTACAATAGCATCCACTGTTTTAGAAAAGACGGATTGATTAACACCTAATTTTTTTAAAATGAATGGTGTTACATTTTCATCAACTTCTAATATGGCTTTTAAGATATGACCATTTTCGATAGCTTGCTGTCCATTGATAGTAGCTATTTGCATGGCTTGCTGAATAGCTTCTTGTGATTTGATGGTGAAATTATTTAAGTTCATATATGTAGTTTTTATGTTTTTTTTATAAAGACTCTCAAACGACAGTCCAATCGAAATTAACTGAAAATAAGTCGTAAAACGCTAAGAATAAACGCCTATTTGTCTGATATATATCATTTTATATGACGATTCGACTTAACATTTTTTGGTAATTTGAAAATAGAACCTATTACATTATTGGTTATTTTTAAAAAAACATTTGAAACATGAAAACTTATATTTTAGCTACTATCATTAGTTTAAATTTTTGTAGCTTTTCGCAAATACCTTTAAATCCTGTAATATGGAAAGCTACATATATTGATTTGCCAAATGGCGAAGGTGAATTATCTTTTACAGCAAATATTGAAAATAAGTGGCATATTTATTCGCAACGTCCAACGGATGCGGGCCCTATACCTACGTCATTCTCAATAACACCCTCAAATGATTTTTTATTAGTGGATAAAGTGCAAGAAGAAAATGCGCATGAAGAGTTTGTAAAAGCTTTTGATGCCAAAGTTTTTGTATTTGAAAAACAGGCAGTTTTTAAACAAAAAATAAAGAGAAGAAATACAAAATCTTATATCATAAAAACTTCTTTAGAATTCATGACTTGTAATGATGCCATGTGTTTACCACCTAAAACGGTTGCTTTTGATATCATTGTCCCAGAATATTCAGTAAAAGAAAATAAATAAATTTAGGAATCACATAATCCTTTTATTTATCTTTTATTTTGTCCATTTCAAATCTTATTTTTACAATTAAAACCATTCTTTATGTCAAAAAAAATAACCACTTTTTTATTAGTTTTAGCTAGTTGTTTCTCGTTTCTATTAGCTCAAGAAACGCCAGTTCATTTTAAAATGTCAAGCAAAAAAGTAACGGATTGTGAATACGATTTGGCTTTTAATGCTGCCATTGATGATGGTTGGCATTTATATTCCTTAAAACGTGTTGCTGAGGATGGGCCTAACCCAACCATATTTACATTTAAAAAATCGAATGATTATGAATTAGTTGGAAAAGTAACTGAGAGCAAACCGATTAAGGAATTTGATAAGGTTTTTGAAATGCAAGTTTCATATTTTAAACATACTGCTACTTTTACTCAACGTATAAAATTAAAGTCTGATAAAAAAATTGCTATTAAAGGTAAATACGAATTTCAAGCTTGTACAGATGAGAAATGCATTTTTCCACCAGCAGATGATTTCAGCTTTGATTTACAAGGGACTACAGCTTGTATAAGCACTTCATCAGTTTCCGCAAATACAGAAACGATTGTAGAAACGGATTCAATAACAAATGTAGTAGAAAATGGGAAAGACAGTCTTGAAGCTATTACTTCTACTGTTACTTCAGAAAAAATAAATTCAACTCCTGCTACAAGCAAAACATGGTGGACAATATTTTTGTTAGGTTTTTTCGGAGGTTTAACGGCATTACTTACTCCGTGCGTATTCCCGATGATACCAATGAACGTAAGTTTTTTTACTAAACAAAGTAAAACAAAGTCTCAAGGAATTAAAAATGCGTTTTTGTTTTCACTATCTATCATTGTTTTATATGTTGCCTTGGGATTAGGAGTAACGCTTGTGTTTGGAGCGGGAGCTTTACATTCTTTATCGACTAATGTTTGGTTTAATATTGCATTCTTCTTTTTATTGTTAATTTTTGCAATGAGTTTTTTAGGGGCGTTTGAAATTACCTTACCTTCATCGTTCGTTAATAAAATGGATTCTAAAGCTGATAAAGGAGGGTACATTGGAATTTTCTTTATGGCATTTACTTTGGTTTTAGTTTCATTCTCATGTACAGGACCAATAATAGGTACTCTTTTAGTTGAAGCTGCAACCAGTATTTCGGGACCATTTTGGGGAATGTTAGGTTTTGCAATTGGTTTAGCTTTACCATTTGGATTATTTGCCGCTTTCCCAGGTTGGTTAAATTCATTGCCACAATCAGGAGGTTGGTTAAATACAGTTAAAGTAACTCTTGGATTTTTAGAATTAGCACTGGCGCTGAAATTTGCATCTAATGCTGATTTAGTGGTACAAGCGGGTATATTAACACGTGAAGTATTTGTAGGTTTTTGGATTGCGATCTTTGCTTTACTTACAATGTACTTACTGGGGATGTTTAAAACATCACATGATAGTGATTTAAAACATGTTTCAGTTGGAAGATTATTTATAGCTATGACCTCCTTTTTTGTTACAATTTATTTAATACCAGGTATGTGGGGCGCTCCTTTAAAATTATTCTCTGGAATTTTACCGCCATTAGAATATTCAGAATCTCCACATGGCTTTGGTGGTTCTGGAGATGGCGCATCAGCGCATACTTCTATTCCTCAAGATGCAGAGTTTTCGAAATACATGGAGATAAATAAAAATGGTATTGTCCATTTTAAAAATGATTACGAGCATGCATTAGCATATTCTAAAAAAGTTGGGAAGCCTTTATTGATAGACTTTACTGGCCACGCTTGTGCTAACTGCCGAAAAACGGAAGATTATGTTTGGCCGGATGCTGAGGTTACTAAACGTTTAAACAATAATGTGGTATTGGTTTCTTTGTATGTAGATGACAAACGTTCTCTTGAGGTTAAAGATTATATGAAAGTTCAATGGTATGGTAAAGAACGTGAAATAACTGATATTGGAGATAAATATAAATATTTAGAAGAAACAATTTACGGTTCAAGCACGCAACCTTTGTACGTATTGGTTGATTCAAATGAAAAATTGTTGAACCCTGTAAGAGGCTATAATTCCAGTATTGAGGAATATATCAAATGGATGGACGAGGGAATTAGTAAATATAAAAAATAACCATGCGTTTTTTAATCCAACGTGTAGCGGAAGCATCTGTATTAATAGATAAAAAGCCTTTTTCAAATATTGAGAAAGGCTTTTTAGTATTAGTTGGCATTGAAGAATTAGACAATCAAGAAGACGTTGATTGGTTATGTTCTAAATTAATTAATCTGAGAGTATTTAGTGATGATGAAGGAAAAATGAACTTATCGTTACTTGATATAAAAGGAGATGTGTTATTGGTTTCTCAATTCACATTATTCGCATCTACTAAAAAAGGCAATCGCCCTTCGTTTATTAAGTCAGCTAAGCCTGAGTTCGCTATTCCGCTTTATGAGTATTGTATTTCGCAACTATCAAACTTGCTACATAAACCAATTAAAACAGGCCAATTTGGAGCTGACATGAAAGTTTGCTTAGTTAACGATGGACCTGTAACTATCTTGATGGATAGTAAACAAAAAGAATAGATTATTTACAGTAGATATTGATTGATTGCTGAGCAGCCATAAAGCCTAAGTTTACAGCAGCTTTTAAATCTGAACAGGGATTTTCTTTCAAATTAACTTTCGCAACACCTTTCCAATAATAGGCTTCTGCAAAACTTGGACTTAAAGTTGTGCATGTGTTTAAATCATTTAAGCAAGCAGAAAAGTTTTGTTGTTTTCCGAATAAAATTCCACGACGCATAAAATATAATGGTTCTTCCGTGTATTTTGTAATAGCTTTATTATAATAGTTAAGTGCCTTATCCAATTGATTCAAATCATCATAACAAGTAGCTATAACATAATTTGCTTTTATATTTAATGGATCAGTTTTTAGAACTTCTTGTGCATCTGCTAATGCTTTAGGGAAATCTTTCAAAGTATAATAAACATTGGCTCTTGCAATATATGCTTTTGGATATTTTTTTAATTCGATTGTTTTATTAAAATCGTTTAAAGCTTTGTCAAATCTATTAGTTTGAGCATAAAGCAACCCCCGGTTATAATAACCTTTGTAATAATTAATATTTTCATTAATAGCCTTGTTTAAATAGTTATTAGCCTTTTCGTAGTTTTTTACGAGCATATATTCTGCTCCTAAACTATTTAATACAACAAAAGAATGTGGTTGTTTTTTTAAAGTATCATTAAATAAGGATATGCTATTTTGCCAAACTTTACTTCTTAAAAATGATAAACTACCAAGTACAAATAGTAAAGTAATACCAATAATTTTAAGTTGTTTTTCTTTTAATGAAAAAAGAGAAATTAGGATTATACTAATGCCAATGATTGGAAGATATAAATAACGATCGGCCGTTAATACCTCACCAAATGGGATAAATTGCAACACTAATAATAAATTAGTAATGAAGAATAGCAGTCCGAATAAAATAGTATTCTTTTTTGTTTTATATAATTTGTATATAACCATTCCTAAAACAACTAGAACCAAATAGCCGAAAATAATACTGACTGTTTTATTAGTAGGATAAGGGTATATAACGGATAAATTTATTGGCACTAAGAGTTTGTATAGATACTGTATGATAGCATAGCCCGCATAACCAATACGCTCATATATAGGATACGCATGATTTTCATTTATGAATTTTCCAGATTGTTGCGCCGAGAATGTTACAATGCCAAAGACGAATGCTAGTAGTAAAAACGGTAATTTTTGAAACAAGTTTTTCTTTGAAAAAGGCTCATTGTAAAAATGATCTATTATAAATAAAATGAATGGAAATACTATTACAGATGGCTTACAAAGCAAGGCTACAAAATATAATAGAAAAGTAAAAAGAAGAAAATTATTATTTTTGGTTATTAAAAATTTGATATAAATCATTAGGCTAGATAAAAAGAAAAAGGTAGCTATCACATTTTTCCGTTCCGCAATCCACGCAACAGTTTCTATTTGAGTAGGATGTAGAGCAAATATTAATGCTACGATTAGGGCTTTCAAGTTATTTTTTAAAAGCTTTTGACATAACATAAATACCAAGATCGTATTGGCAAAATGCCACACTATGTTTTCAACATGATAGCCAAACGCTGATTTACCAAATAATTTCCAATCAATAGCGTAACTCAGCATGGTTATAGGGTGGTAGTTGCCAATATATGATTTCGAGAAAAAATGTTTAATATGAAACAAATGAACATCTTGATTTTCTAAAACGTAGTCAGCATCGTCCCAACTTATAAAATTAGCTGAAAACAAATTTGAATAAATAAGAGGGAACGCAATCGCTATTACAAGCAATAGAATGATGCTTGGATTAATTTTAAGAGGTGGATTTAATTTATTCACAAAAACAAATTTAAGGTTTGTTACCAAACTACCATACAATATATTAAATTTACACTATGCCAAAAATATCGGTAGTTATTATAACTTATAATGAGGAAAAAAACATTGCGCGATGCATTCAATCGGTAAACGATATTGCCGATGAAATTGTTGTGCTCGATTCTTATAGTAAAGATAATACCAAGAAAATTTGCGAAGAATTAGGAGCTAAATTTTATGAACACGCCTTTGATGGTCATATTGAGCAAAAAAATAGAGCTATTACGTATGCAACGTTCCCACATATTTTGTCATTGGATGCAGATGAAGTTTTAGACGAAACGCTTAAGAAGTCGATTTTAGAACTAAAAAATGATTGGATATATGATGGCTACTACATGAATCGTTTAACCAATTATTGTGGACATTGGGTTAGGCATTGCAATTGGTATCCCGACACCAAGTTGCGTTTATGGGATAGCAGAAAAGGCTCTTGGACAGGAACAAATCCTCATGATAAATATGAAATGCACGAGGGAGATAAAAATACAAAACATATCAAAGGAGATATTTTACATTATAGTTTTAATTCGGTTGCCGATCATTATAAGCAAGTAGAGTATTTTACCAATATTTCTTCTAAAGCTTATTATGATAAGGGAAGAAAAGCACCATTGTTTAAATTAGTGGTTAATCCTGTTGCTAAGTTTATTGACCATTATTTGCTTCATGTAGGGTTTTTAGATGGCAAAGCAGGGTTTTTAATTTCCAAAATATCAGCTTATGCGGCTTATTTAAAATACAAAAAATTAAGATTACTTTATAAAAAATAAAATAGTGAAAATATTAGAGTTAAATTTTGAAAGATCATGGCGTGGAGGCGAAAGACAAACGCTTTATAACATGCAGGGTTTCCGAAATGCGGAGCAAATAGTAGAGTTATTGTGTCGTAAAAATTTTCCTTTAGAGGCAGAATCAAAAAAAGAAAAATTTAAAATTCATTCGTTTCATTCCATTATCGGAGTGATTCGCTTTTTAATTAAGAAAGGAAAAAATTATGACGTCTTACACGCGCAAACATCTCATATTTTAACCTATTGCGTATTAACTAAACCTTTTCATAAAGCAACCATTGTTTTTACGAAGCGGGTTGATTTTGTTCCGCGTGGTTTTTTAACCAGATTAAAATATAAGTATACCGACCATGTTACGGTTATCAGTCAGGCAATTAAAGATATATTCAATAAGTTTGGTGTTAATCAAGTAACTGTTATTTCAGATATTGCAGTTCCAAAAGAATTAAATAAGATAAGAAGCAGTAGTGTATTTGATGTATTTCATGTTCCGAAAAATAAAAAATATATTGGAACGCTCGCTGCTTATGTGCCTCATAAAGACCCATTTAATATGTTAGAAGCAATAAATATCGTTTCAAAACAAAGAAATGATTTTGTGTTTTTACATTTCGGTAAAGGGCCTTTAATTAGTCAAGTGAATGATAAAATAAAGGAACTCGAGTTGGGTGGTGTATATAAAATAATGGGGTTTCATGAAAATTCGGAAGATTTTTTTTCGGCTTTAGATGGCTTTGTTATGAGTTCCGAAGAAGAAGGTTTAGGAAGTAGTGTATTAGATGCTTTTTTATATAATATACCTGTAGCATCAACAAATGCTGGCGGATTGAAAGATTTACTAAAAGATGATCGCGGAGAAATTTGCGACATTCATTCGCCAGAAAAATTAGCGGTTTGTATTAATGCCATGTTGGATAATACCGAAAGAACTAAATTAATGGCTAAAAATGCTAAAAACTTTGTAGAACAATTTCATAGTATGGAATATATAACAAATCAATATCTTGCTTTATTAAAATGAAATTAACCAATAAAATAATTTGGATTACAGGCGCTTCTTCTGGCATTGGCGAAGCTTTAGTAATGGAATGTGCGAGGCACCAAACAAAACTTATTTTATCTGCGCGACGAGAAGATGAGTTGAAAAGAGTTGCTAAACAAGCTCAGTTAAAGGAAAGCGATTATTTAATTTTACCTTTTGATTTAGCAGATACTTCCGAGGCAACAGAATACGTTCAACAAATCATTTCTAAATTTGGAACGATAGACATCCTTATTAATAATGGTGGACAAAGTCAACGGTCTGAATCTATTGCTACATTAACTGAAACAGAGCGTTTATTATTTGAAATCAATTATTTTTCGGCAGTTAATTTATCTAAAGCTGTTTTGCCAGTGATGTTAAAAAACGGAAACGGAAAGATTGTTATCATTAGTAGTATTGCAGGTAAATTCGGATTTTATTTACGTTCATCATACTCTGCTGCTAAACACGCTTTACATGGCTATTTTGAGAGTTTACGATTAGAGGTAGAAAACAAAGG
>JANXRU010000133.1 GCA_025356715.1 Bacteroidota bacterium
ATGTGGTTTATTAAAAGGAACGGCTTTAAGTAAAATGACATTTAGTAGCCATAAATAAAATTTAGAATGCTTTGCTTTCTGTACAAGAGAATTAAGTTTATCCATTATTTTTTGAATAAACTTTCTACGTAGTCAATATATTTTTGTTGCGCATCTTCTTTACTCATTCCAGCTTTTGTTTTCCATGAATTTAATTTTGCAGCAGCAATAAAATCAAACATCGCTGGTTTTTCTCCATGAGTTTCGGCATCTCCTAACGTTGCTTGTTTATTTAAAGCATATAATTCTAATAATACATCATTGCCTGGTTTTTCAGTTAATTCGTGAACATGTTTTTTTGCATCTTCAAATTTTTGTTCTAATTCAGTCATAGTCGTTTATTATTTTATGATATCAGGTTTTTTTTCTGGAACTTCTTCTAAAACAAAATCTTTTGTTTTAGGAATGTGCATAAATTGCTCTGTTAATTCTGTCGGTAAGATTGCGAGCTTACGTTTTTCCATATCAATCCAAGCTCCTTGTACATTAATTTGAGCAGCTTGTACGCCATCACTTCTATAAACTCCCTGGCTAAAAGACCAGCGACTTCCATCTCTTCTACAATGAGACATTTCGCACGTTACTCTTACTGTATCAGTTGGACCAACTTCTCGTAGGTATATTAATTCCTCCCTAAATAAGATGGGGCCAATTTTTAATTTTTCCATTAATTTCGCATCAAAACCTAATTTAGATAAGATCTCTAAACGTGCTTGTGCTCCAAAATCAGCATAAGCAGAGTGACGCAGATGATTGTTTGAATCAACCTGAGACCACAAGACTTTGCCTTCATAAAAAACATTTTCCATTTATAATTATTTAATATAGAACGCTGATGACGCTGATTTTTGGTATGGATTAATATTTAGTATAAAAAACATTCGATCTTAATCAATCTGTGTTATCTGCGTTCTAATGTATTAAAAACAATATTTATTTTCTGTAATTAATTTTTGTGCAACTGTTTGACGTGCATTTTTAGCATTGAAAGGATCTTGTTTAGTATAACGTTTTAATCCCATTAACATCATGCGTAATTCGTCGCCTTCGCCAAAACTATTTAAAGCTTCTTTTCCTTCAATCCAAATTTTGTCACAAGCAGAATTGATATAAGAACGCATCATCGCTAACTCTACTTCACAAGCAACTTCGCTTCTCATGCTTACTAATTTCTCAACACGTAATAGGGTTGATTCTGCTACATAAGTTTCTATTGCCATATTAGCAATATTCATAATGATTTCTTGTTCCTTGCTTAACGAAGTCATTAATTTTTGAACAGCAGCACCCGCAGTTAATAAAATAGCTTTTTTGAAATTGCCAACTAATTTTTTCTCATAAGCAAATAATGTTTCATCTGGCTCGCCAAATTCAGGAATAGCAACTAGTTCCGCAGCAACTTTTTGTGCAGGCCCCATTAAATCTAATTCGCCTTTCATTGCTCGTTTCAATATCATATCAACAATTAATAGTCTATTAATTTCGTTTGTTCCTTCAAAAATTCGATTAATACGAGAATCTCGGTATGCTCTATCCATTGGGGCTTCAGCGCTATAACCCATACCACCATAAATTTGCACACCTTCATCAGACACATAATCTAATGTTTCAGAACCATGCACTTTTAAGATGGCGGCTTCTACTGCAAATTGTTCAATACCTTTTAATTTAGCTTTTCCTTCTTCCATTCCGCCTGCAATTAAAGCATCAATCGCATCTTCAATATTTTGAGAAGCTCGGTAGGTAGCACTTTCAGAAGCAAAAATACGGATAGCTTGTTCTGCTAGTTTATAACGAATAGCACCATATTTAGAAATTGCTCTTTCAAATTGAATACGCTCATTAGCATATTGTATAGAGTGAGTTGAAATACGTTTACTGCCACCAATTGCCGCGCCAGCTAATTTAACGCGACCAATATTTAAAATGTTAACCGCAATTTTAAATCCATTTTCTCTATCAGATAACATATTTTCAACGGGGACTTTACAATCATTGAAAAATACTTGACGTGTAGAACTTCCTTTGATTCCCATTTTATGTTCCTCAGGATTTAAAGAAATTCCACCAAATGCTTTTTCTACTATAAATGCAGTTAAGTTTTTGTCGTCACCTATTTTAGCAAATACAGTGAATATATCAGCAAATCCACCATTTGTAATCCACATTTTTTGACCATTTAAAATGTAGTGTTTACCATCTGCAGTTAATGTAGCAGTTGTTTTTCCACTATTAGCATCAGAACCAGCGCTTGGCTCTGTTAAACAATAACAGGCTTTCCATTCGCCTGAAGCTAATTTTGGAATGTATTTCTTTTTTTGTTCTTCGTTACCATAATATAAAATTGGTAAAGTTCCAATTCCAGTGTGAGCAGATAAAGCTACGGCAAATGAATGGCCTGCACCAAGTGCTTCAGTCGTTAACATAGATGTTACAAAATCAGCACCCATACCACCTAAATCTTCAGGAACTGAAACACCTAATAAACCTAGCGCTCCTGATTTTTCCATTAAAGATGGCATTAAGCCTTCTTCTTGAGAATCAATACGATCTAATATTGGTGAAATTTCTTGATCGATGAAATCATCGCAAGTTTGTTTCATCATTAATTGTTCTTCGTTCCATTGTTCAGGAATAAATATATCTTGTGCGTTTGTTTCTTTAATTAAGAATTCGCCACCTTTTGTTTTTGTTGATTGAGTTGTTGTTGACATTTTTTATTTATTAAAAGGTTTATAATTTATCTAAATACTAAAATCTGATTACTAAATATTATAATAATTCGAATACACCAGCGGCACCATGTCCTGTGCCAATACACATGGTTACAACACCGTATTTTTTATTTTGACGACGTAATTCACCAAATAATTGTACAGATAATTTAGCGCCACTACATCCTAAAGGATGACCTAATGCAATAGCTCCGCCATTCACATTTACTTTATCTGGATTCAATTCTAATTTACGAACGACAGCTAATGATTGTGATGCGAAGGCTTCGTTTAGTTCAAATAAATCAATATCATTCATTTTTAATCCAGCTTGTTCAACCGCTTTAGGAATGGCAGCAATTGGCCCAATACCCATAATGCGAGGAGGAACGCCAGCTACAGCGTGAGATACTAAACGGGCGATAGGAGTTAAGTTATGCTCTTTCATAAACTTCTCACTGCACACCATTACGAATGCAGCGCCATCACTTGTTTGCGAAGAGTTACCGGCAGTAACTGAACCGCCATTAGCAAATACAGGCTTTAATTTTGCTAAGGCTTCTACTGATGTATCTCCTCTGGGCCCTTCATCTGTATCAACTATAAAATCACGTGTTTTACGTTTTTGATTTTCATCTAAATAGGTTTCACTTACTTTTACTGGAACAATTTCATCTTTAAATTTTCCTGCTTTAATGGCAGCAATTGCTTTTTGATGAGAGTTGTAAGCAAATAAATCTTGATCTTCACGCGATACATTAAATTCTTTAGCAACAGCTTCTGCCGTTAAACCCATTCCCCAGTACCAATCAGGATGTTCTTTAGCAACTTTTGGATTTGGAACAATTCTCCAGCCACCCATTGGAATTAAACTCATACTTTCAGAACCACCAGCAATGATACAATCTGCATAGCCAGCTGTAATTTTTGCTGAAGCTATTGAAATGGTTTCTAAACCAGATGCGCAATAACGATTTACGGTCATTCCCGAAACTTTATCTGTATTTAAAGATAAAAGAGAAATAATTCTTCCAACGTTTAATCCTTGTTCGGCTTCTGGCATGGCGTTACCAACCATCATATCATCAATGCGTGTATGATCAATTTGTGGCATTGAAGCCATCAAATGTTTAATAACATCAGCTGCTAAATCATCTGGGCGGGTAAATCTAAAACCGCCTCGTGTTGCTTTTCCTACTGCACTTCTAAAACCTGCTACTATATATGCGTTCATAATTGTATATTTTAAATATGATTAATTTCTTAAAATTTTCCCTCCATTAATAATACTATGTAAACGTTCCATTGTTTTTTTCTCAGCGCATAACTGAACAAAAGCCTCTCGCTCTAAATCCAATAAATACTGTTCTGAAACCAACGTTGGTTGCGATAAATTTCCACCAGCAATAACATAACCTAATTTTTGAGAGATTTTTAAATCATGTTCACTCATATAATTACCACTATACATAGAGTCTGCACCTACATACACTAATCCAAGAGCTGTATTACCTAACACTTTAATATCCTTACGCAATAACGGTTTTTGATATCCTTCGTTTGCCATTAATAAACATTCAGCTTTTGCTTCCGATAATTGTCGTGCACGAGATACAACAACTTTATCAATACCTTTACGTAAAATCCCTAAATCAAAGGCTTCGTAAGCTGACGTAGAAACTTTAGCTTGACCAATTGTTAAAAATTTATCACGGAAAACGTTTAATTCAACATCACCCTCTTTGATTGAATCTGATAAACGAACAGCAAACTCCTTAGTTCCACCACCACCAGGTATAACGCCAACTCCAAATTCAACTAAGCCAATATAGGTTTCTGCATGAGCAACAACCTTATCAGCATGCAAACAAATTTCGCAACCGCCACCCAAGGTTAAATTGTGAGGAGCCGCAACTACTGGTATAGATGAGTAACGTAATCGCATGGTAGTGTTTTGAAAAGCACGAACAGCCATGTTTAATTCATCCCATTCTTGTTCTGCTGCTAGCATAAATATTAAGCCCACATTAGCACCTGCTGAGAAATTAGCGCCTTCGTTACTAATGACTAATCCCTTGTAATCTTTTTCTGCAATGTCAATAGCTTTGTTTAAGCCTTGTAAAATCTCGCTACCAATTGTATTCATTTTAGTATGGAATTCCGCATTTAAAATACCATCACCTAAATCCGTAATTGTAACACCGCTATTTTTCCATACAGTTTTTGATGAACGAATATTTTCTAATGAAATAAATTGTTCAGATCCTGGAATTGTTTTATAGGTTTTAGATGCAACATCATAAAACTGACGAACACCATTATCTAATTTATAAAATGTTTTGTTCCCTGCTTTTAAAAAATCGTATACCCAAGCAGCCGGTTTGTTATCAGAGCTTTCCATTAATTTAACAGCAGCTTCAATACCTATAGCATCCCAATATTCAAATGGTCCTAAATCCCATCCAAATCCAGCTCTTAAGGCATCATCTATTTTGTATAGTTCGTTAGCTATTTCTGGAATACGATTAGATACGTATTGAAATAAGCCTGCAAAAGTAGCGCGGTAAAATTCACCAGCTTTGTCTTTACCTGATACTAATACCTTAACGCGTTCTTTTAAATTATCAATAGACTTAGTTAATTCAAGCGTTGCAAATTTAATTTTTTGTGAAGGCTTGTATTCTAATGTTTTTAAATCTAAAACAAGAATTTCAGTTTTACCTTCTTTGCTTTTAGTCTTCTTGTAAAACCCTTGTCCTGTCTTGTCACCTAACCATTTATTTTCTGCCATCTTTTTTAAATAATCTGGCAATTCAAATAAAGCACGAGCTTCATCAGTTGGGCAATTTTGTTTTAAACCATTTGCTACATTAATTAAGGTATCTAATCCAACAACATCCCCTGTTCTAAAGGTGGCTGATTTTGGGCGGCCTAAAACAGGCCCTGTTAATTTATCGACTTCCTCCACTGTTAATCCTAATTTTTCAACAGCGTGTAATAAAGCCATGATGCCGTAAACTCCTACACGATTAGCGATAAATGCAGGAGTATCTTTACAAAGTACAGTAGTTTTTCCTAAATGTTGTTCTCCAAATTCCATTAAAAAATCAACAACTTCAGGGCTAGTATGTGGGGTAGGAATTATTTCTAATAATTTTAAGTAACGTGGAGGATTGAAAAAATGTGATCCACAGAAATTTGTTTTAAAATCATCACTTCGTCCTTCTGCCATTAAATGTATAGGAATACCGGATGTATTAGAAGTAACTAATGAACCTAGTTTGCGGTGTTTTTCAACCTGATCATAAACTTTCTTTTTAATATCCAAGTTTTCAACTACGACTTCTATAACCCAGTCGCAGGTAGAAATTTTAGACATATCATCTTCAAAATTTCCTGTAGAAATTCGTGAAGCAAATTCTTTTTTATAAATAGGAGAAGGATTTGATTTTAAAGCAAATTGTAAAGCATCATTTACCATTCGATTTCTGACACCTTTCGTTTCCAAAGTTAAACCTTTTGCTTTCTCGGCATCGTTCAACTCTTTCGGAGTGATATCTAATAACACCACTTCGCAACCAATGTTGGCGAAATGGCAGGCAATGCGGCTACCCATAACGCCAGAGCCAAGAATTGCTACTTTTTGAATTAATCTTTTCATCTAATTTATAATTTAATTAATTTATTTCTTTCTTCTGCTAGTGCTGTTATTTCATCTAAAGTTTTTAAAAAATCATCGATTTTTTCTTTACCAATTTTTATGGATACCATATGATTGAAATTCCTAACGACATTTTTCGCCAAATCTTTAGATGCTTTTCCTTTAGGGGTTAAAATGATTTTTATTTTACGTTTATCTGTTTTATCTGGCACTCTATGGATTAATTTTTTTTTCTCAAGAGATAAGGTTATGCGTGATAAGGAGGTGCTTTCCATACCAAGTAATGGAGCTAAATCTGAACCATACGATCCTTCATGGCTATCTATGTTTAATAAAAAATGCCCCATGGCTATTGTTAAGCCATGTAATGAAGCTTCAGCATTATACATTCGACTAACAACTTGCCAAGATGTTTTTAATTTAGAATCAATTGTTTCTGTATGTTTCTTACTCATAATTATTTAACAAATATACATAATAATATATTATGCGTGCATAATTTATTTTTTATTTAAAGTTTTTTAAGATGGATAAATTTGACTGTAAGCCGCTTTGTTGTCCAACATAATTATTTTTCGTTTCAATGATAATTTTGGAGTCATTTCTCCACTTTCTATACTCCATTCTTTGGCAAGTAATTCAATTTTTTTAATTTTTTCGTATTGAGCAAGTCCATTGTTTGTAAGTTCAACTTCTTCCATAATTCTATTTTTTATACGATCATTCGTTATCATTTCAGTATTGGTTGTATAAGAAATACCATGTTTCTCACACCAAGTTTTTAAAAATGCAAATGAAGGAACGATAAATGCAGAAGGAAATTTCTCGTTTTCGCCAATAACCATGGCTTGTTCAATAAAACGACTTTCTTTTAATTTATTTTCAGTTATTTGGGGAGTAATGTATTTACCTCCAGACGTTTTAAACATTTCTTTTTTACGATCGGTAATTTTTAAAAATTTTCCATCTTCCAAAATTCCAATATCGCCTGTATGAAACCACCCGTCAGTATCAAACGATTCTTTGGTTAGCTCTGGTAAATTGTAATAACCTAACATTACATTCGGACCTTTCACGCAAATTTCTCCGTCTTCTTCAAATTTAACTTGAACGTTATTGATGATTGGACCAACACTTCCAATTTTTATGTTTTCATCTGCATGGTTGTTAACTGATATTACAGGAGAAGTTTCGGTTAAGCCATAACCTTCTAATACTTTTATTTTAGCTGCATGAAACACTTTAGCTAATCGTGGTTGCAGAGCCGAACCACCAGAAACAATTCCTACAATATTTCCACCAAGGGCTTCGCGCCATTTATTGAAAATGATTTTGTTAGCGATATTTAATTGAAATTCATACCACCCACCGTTTGCACCATGTTGCTGATATCTTAATCCTAAATTTAAGGCCCAATAGAATAATATTTTTTTAATGCCCGTTAATTGAGAACCCGTAGTTACTATTTTTTCATATACCTTTTCTAATAAACGAGGAACAGTCACAAACACCTGAGGTTTTACTTCTTTTAAATTCTCTCCAATAGTATCAATACTTTCAGCATAATATACAGACATTCCCCTGCTAATATATAAATAGGACAGCATGCGTTCGTATACATGATTTAATGGTAAGAAACTTAATGCCCTCCATTCAAATTGAAATGGACACAAATCTTTAGTAGCAGCAACGTTACTTGCAAAATTTTTATGAGAAAGCATTACGCCTTTTGGATTACCTGTAGTTCCTGAAGTATAAATTAACGTTGCCAAATCAGTGTTTTTTATGCCAGCTTTTATTTTTTCGAGAGTTTCAGTATGAGGATTGTTTTTGCCAATCGTTATTAAATCCTCCAAGCATGGAATACCTTCAATTTTAGAAAATGTGTAAATTTCTTTAATACTAGAATTAGCGGAACATGCTTTTACTTTGTTATAGATGTCTTTATTGGACACAAAAAAATAAGTGATCCCAGCATCACCAATTACATGTTTTAAATCATTATCGCTAATGGTTGGATAAAGCGGCGTGTTAATGCTTCCAGTTTGTAAACAGGCATAATCAACAAAATTCCATTCAGGGCGATTGTTGGATATTAATCCAATTTTGTCTCCTGACTTAATACCTATTTGAATAAATGCATAACTCAGTAGATTAACAGTGTCAATATATTCTTCGGTACTATATTTTCTCCATATTCCATTTTCTTTTGCCGCAAGTGCATCAGGTTTTGATGGCATTTGCTGTAAGTGCGATAAGAAATCAAAAAGACGAAAATTTTCTATATCATTCATAATAGTAACTTTTAAGAATTATTTTACAGCATAAATAAGTGTTATGCATGCATAAAAATAACTTATATTTGTCTTAAATCAAAATATATTTAGATGGAAAGTAAAAATAACTTAAACACTTTATTACACATAGAATTCCCCATTATTATGGCTCCTATGTTTTTAGTAAGTAATATGGAAATGATGAAGGCTGGCATTAGAGCGGGTATTATGGCTACTTTTCCCACACTTAATTACAGAAAAGAAGGTGAATTAGAACAAATATTAGATGAATTAAATGCGTATAGTAAGCAATATAAAGGTAGTTATGGCGTAAATATTATTGTTCAGAAATCAAATCCTTTATCAGCTAAGCATACTAAGATTTGTTTGGATAAAAAAGTGCCATTTTTTATTACATCTTTAGGAAGCCCAAAGGAGGTTGTTGTTGGCGCTCATCTATACGGAGGAAAAGTATTTTGTGATGTAACTAATATTCCTCATGCTCAAAAATGTATGGATTCGAATTGTGATGGCTTTATAGCTGTTGGGCAAGGGGCTGGTGGACATGCAGGGCCTAATCCTTTACAAGTTTTAATACCTGCTTTAAAAGAACATTTCCCATCCATGCCAGTTATTGCCGCTGGAGGTATTGCTAATGGATACGGCATATTATCTGTCCAAGCTTTAGGAGCAAGTGGTGTTTCTATTGGTACGCGTTTTATTGCAAGTACAGAAGCTGGTGTAAATGATAATTATAAAAAAGCGGTTGTCTCTTCTGGAATGGAAGATATTGTGATGACTGAAAAATTATCTGGTACACCATGTGCTGTTATTAATAATGATGCAGCAAAAAAAATGGGCTATACTCAAAACTGGTTCGAGAAATTTTTGAGTAATCATTCGGCAACTAAAAAATGGTTTAAAATGTTGGTACAGATTAGAGGAATGAAAAAACTTGAAAAATCAGTATTACCTAATAATTATAATACCTTATGGACAGCTGGTAAATCATCTGAGCTAATTCATGATATTATTTCATGCGAAGAAATTGTTGTGAGAATCAAAAAAGAATACGAACAAAGTTTGAAAGAATTGACTAGTTTAGTATAAATTTGTAATAGAGTCAAATTAGTGTATTAAACATGAAAATAATTGTAACGAATATAAAGAAAATGACATTGCATTTTTGTTTTTTTGTTGCATTTCTGCTAAGTAATGTCAACTCTGTGTATTCCCAAAGCATCAGTTTATCAGGTTTTTCAGCCCTTCAAAAAGAAAAGTCGATATTGCTTCTTTGGAACATTGAAAGTGGACCTACATGTAATGGAATTACTATTTTTCATTCATCGGATATGATTAATTTTAATGAAATAGGAAGTATTTATGGGGTTTGTGGGAATAGTTCAAATTCAACTCCCTATGATTTTACTCATTCAACCCCTACTTTAAATAAAATTAATTATTACAAGCTTAAATTTGGAGCAAATCAGTTTTCGGAAATAATATTTTTGTTATTTGATTATGTAGAGCCTGGAAATATTACAATTAAACCAAATCCTGCTAATGACGTTTTTGAGATTAAATTTAATAATGATAAAAATAAAACGTACACTTTAGAAATTGTAGATTCCAAAGGCCAGATCGTTTTAACTAAAAATAAAATTATTGGAACTAGTTTTGCTTTAAATGCTATTTTATTTGATGCAGGAACTTATACAGTTATTTTGCGTGATGATGAGGGTAGAATATCTAAAAATAAATTGTGCATTATTAGATAAGCGTTGTAAATTATTTTTTTTCTTGCATTTAAATGACTACTATTAATTAATATTATTTTTTAAATGCGTTTGTTAAGCTTATAAAGAAATGCCAAATAATAAATCGAAGCCTTTAGATTTGTCTAGTTTTGTTTCTATTGGAGATTCAATTACATCAGGCTATACAGATGGTGCTTTGTTTTATGAAGGTCAGCAATATGCGTTTTCAAATCTGATGGCTCAACAATTTAAAACGCTTGGAGGCGGAGATTTTAATCAACCGCTTATGAAGCCTGATTCTGTGGGTGTTGGCTTTTATGGAAATGCTCGCTTAGCATTAAAAAACAAAACAGAAGATTCTGGTAATAATCACGCCCCCGAATATATTGCCAAACAAGGTGATTTGGCAGTTTTTATTGAAAATATTTATGATAAGCAAGGGCCTTTTCAAAATATGAGCGTACCTAGTGCTAAGCTAACATCTCTAGTAATTCCAGGAATTGGTAATCCAAAAAATTGGGTAGGCTTTTATAATCCATTTTTTACACGGATGGCTTCTAATCTAGAATCAGCGTCTATCTTATCTGATGCTTTGGCTTTGAATCCTACATTTTTCACCTTGTTCATAGGTAATAATGATGTTTTAACTTATGCTTCATCTGGAGGTACAATGGATTTTATTACACCTTTAGAAGGGGTAATAGGAGTAGGGTTTAATGAAACGTTAAAAGGTTTAGTGAATGCATTAACAGAAAGAGGAGCGAAGGGAGCGATTTCAAATTTGGGAGAAATTACATCAGTGCCATATTTTACAGCTATTCCTTATGATGGACTGTTGTTAACAAAAGTTGAGGCCGAACA
>JANXRU010000156.1 GCA_025356715.1 Bacteroidota bacterium
AGAGCACGAGCAATTAAGCCTATCTGGAATTCCAAGAAAAAAATTGGCACTAAAAATATCAAAGAAACTTTTTAATCAAAGGAATTTTTTTAAAAACGTCTGCATCCAAATAAAGGAGAGGTATCATCAATAAAAAAGGAATAAATGGCACTTTATACCTAACAATTGCCCCCATAACAGTAGTGGTAATACCTATTAGTAAAAAGGATAAAACGATTATGCTTATTAATAAGTACAGTAAGTTTCTATCAACTTTCATTTTTTTTCGGTAATAAAAGCAAAATATAAAAAATAATAAATAGCCGAAATTTTCAAATGAAGCTATAAACTCAATACCTGAGTGACTATCATAAAAAAATGGTTTTGCCAAAACATTATAAAAAGAGATTGGAATTAATTTAGAAAAGGATTGGAAAGAATAACTTAAACGTTCCATTGAAATGGAAGAACCTGCTGGCAAACATGCCGACACAAAACTATAAATTGTTGTATCGGTATTGTCATTTACAAAAATTGTATCGTTCGAATAATTTCTTTTCCAATACATTAATTTAGTATGGAGATTTATTTTACTCTTTATTTTTATAGCATCAATAAAGGTGAAATTACTAGTATCGTTGCATTCTAAACGAAGATAATTTTTGTTGTTTTTAAAAAAAATACCGCCTTTACTTAAATTAATAAAATCATTTTGACGAACGACTATTGTTTTAATTACATCTTTGTTAAATGCATATTTTAATACAACGATTGAAAAACTTAGAATAGTACTTAAAGTGATTGCGTAGAATAAGGCTACTTTCTTGATGTTCAATTTGGTTAATAAGACATAAATAATCAATGGCAATATTAATAAGATAAGTATATAAGGCTTCAATACTAAAAAAGACAGGGTTGATACAATAAAGCAAATAACTATTTTAATTGAATACTGATTATGAACAAATAATTTAAAAAAAGAAAGCACAAAAAAACCCATAATACAAAGTGCCATTGGTTCTTTTAAAATGCCTGCCGTCCAAAACAAAACAGAGGGTGCTAAAAATATGGCGATAGCCAATAGTTTTTCTTTTTGAGGAAAATACATTTTAAATGTTTTATAAAAAGCGAACTGCCCCACAAAAGAAATTATAAGCATAACCAGCGCATGTACTGAATAGTAGCCAAAAGAAAATAATTGAACAAAAGCATTAAAACGAACGGAGGTTCTATTATCATTTAAGAAAAAATTATCGGCAGGTTTAGTTTGGCTCCAATCATTTATTTTTTCAAAGTACGGTCTGTATAAAGCATCGGTTTCTAAATCGGAATGTATTCCTAAAATCATTTTCAAATAATCTATAGGACTTTCATGAATAGCCTGAAACATAATGTTTGCACCCATCAGCGTATCATAACTATCGCCTTGAATGAGATGTAATTTATCAGAAAAATACACCTGATAATAGGCGAATCCTGCAACAATTTTAAAACAAAAAATAATAAAAGCAAACTTAAATGAAAGATGATTGTCTTTAAAAAAAGGTAATTTGTAAACAACCCAGCAAAAAATTAAAAAATATATACCTGCTAAAATCAATAGGATTCAAAAAATTTAGTTTCCATAAAACGAGCTGGTTCCTTTAACGGATTAAACCCAAATTTAACATAAAGACTATGAGCATCTTTAGTGGCCAACATAAAACGCCTTAATGTTTTGATACTTGGATAATCTATTATAAAAGCCATTAATTCTTTTGACAATCCCCGCCCCCTGTAATACTTGTCAATAAAAACATCTGCTAAGTAACCAAAGGTGGCATTATCTGTTATAACCCTTGCAAAACCTATTTGTTGTTGATTATGATACACACCAAAACAAAGACTTCCAGCAATTGCATTTTCAACCATTTGAACAGGAATGTTTTTTGCCCAATAGCTTTCTTCACTTAAATAGTGATGTATATATTTGCTTTGCAATTTTCCTTTATCCGTAGAAAGAAGAAAACCATTTGTTTCTTTTTCGATTATCATAAATTACTAACGATGGCTAATTGCTTATTTTTATTATCAAATATAAAGCGTGTAATTTTTTTAATTCCTAAATTAGAAAATGAAAATAATACATCCCACATTTTCGATGACTCATTATATCTTAACAAATTCGCATTTTCAGCCTTTACCAAACCAAGTTCTGGGTGCCAAATAAAATCTTCGCTCACGGATGGGTAAGTTGCATATAATTTACTTTCACGTAAAGTTGGGTTATACACTCTAAAAGTCATACTAATACTGTCTTTGATGGCATAAATAAAATTATTCGTATTTCCCATTTTCTTAAAGGCTCTACTTGGATGATTGCAAATCCATACATCTTCACTAGTTTTATTATTTATTGCTCTTAAACTATGTGGGTTTGTCAATTTATAATAAAGTAAGGTGTCATTACTTAACCATGAATGATAACCAACAGAATCTACCTGTTCAGCAATAATATGATTAAAGGTTCCATCAAAATTATATTGCCAAATGCGTTGCGCAGAATCCATTTCTACAACCACACATGAAAACCCTTTTCCATCAGGTAAAATGGTTGGAGAGTATTCACTTGTTTTGGTTTTAGTTAATTGAATGTGTGTTTTGGTTTTACTATTATATTGATAAATATCAGCTTGCTTATCATCTTTAATACTAACATATAAAATAGATTTATTATCACCTGAAAAAGCTGGTTGATTATCGTAACCCGCCCTCTTATTAATATTTAAAGGGTTTGTATAAATTAATATATTATCTTTTTTTTCAAGTTGAAACAACCAAATATCCGTTTCTGGTAACTGAGCTAAAGCAGCGCTGGTAACGAATAAACTAAATAGCAATAGTTTCATTAAAATATTTTTTAAAAGTAAATTGAACTAGTTTATAAATTACAAAACCCCAAAACAAACCTGTTAATGCACCTATTACTATATCCGAAGGATAGTGAACCCCTAAATACATACGACTATAGGCTATTAGGGCTGCCCAAGCAAAAAATGAACTTCTAAATAACATAGAGTGTTTACTAAATAATAAACATAGTAGCATGGCTATACCAAAAGAATTTGCAGCATGACTAGAAAAAAAACCATATTGCCCGCCATGGTAATCATTTACGATATGAATTTGATCTTTAATTTCGATATTATGTGTTGGCCTATATCTCTTGACGGCATGTTTTACTTGATTTGAAGTTTGATCTGTTAATGAAACTAACAGTATAACAAAACCAAATAATATAAGTACTTTTTTTAATTCGTATGTTTTGACAATAGGCATCAACCAATACACAAATAGTGGCGTAAATATCCAAATACTAGAAACCAGAAACATGATTTTATCTATTACTAGAGTATGATGTGCATTTATACTCAACAATAAATTTTTATCAATAATTTCTAAGAATTCAATCATTATTTAAAAGTATAAAATTTTATGTGTTTGGCAAGGTAATAAGTTAGGAGTATTTCTACGAATCTTTTTTTTAATTCACGATAACTTCAATCTCAAAATTGAAATTTCATCTAACCCTAAATCAGATTAGTCTGATTTAACAAATATTTAATATGAAAAGACTTGACATTTGTCGAAAAAAAGCCGATATTTGTACTCGAATTGAAAATCACGCCTTAACCATCTGATTTTCAGTTATTAAGACGTAATTATTAATTTTTTAAACTTAAATTAACATGAAAACAAACAACCCAATGATTGACAATTTAATGGACGCTCAATCAAATGCAGTGAATACTTGGATGGATTCTGCGAAAAAATTTCAATCTGCTTTTGCTTCTGGTAATGTTGCCGCTGAAAGCCAGTCTTTCTTTAAAGATATGATGGAAAAACAATCTGCTATGTTTAGCGGTATGCAATCAAATACTTCTAATCCTTTTATGAATGGTGCAAATCCTTTTATGAATGACAATTCTAAACCAGAAGAGTTTTTCAAAAATTGGTATGCACAACAAATGACTGGCATGAAACAAATGACTGATTTTAATCAATCTATTTACAATTCTGCTGTTAATTATGGTAAAAATGCAAATGATGTAAATGCTAGCTATTCAACTATGAATAATGCTTGGACTAATATTTATAACAGTTGGATGAGCACTATGAATAACTCTTATGATACTTTTTCTAAAGGCATCAAAAACCCTTTTAATGCTGATATGTTTAAAAACATGTACGAAGGATCTCAAATGTATATGAAAGTTCAAGAAATGTTTCAACCAATGATGTCTGCTGTTAAGAACAGTGATTTCAGTATGGATACTTGGAAAAACATTTATGCAGCTAATAATTACAAAAATATTACTGAACAAATGTTTGGTGGTTTTTTTAATAACAATAGCTTAAAAGACATGTTTGAAAATTCTACTAAACAAGTTCAAGGATTTTTCGTAAACCAAAATCATTTAGGAAAAGAGTATATGGAGCAAATGCAAAACATGAAAGCTCAATTTCCTGAAATGTTTAGCGGTAACTCTGATCAATTAAAAGATCTATATGCTAAAATGAACAACGTTTTTGGTAAAACATATGAGCCTTTAATGAAATTGGTAAATCCAGGTAAAGAAAAAGATAATGTTGAAGCTACTATTTCTTTAATGGATAAAGTGGCTGAATACAGCATCAAGCAATCTGAATTGCAATCATTTTTATATAAAACAATGCAAACTTCTTTAGAAGCTTTAGCTACTGAAACTCAGGAAAAGTACAAAAACTTAACCCCTGGTTCTTTCACAATGCCTACAGCTAATGAAATGTATGCTGAATTTATTAAGAAAAATGAAACCATGTTTACTGAGTTATTTGCAACTGAAGAATTTAGTAAAGTAAAAGGTGAAGCATTAAACTTAACAATGGATGTAAAAAAACATTTCGAAAAACAATTTGAAAATGTATTTGAACAATACCCAATCATTTTAAAAAGTGAAATGGAAGAAGTTTATAAAACAATGCATGAATTAAAAAAAACTGTAAAAGAATTACAAACTAAATTAGCTATGCAAAATGCAGCTTCTGTTGAATTATTTGAAGAAGACAAAGCGGCAAAAGCAAAAAAGAAATAATATATTCTTTCTTATCTAAAAAAAGCTGCTGATTTTCATCAGCAGCTTTTTTTATTAAAATTTAAAACAATACCTTTCCACTTTATATTGTATTATGGAACATAGAATACTTGAAGAGATAAATAACATTAACTCAAAAATGTTAAAAAGCTACGAAACCTTAAATAAAGTTGAGGGCGTTGAAATTGCAACCTCTCCTAAAACATCGGTTTATAGCGAAGATAAATTAACTTTATATAGATATAACAGAGATACTGAACCAACTTACAAAACACCTGTTTTAATAGTTTACGCTTTAGTAAATACCTATAAAATGTTGGATATACAACCTGACAGAAGTTACATTCGAAATTTATTGGCAGCAGGACTTGATGTTTATTTAATAGACTGGGGTTATCCTACTAAAATGGATAAATACATCAGTATGGATGATTATGTAAATGGTTACATCAATAACTGTGTAGATTTTGTCCGAAAAAAAAATAGGGTTGAAAAAATAAATATCTTAAGTATTTGCCAAGGTGGTACTTTAAGCGTTATTTACTCATCCTTATACCCAAGCAAAATAAAAAATTTAGTAACACATGTTACGCCAATTGATTTTAGTACCAATGACGGCTTGTTATTCCGATGGAGTAAAGACATGGATTTTGATACCATTGTTGAAGGTTTTGATGGACTAATTCCTGGCGACTTCTTAAATCAAGGGTTTGATGCTTTAAAACCAATGATGAAGCTACAAAAGCAACAAGCCTTATCTAATGCCATGGAAAACGATGAAAAGTTAGTAAGCTTTTTACGAATGGAAAAATGGATTAGCGAAAGCCCTGACCAAACTGGTGCTTGCTTCCTTCAGTTTATGAAAGACTTATACCAAGGAAATAAATTAATAAAAGGAGAATTAGAAGTTGGTGGTAAAAAAGTAAATTTAAAAAATCTCACTTGTAGTTTACTAAATATTTATGCTACTGAAGATCATTTAGTGCCACCCGCAGCGACTATTCCCTTAAACGATTTTGTTGGTTCGAAGGATAAAGAACTATATAGCTTTAAAGGCGGGCATATCGGAGTATTTGTAGGTTCTAAATCCCAAAAAGAATTAGCTCCAGCCGTTACTGAATGGTTAAAGAAAAGAGATAAATAACCAGTTTATATTATTAAACAATACTATTAAATTTAAAAATGCTTAGGATTTTTGCACCACTTATTTTTATAGTCTTATACATTGCTTGGATTTTATATCGACTAATAATAAAAAGAGATCTTAAATAAAATCTAAATACAATGTATTTAGGATTATTTTTTATAGGTATTTGGGGTATATTATATTGGGTAATTTTAAAGAGTTAATTACTTACTTTTTATTTTTCTTTAAAAACTCCTGCACCAATTGCTCATCTGTTTTACCTAAATTAGCAATAGAAGCTTTAGCATCGCGTTCCCAAGCACTGTTTGGGTATGAAGTACAAATTTCTTGATAAATCTTTTTGGCTTCAACCTCATTATTTAACATGGATGCATCATCATATAATTGAGCCAATAAAAATAAAGAAGCGCCACGATTTCTAAACTTTTGAAACTCAGTATTACATTGTTTTAATAAGATTTCAGCTTGCTTAAAATTACCAACTGATTGAGCAACTTGACCCGCTTTCAATAAAAAGATGGGTGCTAAACTGTCGTTCTTACATTCGTTTGCATATAAGCTAAAGGCATTAATAGCACGCTCTGCTAAATCTTTCTTTACTGAAGTTTCCTTCATTAAAACGTCATCCATTTTTTTTGCATCCTGATAATAAGATTCGCAATTTCCATGATTAACAATAACTGTATCTTTTTTAACTTCTTCCGTTTTTGCTTGATCGTTATTACCACCACAAGATGTAAAGAAGATTGCTAACGAAAGAAAAGAAATTATTATTTTGAAATTAATTTTTGAATTTAACATAGTATTTGATTTTAGTCTCTTTTACTTTTGAATACCTTAACTCTTTTAGTTTAATAACAGTAACTATTATCGCTTCGGTTGATACACGCGTGTTTTATAATCTGCTTTAAATTTCCCTTTTGAAATATCGGTTAATTTACCTGAAATTAATTTACGTTTAAACGGATTGATTTTATCTGTAAATAATATCCCTTCTATGTGATCATATTCATGCTGAATAACACGAGCAATTACACCAGTATAAGTTTCCGTATGTTTCTTAAATTTTTCATCGTAATACTCAATGGTTACATCTGGCTTACGCAACACATCTTCTCTAATTTTAGGGATGCTTAAACAACCTTCATTAAATTTCCATTCCTCTCCTACTTCATCCAATATACGAGCATTGATAAATGTTTTTTTAAACCCATTCATTTCTGCCATTTCTGCTTCACTAAATTCAGGCTCTTCATCCTCATCCACTTCAGCAAATGGAGATGCATCTACTAAAAACAAACGAATAGGTTTTCCAACTTGTGGAGCAGCTATACCAACACCATTAGCATCATACATGGTTTCATACATGTCTTTAATAATCTGCTCTAAGTTTGGATGACTTGGTTCAATATCTACACATTTTTTTCTTAAAACCGGATCGCCATAAACAACTATTGGTAATATCATTCTTTTTTATTTTTTAACTATTATTTTTTTAAATGACTAATAGAGACTATTTGACTTAAAGACCTTTTACTTTTCTTACTACAGTCATTCAAATCCTTCCTAACCCTTTGTCTCTATATCACTTTTGTTTATCTTGTATAATTCGGCGATTCTCTTGTAATAACAACATCGTGTGGATGACTTTCTTTAATACCAGATGTAGTTATTTTAGTAAACTTTGCTTGTTGTAAATCTGCAATAGTTTTAGCACCACAGTATCCCATACCTGCTCTTAACCCACCTATTAATTGGTACATCACATCTGCTAAATGGCCTTTGAATGGAACACGTCCACTAATACCTTCTGGTACTAATTTTTTAATATCATCTTCAGCATCTTGAAAATAACGATCCTTAGAACCCATTTGCATAGCCTCCAAAGAACCCATTCCACGATAAGCTTTAAATTGCCTGCCTTCAAAAATAATAGTTTCGCCCGGACTTTCTTCTACTCCTGCAAACATACCACCCATCATTACCGTACTAGCACCAGCAGCAATCGCTTTAGCGATATCGCCCGTAAAACGAATGCCACCATCAGCTATAATTGGTAAACGACCTTTAAGTGCTTCTGCCACACTCATAATAGCTGATAATTGTGGGACACCAACACCTGCAATAACGCGAGTAGTACAAATAGAACCTGGCCCAATACCAACTTTTACGCCATCGGCACCAGCTTTCATTAGAGCTAAAGCAGCATCACCAGTAGCAATATTACCAACTATAACTTGTAACGTTTTGTATTTCTTTTTAACGTCTTTCAGCATATTAATAACACCTTTAGAATGGCCATGAGCCGTATCTATGATAATGGCATCAACACCTGCGGCCACTAAAGCATCTACTCGTAAAAGTGTATCGTGAGTTACACCAACTGCTGCTGCCACTCTTAACCTACCTAAGTCATCTTTAGCCGCATTTGGTCGAACTTTAATTTTAATGATATCCTTATAGGTAATTAAACCAACTAGTTTTTTATTTTTATCTAAAATAGGTAATTTCTCTATTTTATGATCCTGTAAAATATCTTCTGCTTGTTTTAATGTAACCCCTTGAGCAGCCGTAACAGCTTTAATAGCAGGAGTCATCACTTCTTTAATTAAACGTTTTAAGTTTTTTTCAAATCGTAAATCACGGTTAGTCACAATCCCTACAAACGTTTTATTGGCATCAACAACTGGCACGCCGCCAATTTTATTTTCGGTCATTATATCTAATACATCCTTAATAGTCGCTGTAGCTAGAACTGTTAAAGGGTCTACAATCATCCCGCTTTCGCTACGTTTTACTTTACGCACATGACGAGCTTGCTCATCAATAGACATGTTTTTGTGTAATACACCTATACCACCCTCTTGAGCCATTGTAATGGCCATTTGATACTCGGTAACAGTATCCATTGCTGCTGAAACTATAGGGGAGTTTATTTTAATGTTTTTAGTAAAGCTACTAGCAATATTTACCTCGCGAGGCAATACTTCGGAGTAAGCAGGTACTAATAAAACATCGTCGTAAGTTAATCCTTCGGAAACAAATTTGTTTGCTAAAAATGATGAAGCCATTTTAATTGAATTTTCGGTGTTAAAATTCGGGCAAATATACTAAAAATATTGAATTTATGGTGAGCTTTTTTTAGGTTGAGAATAATAATAGAAAACCATAATTCCCCTATACTTTCCAAATGTTAGATAGGCCTTTATAACTTATAATATGGAAATTGGAGTTACTACCTTTAAGTGGAAAAAAAAGTTAATCTTTTAGTACAAAGTATACAAATAAATACAACCAAAAGATTTTTAAAATAACCCATCAAATTAAGTAAGATAAGAAAAACTAAAATTAATTAAACTTGCAACTATTGTAAAGAGTGCTACTCCCCCCATTTATTATATACTTGATGTTTTTTATTATATTTGATACAACTACAAGTAAAATATGATTAAAAGAGTATATAGCACATTATTTCTATGTTTTGTATGTCATTTTATAAATGTTGCGCAATACAGTGAAGAATTAAAAAACCTATTGAAAGATGTAAAAGAAGCCTCATTTTACGACTCAACGCACTTATTTAAAATTGGTCAAAAAACTATTATAGAGGCTTCTCAAAACAAAAAATACCAAGGTGCAATTTCAGAAGTTTATTTATATTATGGAAGCTACTTTTATTATACAAGAAACATTACACAAGCTAAATATTATTTAAATCAATCTATTACAAAGGCTTTAACATCAAATAATCATCATATTAAAATGCTTTCTAATATTCGGCTTATTTTTATGGAACATGAAGAAAGCATAAATCAAAATGCAGAAAAAGATTTTCAAAAGCTATTAGTAGAATCTAAATTAAATAAGGATTATGAAAATACGGTTGAGATTTTAAATTTGATGGGTATAATTAAGGAAGAAAGGAATCAATTACAAGATGCTGCTAAGCTTTATATTGAAGGCTTAGTTTTTTCAGAGGCGCATAATATTACCCATTACCCAGCTGTTTTTAGAAACAATTTAGGCCTTCTGAAATTATATACAAACCAAACAGAAGATGCGTTAATTGATTTCGAAAAAGGATTAGAATTAGCAAAAAAAGAAAATGATAAAAATTTAGTCAGTCATATAGAAATTAATATATGTTTAATTTATATTTCAAAAAACGAAGTTGATGCCGCATTAAAGTTGTTTTCGAACGTTATTAATTATACACGTGTAAATAATCACCCTCGAGAACTTTCTACTGCTTTTATAAATTTAGGAGCCACTCTAAGTGAAAATAATAAAAAAGAATTAGCACTTAGTTATATAGATTCTGCTATTGTCGTTTTAAAAAGTCATTCGCTTATAATTGAATTAACAAAAGCTTACATTGGTAAAGCTGAAGTTCTAATTGGTTTAAAAAAAAATAAAGAGGCGAGAAATGTATTACAACTCGCTGACGAACTTTCAGTAAAAACAGGTAATTTAGAAGATAAAAGTAATTACTATTTGCTTTTACATAAAATTGAAAAGTTAGATGGGAATTATAAACAGTCTTTAGATGATTTTTTATCATATAGGAAAATTAAAGATAGTATCGAGCAAACTGTAAATGGAAAAATTATTCAAGAACTCCAATTGAAGTATAATGTTCAGAAAAAAGAAATAGAATTAGAAAAAGAAAAATCAAGATATTTACAATTAGAAAAATTAAATCAAGACGAAAAAGTTATAAAATGGCTTAGTAGTGGAGTTTCATTTATTATTTTAATTTTAGGGATTGGATTTATATCATTTAGATATTCCATCAAATTAAGAGAAAAACAAGAATCTTTCAGCAGACAACTCATTGAAAATATTGAAAGAGATCGCTTAAGAATTTCAATGGATTTACATGACGATATAGGTCAATCCCTGTCAATGATAAAATCAAAAATAGCATTACTAAAAAGTAATCAAGAAGATAAAAGTCTAGAAAAAGAGCTTTCAAGAGTAATTGAGCAAACAAGAGAAATCTCTAGCAGTCTTTATCCATCATATCTAGAAAAAATAGGTTTAGTTAGATCCATTGCCCAACTAATGGAAAATATACAATCTTCTTCTCATTTAGAATGTAGTTTTGATATTTCAGAAAACATTGAAAGCTTACCTATATTAGTTAAAACACACATTTACAGAATACTTCAAGAATGCACGAATAACACGTTAAAACATGCGAAGGCTTCTGCATTAAAAATTTCCATTACCAAAAAAGAAAATGAGTTTATATTAATATATCAAGACAATGGTATTGGATTAACTGCCAAACGAAAAAATGGATTAGGATTACTATCTATACAAGAAAGAGCAAAAATCATTAATGGTTCGGTAAGTTTCGAAAATAAGTTAAATAAAAGTTTTAAATTAACCCTTAAATTCAATGACTAATTTCCCCCAAATAAAAACATTGCTCATTGCAGACGATCATCCAATTTTCAGAAAAGGGTTGATTGATTTAATGCAAAATACCTTTCCTAAGGCTAAAATAATTGAATGTAAAAATGGTAACGAGGCCGCTATTGGCATTTTAAAATTTAAACCTGAGATTGCTCTTTTAGACATAAATATGCCTGAATTAAATGGCCTCGACGTATGCAAGCAGGTTTTAAAAGAAAAATCATTTTCAAAAATCATTATACTAACTATGTATAAAGAAAAGGAAATGATTAAAAATGCTATGCTATCGGGTGCGTCTGGATATATTTTAAAAGACACCACTGTTGATGAAATTATAGATTGTATAAATACTATTTTAAACGGAGAGATTTACATTGGATCCGCTATCCTTCCTCATCATTCAGAATTGAGTATTCAAGATAAAAAAAAACAACAATTAGTGAATGACCTTAAAGTTTTAAGTCAAGCTGAATTAAAAACACTAAAGCTTGTAAGCCAAAATAAATCTTCAAAAGAAATTTCAGAACTCCTTTTTTTATCTGAAAAAACCATAGAAAATTACAGATCTCGTATTTGCCAAAAACTGGAACTACCTCCTCGTAATAATAGTTTAATAATATGGATAAGCGAAAACAAAGAACTGTTGTCTTTTATCAGTGAGTTTTAAAGTTAGAAAAAGGCTGACTCTATTAATTAAACATCCCCTTTGATCTTTTCTGATATAGGAAAGGGTTAGGGGTAACAAATCGAAGTGTAAATTCCAAGCCACCTCTAGCAGTGCTTACTGCAGTTAGTTGAGATAAATTAATATCATAGCTAAATCCAACAGCTACTCGTCCCATTTCAATTAAAGCATTCGCAATTAAAGCATCTCCGTTTCTGTAATAAGCACCGATTCCGAATGCGGATTTTTTCTTGATACCTGTGTATTTAGAGTCTTCGTTGATATAATATTTTAACATCATACCCGCCACAATTTCTTTTTGTGGCCCCTGAAATTGTATTAACCAACTTGGTACAATCGCTAAATTAGTATGCGGAATACCGATTAATACATTTCCATGAAACACATACTTCATATACAATCTATCGTTAATGCCTCCAACAAAACTTTGGGTGGGACGTGTTAAATGGTATGCTGAAAAACCTATTAAAGCTTTAAATTGATTGTTAGCGGCCATTGATTTTTCATTCTGACCATAAGACCATAATAAACCTGCGCCTATATCTCCATTTAATTTACTAACCTGTGAATTAGCTTCGCCAGAAGGTAAATTAGCATCATAACCAGTACCGTTGTATTGACTAGAATAAATGAGCTTAGAATTATCCACCTTACGTTGCACAAAAGAACCTTGCACCCCAAAGGTAATAGAACTTAATTTTGATATTGGAAAAGCCATCGCAAACGAAAGATTTGTTTGAAAGGTTCCTAATTTACCTTCTCCTGCTTTGTCATTATACACGGATAAACCTGCCGCCATACGGCTTGATGATTTTTTGAAAGTCAAGGATCGTTTAGGATCTACTTGCTCCCAGTTTTTAGCTTTAAGCTTTGCTTCAAATGAAAAACCATAAGATGTGTAAGGTGTTGTAATACTTCTCCATTGATCTTTATATACAATGGACGCCCGCATTGCATTGGATGCACCTGTTAATGCTGGATTAACTAAGGAAGGATTTTCATTAAATTGAGAATAATGAAAATCTTGGCTGCTTAATGTGTAGTGAAGTCCCACACTTACTATTAAAATACTAATTTTAGTTTTCATTATCCGTTATTTTAATAAAGTAATATTTCCTTTTTTAGTAATCGTACCAACATTAATAATATCTGCTTTAATGTAATAAACAAATACGGCTGTGTTTAATGCTGTTCCTTGAAATTTACCATCCCAACAGAAGTTAGGGTCTGAGGCGTCAAATACTTTTTCTCCCCATCTATCATAAATAGCCACATAAAATGTAGTGGTGCATTCTGCCCAACCTTTCAAACAAAACTCATCATTAATGCCATCCCCATTTGGCGTAAAGGCATTTGGTGTTTGATAATCTGCATTACTGTAACATGCAGGTTCTACCGTCACCACAACACATGTTGATGTAGAACAAGCTCCATTATTTGATGAAACACAATACTGAGTGGTGATAATTGGTGAGGCTGTTGGGCTGGTGCACGTCGCACAACTTAATGTTGTAGATGGCGACCAAGTATAGGAGACACCACTTCCTACAACACTCAATGTTGTGGAAGAACCTTTTACAATTGTCACATCAGGGCTTACTGCTAAGGTTGGTGTTGTTGTTACAGCTATAGTGGAAACACTTACTGAAGAACATCCACTCGTTGTTCCTATCACAGTGTAAGAAGATGTAGTTCCTGGTGTTACAGAAATAGTTTGAGTGGTTGCCCCTGTACTCCAACTATAACTAGTTGCACCGCTCGCTGTTAAAACAGTAGAGTTACCTGAACAAAGTGTTGGACTATTAACTGTAATCGTTGGTGTATTATTGACAACTACTAAAGCAGTTGTAGAACCAGTACAACTTCCGGTTACACCTATAATACTATAAGTTGTGGTAATAGTTGGCGTTGCAGTAACTGCTGTTCCATTGGCAGAACTTAAAGTTACTGATGGACTCCACGTATAATTAGTAGCGCCACTTACTGTTAATACCGTATTAGATCCGATACAAATAGCCGCCGAGTTTGCACTAATGGTTAATCCAGAGTTGATGGTAACGATACTTGTTGCAATGCTCGTACAAGTTCCATTTGCTCCAATCACTATATAATTAGTAGTGATGACGGGTGATGATATCACCACCGAACCTGAAGAGGAACTTAATGTGGCTGCTGGACTCCATGTATAACTCGTAGCACCTGTTGCTGTTAATGTGGCAGAACCACCTGGGCAAGTTGTATAATTACTCGTTGTAATAGTTGGAGTTGCATTAACATAAACCGTTACTGTTTTAATAGAAGAACAGCCTGCTGTTGTTCCTGTAACCGTGTAAACAGTTGTTATGGGTGGATTAGCTGTAACATTTGTTCCAATCGTGGAACTTAAACCCGCACTCCAATTATATGCCGTTGCTCCACTTGCAGTTAAAATAGTTGACGTACCTGAACAAATAGTAGGACTATTAACCGTAACTGTTGGAGAAGGATTAACTGTAACCAATACCGTTGTTGATCCTGTGCACGCTCCTACGGTTCCATTAATTGTATATGTTGTATTTGTTGTTGGCGTAGCAGTTACTGTTGCTCCATTGGCTGAGCTTAAAGTTCCTACTGGACTCCACGTATAACTCGTGGCGCCACTTGCTGTTAATAGGGTATTAGTTCCTACGCAAATAGAGGCTGAACTTGGAGTAATAGTTACACCAGTACTAATCGTTACTAAACTTGTTGCTGAACTAGTGCATGTGCCACTGGCTCCAATAACAGTGTAATTAGTATTTGCTACAGGGGTTGCTATAACTACTGAGCCACTCGTTGAACTTAAGGTTCCTGCTGGATTCCATGTATAACTCGTAGCACCTGTTGCTGTTAACGTAGCTGAACCACTAGCACAAATAGTGTAGTTACCTGTTGTAATAGTTGGTGTTGCAATAACCGTTACTGTTGATGTTGTTGTTCCAACACAACCAGCTGTTGTTCCGGTTACTGTATAACTAGTTGTTGTTGATGGATTGGCTGTTACAGTTGTTCCACTCGTTGAACTTAAGCCTGCGCTCCAACTATACGAAGTTGCTCCAGCTGCTGTTAATACAGCCGAAGTTCCAAAACATAAACTTTGACTATTAACAGCAACAGTTGGCGAAGCATTAACAATTACTAATAGCGTTGTTGATCCAGAACAAACGCCTGTTGTTCCTGTTATTGTGTACGTTGTACTAATAGTTGGTGTTGCTGTTACTGTTGCTCCATTCGCTGAACTTAAGGTTCCTGCTGGACTCCACGTATAACTATTAGCACCACTTACAGTTAATACTGTATTAGATCCGATACAGATAGAGGTTGGATTAGAAGTAATGGATAAGGATGTTCCTATGGTTACTGAGCTTGTTGCCGAACTCGTGCAGGTTCCATTAGCGCCAATCACTGTGTAATTAGTATTTGCTACAGGGGTTGCTATAACTACTGAACCACTCGTTGAACTTAATGTTCCTGCTGGACTCCATGTATAACTCGTAGCGCCTGTTGCTGTTAACGTAGCTGAACCACCAGGACAGGTTGTGTAATTACTTGGCGAAATGGTTGGTGTTCCATTGACTAAAACTGTAGATGTTGTTGTTCCAACGCAACCAACTGTTGTTCCAGTTACTGTATAGATTGTAGTTGTTGATGGATTGGCGTTCACGGTTGTTCCACTTGTTGAACTCAACCCTGAGCTCCAACTATAGGTTGTTGCTCCAGCTGCTGTTAATACAGCGGATGCTCCAGAACAAATGGTTGGACTATTAACTGTAACTGTAGGTAGAGCATTAACGGTTACTAATACCGTTGTTGATCCAGAACAAACGCCTGTTGTTCCTGTTATTGTGTACGTAGTACTAATAGTTGGTGTGGCGATTACTGTTGGTCCATTAACTGAACTTAACGTTCCTGCCGGACTCCATGTATAACTCGTGGCACCGCTTACAGTTAATGTTGTATTGGTTCCTACACAAAATGTAGCAGGATTAGATATTAAGGATATACCTGCTCCAATAGTTACCGAACTGGTTGCCGAACTCGTACAAGTTCCATTGGAGCCAACAATCGTATAATTAGTACTTGCTACTGGTGTTGCTATTACTACCGAACCTGTTGATGAACTTAAAGTTCCCGCTGGACTCCATGTATATGCAGTTGCTCCACTAGCTGTTAATGTAGCGGAACTGCTTGGGCAAATTGTAAAGTTACTCGTTGTAACCGTTGGTGATGAAACAACCGTTACAGTAGATGTTTGTATAGATGAGCAACCAGCTGTTATTCCAGTTACTGTATAAATCGTTGTTGCTGTTGGGTTTGCGTTCACAGTTGTTCCACTCGTTGAACTTAAGCCGGCACTCCAACTATAAGTTGTGGCACCTGATGCTGTTATTACAGCAGAGGCTCCGGAACAAATTATTGGACTGTTAACTGTAATTGTTTGGTTACTTAATGAAGTAATGACTGCAATTGCTGTTTGGGTACAACCCTTAGCATCTGTTACTGTAACCGTATTATTCCCTGCTGTTAAATTCGAAACGCCAGCAGTTGTTCCGCCTGCGGGAATCCAATTGAAAGTATAACCAGGTGTTCCGCCACTTGGAGTTACGGTTGCTCCTCCTGTACCACCAGCAGAACTGGCAGATAAAGTAATATCATCTACTGCAAAGGAAGGGTCTGATCCTACTCCATCATCATTATTTATCCACCTATATCCAATTTTTATATTCGCATTATTATTTGCACTTGCAGGTAAAACAACTGTTCTTGATGCCCATTGACCTTGACCACCCCCACAAACAACTGTTTTTGGCATATTATCAATTTGAGCCCAAACCGATCCATTAAAATACCATAATGTAGCATCATCAATAGTTGTTTGTCCTCCTTCTAGATAATTAAATGTAATATTTATATTTGATTGTCCTGTACAATTTATTGTAGGTGATTCTGCACGTATATCTGCGGTAACATTATTTGATCCAATCCCTGTGTCATATGCTGCACCACAGTCTCCTGTAGGGCAAAAAATAAAGGCTGCTGGTGAAGTAGATACATTTGCAATATGTAAAGTTCGGTTAGTTGTTCCAGCTCCCAAACAACCATCACCACAAACGCCAACTCCCATGCCTGATTCAGTTGCACTAACATACCACTCATTAGCGTCTAAATCATTTAAACCAGTATTGGTAACTGCCCACGCTCCATTTGTACCTGTATAAACCGCTGCTAATGCTCCTTGACTACAACCCGTTCCAAATGTTTCTGTCCAAAAAACAGATACAGAACTTGACCCGCAACTTGCTGGAGTTGTAGCTGTAATAACCGCCGTTAATGCCGTAGAAGGTTGTGTAATTGTTAATGTTCCAGTACCAGTACACAAATTTGCATCTTTTACAATAATCGTATATGTTCCTGCAACTAAATTTGATTGACTTGCTCCCGATAAATTTCCAGGAGTCCAAGTATAAGTATATGGCCCAGTTCCACCTAACCCTGCAACATTAGCAGTTCCAGAACTTGCACCAAAACATCCAACATTAGTTTGTGAAATTACAGAAAGATTTGGACCACTAGCGTTCGAAATATTTGCAATAGCAGTAACTGTACATCCTTTCGAATCTGTTACTGTAACCGTATTATTTCCCACCGCTAAATTAGAAACACCAGCGGTTGTTCCACCGCTTGGCAACCAATTGTATGTATAGGCAGGTGTACCACCAGAAGCAGTAACCGTTGCACCGCCATTACTAACACCACATCCTGAAGTTGAAGTTGCTGAAATAACAGCTGAAACAGCAGAAGTTGGCTGTGTAATAGTTACTAAACCTGTTCCTGGGCATAAATTGACATCCTTAATGGCTATGGTATATACACCAGCAGATAAACCTGTTTGACTTGCACCAGATAAAGCTCCTGGCGACCAAGTATAGGTGTATGGTCCTACTCCCCCACTTGTTGATATAGCTGCGATTCCTGTAATTGCACCAAAACAATTAACATTAGTTTGAGAAGTAACAGATAAGGTAAGAGTTGGGCAAGCACTAACTGTACATGGAGGAATAGACGCTAAAGTTGTAAACGTAAATGTAACTCCAGATGCCACATCTTTTACTTTTATAGGAAATACAGTTGCTGATGGCGCACTTACTGTAGTTCCTGTTGCTGTCCATGCAGGGACAGTTGACCCACAAAGACTAGGACAAGGAAAAATACAACCTGAACAATTTACACTCGTTGTAGTACTCGACCAAGTGTATGGGCCAGTACCTCCAGAAGCCGTAATAGAACCAGAATTTATACAAAGGGTTACTGTTCCACAAGCACTAACGTTAACTGTTGTTGTGCCTACACCGCAAGCTAAACTATAGGTAATAACAAAAGAACCTACGCCAGAAACTGCAGGATTAAATGTACCTAAAGACGTATTGGTAATACCAGTGCCACTCCAGGTTCCACCTGCACTTGCCGCAATTAAGTTAAAGGCTGGTGATGTTGAACATTGATTTGTTGGTTGACAAATGTTAGCATCACAACAAATTAATGATAACGTATTTCCTGCTGTTAACGAAGAAATAGATTGAATATAACCTGTTCGAGAAGCTGTTCCTGAATTTCCTGTTGAACCACAAGCAATAACATCGCCTGCTGTACTAACATGAACATCATACACATTAAACGGAACCGCTACAGTACCTAACTGAACTAAGGCTGGACTGAATTTCGTTACAGCATTGGTAGAGCCAACATAGATGTTACCATTCGCATCAATATCAATACCGCTACAACTAACTGCTTTTTGACCTAAACTTGTAGTTGCTGCTCCACCAGGTATTGGAACAGATGCAATAATAGCAGCATTAGCCAATGAACGTTTAAACAACGTTGTTCCATTGTGCGTATACACAAAGTTTAAATCCGCTCGTATAGCCATAATTCCAGTATTATCATATCTGAAATTTTCACACTTATACGAAAAACCATGCGTACTTGTTGTTTTAAAGATGGCTGTATTAGCGCTACATAGTGTAAAGTTTTGATTAATATAACCAATGGAATCTAAGGTTAAAAAATAATATCGACCATTTCCACAAGCTGTTATAGCTCTAACCTCTTGAATACTTGGAGGAAAACCAAAAGCAGAACCATATGCAATAATTTTTGTAGCAAGTACAGCTCCATTAGCTGTATTGATATCAAAAATAGCTCCTCTTAGATTATCTGTACCTCCAACAATTAATTTTGTTTGATCACAATTAAAAGCAATTTCCCAATATTCAACTAACGCTCCACCTCCTACTGACCACTGAAGTACGCCAGCGGTATTTACTTTAATAATTCCTGGTGTAGTACCATTTGTTACATAAGCATTCCCAATATTATCAACCGCAAAACCACCAAGCCACGACGTTGTATCATAGGGTGTATTATAAGTCCATTGTATAGCGCCAGCGGCATTATATTTTATAAGTTGTAATGGCATAACACCTCCAATGATGTAGACATTTCCTGCTCCATCTTTTTCACATTCCCATACACAGTCCCAGTTAGTAGTAAAAGCAGGCGTTAGAGTCCATGGATCAATGACAACTGTTTGTGTATTATCATAATTATCTAATTGAAAAGATACCGTTTTTCCAACCTTCAAAAATTTGGAAGTAATTATAGATACCTTGTTGCTTTCATAAAAAGTTAAAGGGGCGTGGTCAATAATGTCACCAAATTTTGTATCAATATGTACATCTCCATTACTTTTTAAGGTAACCGAATTATCATAAACCATTTTAACTATTGATGGATCAGCACCAGGATGAAGAATTAAGGAATATTTTAAACCATCTTTTTCAGAAAACACATATTCCACATCAATATTGGGATAAAGGTTTTTATAGGTAATTTTTTGATACGCTTTTACATGTGATACATCCTGAGTCTGACCTAATTTATTTTTAAAACTATAATTATGATAATCAGAAGTTAGTCCTGTAGCTTGTATATCCACATTTGAATTAGCATTTCCCCATAACATGGTTACTTGATCCGATTTTATTTTTAGCTCGTGCTCTTCTTTTTCAAAACGTTCATGAGATTCTGCATCTTTAAATTCTTCACGGCGCTCTCTTGCCATTTCGCGTTCATCTTTTTGCTTATTTTTAGTTTCTAAAAACGTGTAGGTAATTCCTTTTTTAGTGAAATAAATTTTAGTTCCGCCATTATCTACAGCAAATAAAACATCGCTCATATTACCAAATGAATTTGGAATAATGAACTGTCCTTTATTTTCAATAAAAGATTTTTGACGATCCATTTTTTTACTCCATGACGAGGCATTAGAGTTTTGAGCCTTTAATTTAGTGAAAGTTAAAAGCCCAAAACTAATTGTAAGCATAGTAATGATGTTGTAAAAAAGTTTCATATATGTGTTTTTTATAAATTAATTATAGATAATCAAATATCAATAAGTTACACATCAAAAAATAGGGTGCTAACCCCCCAATTTTAAAAAATGAAGAAATCAATGTAACATTTCTGATAGATTACATAAAATCTAATTTAAGGTCCCTTTTACAAAGATCGAAAGGAATTTCTATGAAGGGAAGGAAGGAAGAGAAAATTACAACATCAATTTCTCTAAGGCATACATTTCATCCCTTAATCGGGCTGCTTCGTTAAAATCCATTTCCTTTGACGCTCGAAGCATCGCTGTTTTTATTTTGGTAATTTGCTTTTTAATCTCATCCTTACTCATATACTGCGTTACAGGGTCAGCTGCAAAAGAAATTTCATCCGGCTCAATATACGTTCTTACCAACTTACCATCTACCGTTACTTCTACTCCTGAGTTAGGAGATAGCAACGCTTTTTTACCCGCTTGCACAGGTGTAATGCCATTCTTGTAGTTGTAGGCAATTTGTTTTTGTCGGCGACGTTCCGTTTCTTGTATCGTAACACGCATACTGTCTGTCATTTTATCGGCATACATAATAACGCGACCATTGACGTTACGAGCTGCTCTACCACTCGTTTGCACTAAGCTACGCACATTACGCAAAAAACCTTCTTTGTCAGCATCTAAAATACATACTAAGGATACTTCGGGTAAATCTAAACCTTCACGCAATAAATTAATACCAATTAAAACATCAAACATACCCACTCGTAACTGACGTAAAATTTCAACACGCTCCAAAGTATCTACTTCGCTATGAATGTAACGACAACGAATTTGTAATTTGGTTAAGTATTTTGATAATTCTTCGGCCATACGTTTGGTAAGCGTTGTTACTAATACACGCTCATCACGTTCTACTACTTTATGTATTTCATCTAATAAATCATCAACCTGATTTGAAGAAGGGCGCACTTCTATGATAGGATCTAAAATACCAGTAGGCCTTATTAATTGCTCTACTATCACACCACCAGCCTTTTCTAATTCATAGTCGGCAGGTGTTGCAGATATATAAATCACTTGATTTTCAAGCATTTCAAACTCTTCAAACTTTAATGGTCGGTTATCCAAAGCGGATGGTAAACGAAAACCATACTCAACTAAATTTTGTTTACGAGATAAATCGCCACCAAACATAGCGCGTATTTGACCTATGGTAGCATGGCTTTCGTCAATCATTAACAAATAATCTTCTGGAAAATAATCCATCAAACAAAACGGACGAGTACCTGGTAATCGACCATCCATGTAGCGCGAATAATTTTCGATACCGCTGCAATAGCCCAATTCACGCATCATTTCTAAATCGTAATTAACTCGTTCTTCTATACGTTTGGCTTCTAAGTCTTTTCCTTCAGATTTAAAAAAAGTCACATGCTTCACCATATCTTCTTGTATCAAGTGCATGGCATTTTGCATCGTATCAGGTGCTGTTACAAATATATTGGCAGGGTATATCGTAAACGCATCAAACTGTTTAATCACAAAACCATTTTTATCATCAAAGGTTTCTATTGATTCTATTTCATCTCCAAAAAAAGAAATGCGTACACTATAATCCGCATAAGACAAATTCACATCAACCGTATCGCCTTTTACTCTAAACGTACTCCGAGAAAAGATATCTGTTGTACGCGAATATAAAGCGCCGACTAATTGATGTAATAATTTATTACGAGAAATAACTTTACCAACTTCAATGGTAATAATGTTTTTTCTAAAATCGGTTGGATTACCAATTCCATAAATACATGAGACTGAGCATACCACAATCACGTCCCTCCTACCCGACAACAATGCCGACGTGGCACTTAAACGTAATTTTTCAATCTCGTCATTAACTTGTAAATCTTTTTCGATATACGTACCAGTAGTTGGTAAGTATGCTTCAGGCTGATAGTAATCGTAATAGCTAACGAAATATTCAACGGCATTTTCAGGAAAAAACTGTTTGAACTCGCTATACAATTGTGCGGCCAACGTTTTATTATGACTTAAAATAAGCGTGGGCTTATTTACTTGTTGTATCACATTAGCCGCTGTAAATGTTTTACCCGAACCCGTCACACCTAATAACACTTGATGTTTGGTATTATTATTCAATCCTTCTACTAATTGCTTAATAGCAGTTGGTTGATCGCCAGTAGGCTGAAATTCGGATATGAGGTTAAAAGACAAGGAATAAAGGTAAGCAATAGTTTAACTAATTTAATCATTCTTTATCACTACTAACTCCAAGTTTATTTGGTATAAGAATTAAGATTATTAATTAGGCTTATATTTTTAATTTATATTGACTGGTTTAAACATATTTAACAATCTACTGTTTATAAAATACAGAAAATGCTTCTAAAGTCGCATTAAGTAGTCATATTTTTATAAGTACATGAAACAATCTATTACAAATCTTTTAAAGATGAAACAAATCGCTTTCACTATTGTATTTTTATTTTGCCTAAAATTATCTTTTTCTCAAGACATTACGGTAGATTTTCAAGGAAGCGTATCTCATGAAAATGAAATTTTATCGGAAGTAACCGTACAGGTGATGCAAAATGGCAAATTACTGACCTCATTTAAAACAGATAATAGTGGGAGCTATAATATTTACTTGCCATTAGGAAATGAATATTTAATTTCGATTGCGAAAAATAATTATGTGCAAAAATACTTCACTGTAAGTACTAAAGGAATTCCTCAAGACCAAGCAGACATTAAATTCCCAACGATTAGAGCAGATGTAGATTTATTTAAATATTATGAAGGCGTAGATTATTCGGCATTCGATTCGCCCGTTAATAAATTTTTCTACGATCCTAAAAAAGAAAATTTCGATTACGACTTAGCGTATTTAAAACAAAAGAAGGCGGCTATGAGACTAATAAAACAAGCCGAGAAGAGGGCCATCTTTTTAGCCTTACAAAAGAACGCAGAAAAACAAAAAGAATTAGAAAAATTACCTAATAAAGAGGAATCAGATAAATTAGTAGCTGAGAAAAAAGTATTAGATGAAAAATTAGCTAAAGAAAGTTTATTATTAAAATTAATAGAAGAAGATAAACCTCTATTAAAAAACAGTAAAAACGAAGTGAAATTAAATATCGTTGCCGCTGATAATAATGGCAGTAAAAAAATGATTGATAAACAAGTAAATGAGTTACTTACTAAATACAAAAAAGGTATAACTGAAGAAAGACAAGAAGGGCAAGGCATCGTTATAATTAAACGAGTATTAGTAAAAGAAAATGAAGTGTGGGTTTACGAAAAAAAAATATTTGACTGGGGTGGTGTTTCATATTTTAGAGACAAACAACGCATCACCGCCAGTACATTTAATGCCGAAACTGCTGGTAAATAATTAGGTTTGTATTATAAAAAGCTACACCAGAAAAAAGCCTCATGTTAAATTTAACATGAGGCTTTTTTCTATAATAAATAATTAAGATAACTTCTTTAATGCTATTCTTAAATTAGAAATAACATCCGCAACATCAGTTACTTTACAAGTTCCTACCGACATGCGATACCATGGAGAATTATCATCTGCTCCAAACGCATAAAAAGGTACAACGGCCAATTTTGCCTCATCTAAAATATATTTTGTAACATCTTTTGTTGTTGTTAATACATTACCATCAGCCGTTTTTAAACCATGTAAGTCAAACTTAATGGTTAAGTATATAGCAGCCTGTGGCGTAATAGCATCTACCTTAAATCCTTCTGCTTTTAAAGCCTGAAATCCATTATAAAACCCATCCAATCGAGCAATAATACTTTCTTTTTGCTTCACAATAAAAGCATCATACATTGTTAAATCACTTAAGTATTTAGCTGTTGCCATTTGCTCCGCTTTAGGAGCCCAAGCACCAACATGCGTTAAAATAGCTTTCATTTTATCAATAATAAATTTTGGCCCCATACTCCACCCTACTCTCACTCCAGTTGCTGATAAGGATTTAGAAATACCGTCCACAAAAACAGTATAATTTTTCATTTCCGAGCGAAGTGTTACCGGATTATAATGTTGAACATTACCAAACGTTAAAGCCCAGTAAATCTGGTCATACATTAAATACAACGGTTTTTCATCAGGTCCGCGACGTATATTTTCTTCTAAAATCATGTCACAAATTTCTTCTAAGCCTTCTTTGCTAAATACTGTACCTGTTGGGTTTTGAGGCGAACACAATGCTAGTAAAGTAGCCTCTTTAATAAAAGGCTTAATATCCGCAGCAACTGGCATAAAATTTTGTTCAGGCTTAGCTTCAATAACTACAGCCTTAGCAGAGTTTAGATAAGAATAATGGTTGTTATTCCATGATGGTACTGCAAAAATAACTGTATCATCAGCATCAACCAATGCTTTAAAAATACTATAAATTACAGGGCGCGCACCACCAGCAATTAAAATTTCGTCCGCTTTATAATCTAATTGTCCGCGTTCTTTTAATAAGTTTGAAACTGAATTTCTCAACTCCAACATTCCGTCAGCAGCAGGATAATTGGTTTGATCATCAAAATAGGCAGATACAATCATTTGCTTTAATTCAGTTGGAATTGGGAATTCCTTTGGATTAAAATCACCAATAGTCATATTATAAATTTTTTCACCTTGCTTTATCTTCTCGTTTACTTCACCTGCGAGTTTAATAATTTCAGAGCCAATAATGTTTTGGGCTAATTTGGATACTTTTAATGCTGGGTTTTTAGTAGTAGTGGTCATTGTTTCTAATTTTTTTGAAATGTATATATAATCTCTATTACTGCAAAATAATATTTATAACAGATTTAGAACTATTTCATTAAAAATGGATTTAGTAGATTTTTCAACACTTTTCAACAAAGCCCCAAAAAACTAAAGGAACAATTAACTTTGTAGCTTATACATTTTATGAGCAATTCAAAGAAAATCAAAAGCGCCCTAATATCTGTTTTTTATAAAGATAATTTAGAACCAGTTATAAAAAAACTAAATGAATTAGGTATTACTATATACAGTACTGGCGGTACGCAAACATTTATTGAAAACATGGGTTTACCTGTGGTTGCAGTAGAAAGTTTAACTTCTTTTCCTGAAATATTAGGAGGACGTGTTAAAACATTACATCCAAAAATATTTGGCGGCATCTTAGGACGTCGTGAATTAGATACGGATGTGGCTCAAATGGAAGCTCACGATATTCCAACCATTGATTTGGTTATTGTAGATTTATACCCATTTGAAGAAACCTTAGCAAGTGGTGCTTCGGAAGAAGATATTATAGAAAAGATTGACATTGGAGGTATTTCATTAATCCGTGCTGCTGCTAAAAACTTTAATGATGTGGTTATTATTTCATCAAGAAATGACTATTCTTCTCTTTTAAATTTATTAAATAAAAAGAACGGCTCATCAGACATAGCTGATAGAAGAAGTTTTGCTGCGGAAGCCTTTGCAATGAGTAGTCATTACGACACCGCTATTTTTAATTATTTCAACACTACAGAACAACTACCCATTTTAAAAAACAGCATTAATGATGGAGTTACTTTACGATATGGCGAAAATCCACATCAGAAAGGTGTATTTTATGGTAACATGGATGCTATGTTTGAAAAATTAAACGGTAAAGAATTATCTTATAATAATTTATTAGACGTGGATGCTGCCGTTAATTTAATAGCGGATTTTACAACTGAACCTACCTTTGCTATTTTAAAACACAACAATGCCTGCGGAGTTGCTAGTAGATCAACAATATTCGACGCTTATCAAGATGCTTTAGCTGGAGATCCTGTTTCGGCTTTTGGAGGAATTTTAATTAGTAATACTGAAATTGATTTTGAAACCGCTGAAGAAATTCACAAATTGTTTTGCGAAGTTGTTATTGCTCCATCCTATTCAGCGAATGCATTAGCTATTTTAAAACAAAAAAATAATCGCATTATTTTGGTTCAAAAACCAGTTGCACTTCCTTCAAAGTTAATGCGTACGTTATTAAATGGTGTTGTTGAGCAAGATAAAGATTCTGCAACTGAAACAAAAGCAGATCTTACTATAGTTACAACGGTTGCACCAACGGAAGCGGAAATTAAAGATTTATTATTTGCCAATAAATTAGCAAAACATACTAAATCTAATACTATTGTCATTGTTAAAGATAGCCAATTATTAGCTAGCGGTACAGGGCAAACATCTCGTGTAGATGCATTAAAACATGCTATATCAAAAGCATTAAGTTTTGGATTTGATTTAAAAGGGGCCGTGATGGCAAGTGATGCCTTTTTTCCATTTGCAGATTGCGTGGAAATTGCTCATAAAATAGGAATAGATACTGTTATTCAACCAGGAGGATCTATTAAAGATAAAGACAGCATAGAATACTGTAATGCTAAATCAATGAGTATGGTATTTACTGGAACTAGGCACTTTAAGCATTAAAATAATTAGGTAATTTGACTAAGCGTCAATGAACCAATTACAAAAACATTACTTACAAAAAAACATTGACTAATTGTCGCATTAACTAATTCACTAATTAAATAAAACATGAGCTTTTTAGATTTCCTTACTCAAGATATTGCCATTGACTTAGGTACAGCCAATACTATTATTATTCATAACGATAAAGTGGTAGTGGACCAACCAAGTATTGTGGCTGTTGATCGAACTTCAGGTAAAGTAATTGCCGTTGGTCGCCAAGCTCAAATGATGCATGGTAAAACACACGAAAACATCAAAACGATTCGTCCATTAAAAGATGGAGTAATTGCAGATTTTCAGGCAGCGGAAGAAATGATTAAAGGCATGATCAAAATGATTAATACTGGTAATCGTTTTTTTAAGCCATCTTTACGTATGGTAATTTGTATCCCTAGCGGCATCACGGAAGTTGAAAAGCGTGCCGTAAGAGATAGCGCAGAACATGCTGGTGCCAAAGAAGTATACATGATTCATGAACCGATGGCTGCTGCTATTGGTATGGGAATAGATGTAGAAGCTCCTATGGGGAATATGATTATTGATATTGGTGGTGGTACCTCTGAAATTGCGGTTATAGCTCTTGGAGGTATTGTGTGTGATAAATCTACTCGTATTGCAGGTGACGACTTTAACGCCAATATTGAAGAGTACATGCGTCGTCAGCACAATATTTTAATTGGTGAACGTAGTGCCGAAAGAGTAAAAATTGAAGTTGGTGCGGCGATGACTGAAATTGAAAACCCACCAGCAGATTTCGCTGTACAAGGACGAGATTTAATGAGTGGTATTCCAAAAGAAGTATTTGTAAGTTATGTAGAAATAGCGCATTGTTTAGATAAATCAATTTCTAAAATTGAAGAGGCAATTTTAAATGCCTTAGAAATGACTCCTCCAGAATTAGCAGCCGATATATACTGTACAGGTATTTATATGGCTGGTGGTGGTTCTTTATTAAGAGGTCTTGATAAACGTATTTCTTTAAAAACAAAATTGCCAGTTCATGTTTGCGAAGATCCATTAAGAGCTGTAGCCCGCGGAACAGGCATTGCTCTTAAAAATATTCACAAATTCCCTTTCTTAATAAAATAAATAATCAAACATGAAAGCGAAAATTATTTTAATATTAAGCAGTCTATTATTTTATTCTCAAAACATTAAATCACAATCTTCTGCTTTTGACAAAGGAACTGTTGTTGCTACTATAGGTTATGGCTTGCCTGACTTACATCGTACCTCTTTAAGAGCATCTTACAATGCATATAACAATACTTCAGTATATGGTTTTGGCCCATTAATTTTAAAAGGAGATTATGGAATTGTAAAATTTAAATGGGGACATACTGTAGGTGCTGGCATTGTTTTAGGTTTTAGTACAACTACCATAAATTATTTATATTCAAACAATTTATGGTCACAAACAGATCATTATACAACTATTACTATAGGAGTAAGAGGGAGTTACCACTTCTATACTAAAGAAAAAATTGATTGTTATGCTAATGTAGGAATAGGATTTAATATTAACTCAAACAATCAATCAAGTACTAATCCAATAGGAGCAAATAATTCAGTTTACAAATCTCCAGGAAGTTACGAAGCTTTTACAATTGGAATACGTTATTATTTTACTAAGAATATTGGCGTATATGCCGAAGCTGGTTATGATATGCATGCTCCAATTCAAGGTGGTTTAGCACTTAAATTTTAAAAATACGTACTGTAATTTAGTAACTAAAATCAACAACTTCGAAGCTCTAAATGAAAAACCTTTTAAATTTTATATATAGAAACAATTTCTTTTTTGTGTTTCTCATATTAGAATTTATTTGTATTTTAATTTTAATTAAAAACAATGGATATCAAGGCTCAAGCCTTTTCAATTCAGCAAATACCGTGAGTGCCAATATTTATCAAACTTCTGCAAATGCAAAAGAATATTTATTGCTTAAAGAAGAAAATGATCGATTAGCGGAGCAGAATAATTATTTATTAAATAGATTAAAACTTGGTTATGCCGCAATTCCTTTAAAAGTTTATAAAAAAAATGACACGCTATATAAGCAAGTTTATGAATTTATAAATGGAAAAGCAATTAACAGTAGTGTAAGTAAAAGAAATAATTATTTAACACTAAATATTGGCTCTACTCAAGGAGTTGCAAATGACATGGCGGTTATAAATAATAATGGGGTGATTGGTATTGTAAAAGATGTTAGCTCTAATTTTGCATCCGTTATGTCAATTCTTCATAAAGACGTTCGTATTAATTGCCAATTAAAAAAAGATGGTAGTAATGGTACATTAATGTGGGATGGAGATGATTATCGCTTTTGTAATTTATCTGGTATTCCTACTCATGCACGTATTAAAAAAGGAGATTCTATAACAACGAGTTCTTTGTCAGGAATTTTTCCGGAAGGCCTTTTAGTTGGATTTGCTGAAAGTTATGAGCGTAGGCAAAACGAATCATTTTATACAGTTAAAGTAAAATTAAGCGCTGACTTCAAAAAAATAAATCATATCTCTGTGATTAAAAATAATTATAAAACTGAAAAAGACAGTTTAGAACTAAAATCTCAAGTACAAGGTGATAAATGAAATAATTAGAAATACTATTCGGTTTGTGTTATTAGTTCTATTACAAGTTCTAATTATACAAAACGTGCGTTTAGGCTCGTACATTATTTTATTTCCTTATATCCTATTTATTTTATTACTACCATTTGAGACTCCAAAATTAGCCGTATTATTAATTGCCTTTATTACTGGCTTAACGGTTGATTTGTTTTATGATACCGCAGGAATACATGCGTCAGTTTGTACACTTATAGGTTTTGCACGGCATTATATTCTAAAACTATTAGCACCAAGAGAAGGTTATGATTTAGGACTAAGGCCAACTATAGAATCTATGGGAACATTATGGTTTGTGTTGTATGCTACGTCAATTATATTTATTCACCATTTATTTTTCTTTTATATAGAAATATTTAGGTTTAACGAATTTTTTAGAACATTATTAAGAGTTATATTAAGTACCATTGGAACATTTAGCTTTGTGTACGTTGTTCAATTTCTCTTTAACAAATCTTCTCAAAATAAATAACTCTACTAATGAATTCCTCTTCTCATTTAGCAGATAGAAAATACATCATTAGTGTCTTCTTTATTGTTGTTGCAATTATATACATTTCTCGATTATTTTATTTGCAAATTGTGGACGATCAATATAAATTGGATGCTCGTAATAACGCTTTTCGTTATAGAACGGAATATCCTGTTCGAGGATACATTTATGACAGAAATGGGAAGTTAATGGTGTATAATGAGCAATCTTACGACTTACTAGTAACGCCCAAAATGGCAAAGGGATGTGACACTATTGCTATTTGCAAAGTTTTAGAAATTACCCGGGAAGATTTTATCCGAAGGATGAAAAAAGCCTCTCAAGCACCAAATTCTCCCAGAAAAGAAAGTGTTTTCGAAAAGCAATTATCCCCAAAGGTTTATGCTGCGCTTCAAGAAAAATTATACCGATTCAAGGGTTTCGATTTACAAGCTAGAACCGTTCGCAAATACCCACGCGCTGTAGCTGCTCAATTATTGGGATATGTTGGTGAGGTTACTAAAGATAAAGCAGCTAAAGATCCGTATTATAGAGAGGGAGATTATATTGGAGTGAGTGGCATTGAGCGCTCCTATGAAGAAGAATTACGTGGGAAAAAAGGAACTCAAATTGTAATGGTTGATGTACATAACAAAACTAAAGGCAGATACATGAATGGCATATTTGATACACTAGCAATACCAGGAAAAGCCTTATTCAGTAGTATAGACATTGAGTTGCAAGAGTATGGCGAAAAATTAATGTCAGGAAAAAGAGGAGCCATTGTAGCCATTGATCCACAAACAGGTGAAATCATTTGTTTAATATCTTCTCCTGGTTATGACCCAAATTTATTGGTAGGCGGAAAAGAGCGTTCAAAAAATTTCACAAAATTATATTACGATTCATTGAATTTACCTTTGTTTAATAGGGCATTACAAGCGATGTATCCACCAGGATCCACTTTCAAATTAATTGATGCACTCATTGCTCAACAAGATAATTTAATTAACCGATCATCATCTTTCCCTTGCCACAAAGGATATCCACCTATGGGAGGCCATCCAGCATGCCATGCACATGGAGGAGTAGATTTACCAGGTTCAATTGCGACTTCCTGTAACTCCTACTATTGTTATGTGTTTAGAGAAATTGTTGATCAAAAAAAATATCCAAAATTTGAAGATGGCTACAATCACTGGAGAGACGCCGTTCGTTCTTTTGGTCCCAATACAAAGTTAGGAACAGATTTACCTTACGACAAACCTGGTAATGTTCCTTCAGTAGAATATTATAATAAAGTGTTTGGCAAAAATCATTGGAGATCAAATACCATCGTTTCATTAGGAATTGGTCAAGCAGAATTAACTTTAGTGCCATTACAAATGGCAAATGTTGTTGCTTCTATTGCAAACAGAGGTTTCTATTATACACCGCATTGTATTAAAGGAGTTGGGTTAGAAAAAAAAATAGATAAACAATTTAAAGAAAAACATTTTACCTATGTTCAAGATCAAGTAGCTTATGATAATGTACATGATGGTATGCAAAAATGTTTTGACGCTGGAACAGCAACAGCCTCAAAAATACCAGGAGTTGTAGCTTGTGGAAAAACAGGAACAGCCCAAAATCCTCACGGTGATTCACATGCCGTTTTTTCGTGTTTTGCACCAAGATATAATTCTAAAATAGCAATTGTATGTTTGGTTGAAAATGCAGGATTTGGTGGCACTTGGAGTGCGCCAATTGTAAGTTTAATGGTAGAAAAATATTTAACAGGTAAAGTGACTCGCTTAGAATTAGAGAAAAAAATTGTAGCGGCAGATTTAATTAATAGAAAAAATTTATTAGGTTCAGGACATCATTAATGAGAAAAGACTCACATAGTTTATTTTATGGTATAGATAGGGTAACTGTTATTACCTATGCATTATTAGTGTTAATGGGTTGGCTTAATATTTATGCAGCCGTTTATAATGAAGAACATCAAAACATCTTTGATACAACTCAAAAATATGGTAAGCAACTAATTTGGATTAGCAGTTCGGCATTTATTGCCATTTTAATCCTAATTATTGATGCTGGTTTTTATACCGTATTTGCTTATGTTTTTTACGTCATCTTATTAGTAGCCTGCGTCAGTGTTCCTTATTTAGGTAGGGAAGTAAAAGGAAGTCGCTCATGGTTTAGGTTTGGAGACTTTGGTGTGCAACCTGCTGAATTCATGAAGTTTGCCACCAACTTGGCTATTGCAAAATTCCTGAGTAATGAAAATATAGAAGTTGAAACAAGTAGAAGAAATAAACTCTCCGATTTATTAAAAAATTATAAGAATACTATTATTGCGGCAATTATACTAGGTTTACCTCTATTAATAATTAAGCTTTTACAAGATGAGACAGGATTAGCAATTGTATTTGTAGCTTTTGTAATTGTACTATACAGGGAAGGATTATCCGTGAATTTTTTGATCTTTGGTTTTTTCTCAGCCCTTTTATTCGTACTATCCTTGGTTTTAGTATCACAAACACTAATCATTACATTAGCCATTATTTCATTGCTCTCTTTTATTTTTATTAAACGTAATTTAAAACATGTAATAATTGTTGGCGTAATTTTTTCAGCTGCCAGTGGAGTTGTATTAGGAACAAATTATGTATATAATCATTTAGAAGACCATCAACGTACGCGTATAGACGTTTTACTTGGAAGAGGTACTGTAGATTTAAAAAAAGAGGGTTATAATGTTAATCAAGCTAAAATTGCGATTGGCTCTGGTGGCTTTTTTGGAAAAGGCTATCTACAAGGAACTCAAACTAAATATGATTTTGTGCCTGAACAAGACACGGACTTTATATTTTGCACTGTTGGAGAAGAATGGGGATTTTTAGGCACATCAACGGTTATTTTGCTAGAACTCTTTTTAATTATCAGAATTGTATTTATGTCAGAAAGACAGCGCTCAGATTTTAGTAGAATATATGGCTATGGCGTAGCATCTGTATTATTTTTCCATTTAGCAGTTAATGTTGGCATGACTATTGGGCTAATGCCGGTGATTGGTATTCCATTGCCTTTCTTTAGTTATGGAGGGTCCTCACTTTGGTCATTTACAATTTTATTATTTATCTTTATAAAATTAGATGCAAATAGATTGGTTATTTTAAGATAGAAAAATATATAGCAACAACATTATATGAACTCTTTAATGAAAAAAATAAACGAAATTTTAATCAAAGAAAATTATACGTTTAAACAATTAGCCGACTATTTGAATTTATCTGAAGAGCAATTAGAAAATGGGTTAGTTAACAAAACTCTTGAAATCCGTCATCTTGAAGAAATATCTAAAAATTTAAAAGTACCCTTATATAGTATATTTAGAGACGCAAATATTAAAATTGATTATTCTGAAAAACCTTACTACATTAACAAACTGTGGAATGATGGAGAAGATTCTTCTCCACAAAAATTACAAGAGGAAATTGACATGCTAAAAAAAGCATTAGCCTATAAAGAAGAAGAATTAAATAAAAAACTTAAATAAATTTACATTTTTTTTAGTACATTAATAACTACTTCTAACTTATCATCTGTGAAATCAAGATGAGTTACAAAACGAATAGTTTGTTTACCAAAGGCTGCTAGCTTGATGTGGTATGGTTTTAAAGCCTCTTCAAAAGAAACAGCTGTATATTTATCTGTTAAGTTGAAAATGATAATATTCGTCTCTACAGGCAAAACACTTTCTATATATGGCAACGTTTTTAATATAGCTTCGATTTGTTTTGCACGACGATGATCTTCCTTTAAACGTGTAATATTATTATCTAAAGCATAAATACCTGCAGCTGCTAAAATTCCTGCTTGGCGCATCCCTCCTCCAAATACTTTACGAACACGTCGAGCTTTTTTAATGAATTCTTTAGAACCTAACAACAATGACCCAACTGGTGCACCTAACCCCTTTGATAAACAAATAGAAATTG
>JANXRU010000195.1 GCA_025356715.1 Bacteroidota bacterium
ATTCCAATGGATTCCGTTAATTCCAATGCATTTTGATAATTCCAATGCATTTCAAAACATTTTGGCTTTCTCGCACTTAAAGGAAGTTGTGAGCTCTCTCATTGTCCCAAATACATTCAAAATTCAACAAAAATACACTCAAATGCATTCCATCATACACATGGATAATTGATGCCATCTATGTAATATAAGAAGTATATACACCTAATTTAAATGCTACCATAATCAACCGTATTGAAGACGTTACAGCTAAAGTTTTAAAAGGTATCACCCCTACTCTCACCGAAATAAAAAAAGATTCGATTACTAAAGCTAACATCAAGCAAATTGAAAAAGAAAGCGTTGCTGGCACTCATTACGAATCATTTATACGTCCGTTCTTTTATGGCAACGAATATTATTTATTTGTAGTTGAAACCTTTAAAGATGTTCGTATGGTTGGCGCGCCGCCGTCTGCTATTGGTAAATTTGGTGGCGAAACTGATAATTGGATGTGGCCTCGTCATAACGCTGATTTTTCTGTGTTTCGTATTTATGCAAATAAAGATAATAAGCCTGCGGAATACAGTACCGATAATGTTCCTTACGTTCCAAAACATGTGGTTCCTATTTCTATTAAAGGATATAACGAAGGTGATTTTACCATGGTATATGGCTTTCCTGGTCGTACTCAAGAATATCTATCGAGTTTTGCAGTAGATATGATTATGACTGAAAGCGATCCGTTGAAAGTATCTTTGCGTGAAAAGCGATTAAACATTATGAGCGAAGACATGCGTAAAAACGACACCGTTCGTTTAGCCTATGCTAATAAATATGCTGGTATAGCTAACTATTATAAAAAATGGATGGGCGAAATGCTTGGCTTAAAAAAATATGATGCCGTTGCTAAAAAACAATTATTCGAAAAACAATTTACTGACGCTATTAATGCCGATCCTGCTAAGAAAGAAAAGTATGGCAACATCTTCCCTCAATTACAAAAATTGTATGATGATTATAAAACCTTTAATAAGCAAGTAGATTATTACAATGAGTGTTTAATGGCTATTGATGCCTTTTATTACTCCAGAAACTACTCAGTTCTTTTTACCGAATTAAAGAAAAAACAAAAAGGACTTGCTAATACTTACGATAAAACACTTGATGAATATAAAAAACTAGGTTTCTTTAAAAATTACAACAAACCTACCGACATTAAAATTTGCGAAGCCATGCTTAATGAGTATATCAAAGGTGTTCCTTCGGGCAACCGACCTTTAGTGCTAGATTCGTTTATTGTAGCCAACAATTCGGATGCTAAAAAAATGACGGAGTTCCTATATACTAATTCTAGTTTTGTAGATAAAGCTAAAGCAGAATTAATGCTCAATGATTTTGAAAAATATGCACCCCTCTACGAACGCGATCCTGTTTATTATATAGCTAATGCCATTGTTAAGCACTATGCAACTTCTATATTTCCACAATACCAATACGACGAGCGTGAAATAACCGAAACTCAAAAAATGTATGTGCAAGCTCAACGCGAATTATTTAAAGATAAAAAGTTTTACCCCGATGCAAACTCAACCCTACGTGTGGCTTATGGCAAAGTAAATAGCTACAAGCCTAAAGATGGCGTAGAGTATAAACATTATACAACCTTAGATGGAATTATGGAAAAAGAAATTCCGGGTGATGAAGAATTTACAGTGCCAGCCAAATTAAAAGACTTGTATCTTAAAAAAGATTACGGACAGTTTGCTAATAAAGATGGTAAATTGCCAGTAGCCTTTACTGCTAGTAACCACACTACAGGCGGTAATAGCGGTAGCCCCGTATTTAATGCTAAAGGAGAATTAATAGGCACTAACTTCGATCGTAATTGGGAAGGCACCATGAGTGATATTATGTATAATCCTAATCTTTGCCGTAATATAGTATTAGACGTACGCTACACCCTTTTTGTAATAGATAAATTTGCAGGCGCAGGTTATTTATTAAATGAAATGAAGTTAGTTAAGTAACTGATATTATAGTGTTTAATAATTAAAATAACCATGAATATCATACTTCTAATAGCACTTGTATTAATAAGTAGCATTGTTTTGCTATTAATCGTTGCACTTTTCAAGAAAAAGGAATATCATATCCATCGTGAAATTACCATTAATGCGCCCGTACAAACCGTGTTTGATTACATCAAACAACTTAAAAACCAAGATTACTTTAATAAATGGGTAACGGTGGACCCTAATATGAAAAAAGAATTTAAAGGAACAGACGGAACAGCTGGGTTTATTTATGGATGGAATGGAAATAAAAAAGCGGGCGAAGGTGAACAGGAAATTAAAGTAATAGCCGAAGGTAAAAGCATTGAAACGGAAGTTCGTTTTGTTAGGCCTTTTGCAGGAATTGCTTATGCAAATATGGTTACAGAATCTGTATCAGATAACCAAACAAAAGTAAGTTGGAATAACTCAAGCACTATAAAATATCCTTTGAATATAATGGTATCCGTTATAGAAAAAATGTTAGCCAAAGATATGGACATTAGTTTGTCGAATTTAAAAAGTATTCTTGAAAAATAATTGCTAAGGTTGCAAGCGGTGAGACGTAACAACTACAGCAATAAAAAGCAACTACAGAATTATAATATCAAGTTTGAATATTTTTAATTATTTGGTGTCACTCCTAATTTCTGGGGATAAACTATATTTGTAAAAAAAATACAGTTATCGAAAAGGACTTCATAGAAAAGATATTTCCATTAGAGTTAGTGGACTATTTTGAGATTACAGATTATCAAGAGTTGTGTTCCATACA
>JANXRU010000219.1 GCA_025356715.1 Bacteroidota bacterium
ATTTTAATTTTTAAATGATGATTAATAAATTGAGGTACAAATGTAACTATGATTTACTTAATACCCCTATTCATTTACAAAAATTGTGATTCTGTTAATTTCAAACAATTGATTTTTAAAAAGTATTAAAACCATTACCACTTCCGCTCATGCCTTTACCTAACTTTATTCGATGCAAATAACCTCCAATATTTCCTTAAAAAGTATGAATACCTTTGGTATAGAAGCCAAAGCAAAATTCTTTACAGAGATTCAAACTCTTGATAATATTCAAGAATTACTAAACTATTCGGAGTATAAAAACAATGTTCATTTAATTTTAGGTGGGGGTAGTAATTTATTATTGACAAAGGATGTAAACGCATTAGTCATTAAAAATAGCTTGAAAGGGATTTCTACCGTTAAGGAAACCGACGATGCTGTTTGGGTAAAATGTGCGGCAGGTGAAGTTTGGCATGAATTCGTCATGTGGTGCATTCAGAATAATTATGGAGGTTTAGAAAACTTATCGCTTATTCCTGGTTGCACTGGAGCAAGTCCCATGCAAAATATTGGCGCTTATGGTGTAGAAATTAAAGATACATTTTATGAATTAGAAGCCATTGACTTATCTTCAGGTAAACAACACACCTTTTCTAAATCAGATTGTGAATTTGGATACAGAGAAAGTATATTTAAACATCACTTAAAAAATAAATTCATTATCACATCTGTTACGTTTCAATTATCAAAAAAACCAACCTTTCATATCGAATACGGTGCTATCAAACAAGAATTAGAAGCAATGCAAATTTCCGCATTGAGTATTAAAGCCATTTCGCAAGCCGTTATTAATATCAGAAGTAGTAAATTACCCAACCCAAAAGAAATTGGAAATGCTGGTAGTTTTTTTAAAAACCCTGAAGTATCAAACGAAACTTATTTAAGATTAAAAAATGAATTTCCTAATCTTATTGCTTATCCATTAGATAATTCGAATTATAAATTAGCAGCAGGATGGCTGATAGAACAGAGTGGTTTGAAAGGCTTGCAGATAGGAGATGCTGGCGTTCATAAGTTACAAGCATTAGTGTTAGTAAATTACGGAAAAGCTACAGGAAAAGAAATTTTCGATTTATCTACTCATGTTCTTCAAACCGTTAATGCTAAGTTTGGCGTCACTCTTGAACGAGAAGTAAATATTATCTAATTATTGCATCTTAATAAATTAAACAAGATATTTAACATACTAATTAAATAAATATATGAATCCCTTTTTAACAGACTTTAATACGCCATTTAATACAGCTCCTTTCGACAAAATAAAGGTTGAACATTATTTACCTGCAATTAAAGAAGGTATTAAATTAGGATTAGCTGAAATTGACATCATTGTCAATAGTCCTGAACCTGCCACATTTATGAATACTATTGAAGCTCTTGAAAAATCAGGTAGTTTAGTGGAAATGGTAAGTACTGTTTTTTTTAATTTAAACTCTTCAGAAACGAGCAATGCCATTCAAGCTTTAGCCCAAGAAATATCACCTTTATTAAGTGAATACGGGAACGATATTATGCTTAATGAAGGTTTATTTAAACGCGTAGAAGCTGTTTTTATTTCTAAAAATACGTTGACTTTAAATACGGAGCAACAAACCTTATTAGAAAAAACCTATAAAAGTTTTGTACGTAATGGTTCTAAATTAAATAAAGAACAAAAAGAAACATTAAGATTAATTGATAAAGAAAGTTCTCAAGCATCTTTAACTTTTGAAGAAAATGTATTAGCTGAAAGTAATGCCTATGAGTTAGTTATTACCAAAGAATCTGATTTATCAGGACTTACAGAAGACACTATTGAAGCTGCAAAAATGACAGCTAAAGAAAAAGGGAAAGAAAATGCATGGGTGTTTACTCTGGATTACCCAAGTTATATTCCTTTTATGACTTATTCTGATAATCGTTTATTAAAGGAGCAAATCTTCAAAGCCTTTGCATCCAAGGGTTTTAAAAATAATAAAAACGATAATCAAGCCATTATTAAACAAATTGCCAGGCTTCGTTATGAACGTGCTTCTTTATTAGGTTATAAATCACATGCTGATTTTGTGTTAGAAGAACGTATGGCGGAATCTCCAACCAAGGTGATGTCTTTTTTAACCAATTTATTAGATAACTCACTTTCCTTTGCTATACAAGAAAAAACGGATCTTTCAGAATACAGTAAATCAATTAGTGGACCTAAAGAGTTAAAAAAATGGGACGTGCCTTATTATGCGGAAAAATTAAAAAAAGAAAAATTTGCAATTAATGATGAATTGCTTAAACCTTATTTTAAGCTAGAAAACGTGATACAAGGCGTTTTTGAGACCGCTAAAAAATTATACGGATTAACTTTTGTGCAACGATTTGATATTCCTTTATATCATAAAGATGTGACGACTTATGAAGTTAAAAATACACAAGGTGAATTTATGGCTGTATTTTACGCTGATTTTTTTCCAAGAGCCTCTAAAAGACAAGGTGCTTGGATGACTTCGTATAAAAATCAAAAAATAGAAAATGGCTTAAATGTTCGCCCACACGTTTCTATAGTTTGTAATTTTACGAAGCCTACAGAAAGCAAACCTTCTTTATTAACATTTGATGAAGTAACTACGTTGTTTCACGAATTTGGACACGCCTTACATGGCATGTGTGCAAACACACAATACGGAAGCCTTTCAGGAACAAGCGTGTTTTGGGATTTTGTAGAACTCCCTTCTCAAATATTAGAAAACTGGTGCTACGAAAAAGAGTGTTTAGATTTATTTGCAAAACATTACTTAACAGGTGAAGCAATTCCTGAAGATTATATTCAAAAAATAATTGACTCTTCTAATTTTCAAAGTGGATTAGCTACTATTAGACAAGTAGGGCTAGCAACCTTAGATATGTCATGGCACAGTAGTAATCCTTCAGCCATTACTGATATCAAAGCATTTGAAACAAGTGTAACTTCCAAAACGGATTTATGGCCTGCTGTAGCTGAAGCATCTACCTCTTGTTCATTTTCTCATATTTTCCCTGGAGGTTATTCTTCAGGATATTATTCATACAAATGGGCTGAAGTGATTGATGCAGATGCATTTGAAGCCTTTAAAGAAAAAGGTATTTTCAATAAAGAAGTGGCTGATTCTTTTTTTAAAAACATTTTATCTGCTGGAGGCAGCGAACATCCATCTATACTATACCGTCGCTTTAGAGGCAGAGATGCTGACCCTAAAGCCTTATTAAGAAGAGCAGGATTAGTATAATGACTTCTCTATCTTAACGTGAAAACATAAAAAAGCCTTGCATTTCAATAAATGCAAGGCTTTTTTTAGAGTAAATTAAATATTAATCTTTAATAAATTTTTTAGTTACTAATCTAGTTCCATCATTAGCTTGCAAAAAGTAAACACCTCTTTCTAAATTACGAATATCCAAGGTTGTTTGACTAGTATAATTTACATCTTGAGAAATAACTACCTTTCCTAAAGCATCAATTACAGATACTTTTGAAATGTAAAAATCAGTAGAAACACTTAACTCAGACTTTGCAGGATTTGGCGATACAAAAATTAAATTTGCAGGCTGAGACAATTGAGTAAAACCAACTGTAGATGGACTAATCGTTAAGAAATAAGGGGCTTGGCCAGTTTGAGGTCCAAAACTAGTTTGAGCTAAAATAGTTCCAGTTAAAGTATATGAACCTGCAGTTCCTGCACCTGGAGTACCTGAAATAAGAACACAACCACTGCCACCTGCCGCAATTGAACCCGTTGGATTAATAGCCGCAGTTAAGCCAGTTGGCAAACCCGTCATTGACTGAATGACTGCACTAGTGATAGTTGCTAAGCCTCCAGCCGCAGATGTACCAACGCTAAGCTGAATAGATGTAGAGTACGCTACGCCAACCATTCCTGATGGCAAACTTGTAGTAGCTGATGGCGTAGAACAAAATCCACTATTTGGATCTGGCGTACAGCCTGGAGTAATTGTGCATTGAGCATTTGCTTGAAATAAACTGCAAGACAAGACAGTAATAATAAGTAAGATTTTTTTCATGTTATATTTTTTAAGGTTTATCAAATATAATCTAATAAAAAGCTATTTACTATTATTTTTTTTAGATAAATTTTATTCAAAAGGATATTATGTACTCCTTAAACTTTATGTCAAGTAACCATTTTATAATAAAAAAAGCCTGTATTTATAATAAATACAGGCTTTTTTATAAAATAATTAAATTATTCCTTGATAAACTTTTTAGTAGTAATCTTTAATCCGTCATTCGCTTGTAAAAAGTAAACACCTCTTTCTAAATTACGAATATCCAATGTTGATTGGTTAGTATAATTTAAATCTTGAGACATAACCACTTTTCCTAAAGCATCAATAACAGATACTTTTCCTATATGGAAATCAGCTGATATATTTAATTCCGATTTAGCAGGATTTGGCGAAATAATCATAACACTTGTTGGTTGAACTAATTGAGCAATTCCAGCTGCTGCATTAATAGTTAAGTACCATTCAGCATTTACTGCTTGAGCTCCTAAAGCTGTAGAAACACTAAATGTTGCTGCAAATGTATAAGAACCAGCCGCTCCTGTTGGAGTACCTGCTATTTGTAAGCAAGCATTACCACCACCAGCAATTGCACCGTTAACAGGGTTTAACGTAGTTGCTAAACCAGCTGGCAAACCAGAAGTTGCTGTAATAGTTGCCCCATTAATTGTTACTACACCGCCAATTGCACTTGCTAAACTAAATTGAATATTAGTTGAATAAGCTGAACCGATATTACCTGAAGGTAAACTAGTGCTTGCCGAAGGTGTTGCACAATATCCTGTAGTTGCCCCTGGAGTACAAGATGCAACAATTGTACATTGCGCATTTGCCTGAAATAAACTAGCAGTCAAAGCTGCTAAAATTAGTAGATTTTTTTTCATATTTATTTTTTTAAAAAGTTTCTCAAAGTTAAATTATTTTTTTGAAATTCCTATGCTTGCATAATAAAAATAAATCTAACTCGATTTACATTTATTTATTTTTAATAATTTATCAATTTCATTAATTTTTCTTTGAAGCGTTCTTTTGGTAAAAAGTTAATTTCCAAATCAGCATTCATAGGCACTGGCGTATCTAAACTACCTTCGCGCATTACAGGTGCATCTAAATAGGAAAAACAATGTTCGGTAATTAAAGCACTCAACTCCCCTCCTATTCCACCTGTTAAGGTATCTTCATGTAAAATAAACGCGCGACCTGTTTTTTTAACCGACGTAAAAATTGCATCTACATCCAAAGGCGCTAATGTTCTTAAATCAATTAAATCTGCTGAAATTTCAGGATGAGCATTCAATAGTTCTATAGCCCAATGTACTCCAAGTCCGTATGTAACAATAGTTACGGCAGTTCCTTCTTTTACCAAACGTGCCTTACCAAATGGAATGGTATAATACTCATCTAAAATATCTTCATCAATACTTCTGTATAATCCTTTATGCTCAAAAAACATAACCGGATTAGGGTCTTCAAAAGACGCTATTAATAAGCCTTTTGCATCACTTGGAAATGCTGGATACGCAATTTTTAATCCAGGTGTTTTAAAAAACCACGCTTCATTACTTTGGCTATGAAATGGGCCTGCAGCAACCCCTGCTCCAGTTGGCATACGAACCACCACGTCAGCATTTTGGCCCCAACGGTAATGGGATTTTGCTAAATTATTGATAATTTGAGTCATGCCTTCTGTTACAAAATCAGCAAATTGCATTTCTACCATGGCCTTGTGTTTATTGATAGATAAGCCAAAACCAGTTCCTAAAATAGCAGATTCGCATAAAGGCGTATTACGAACACGACCTTTACCAAATTCTTCCATAAAACCATCTGTAATTTTAAATACGCCGCCGTAATCAGCAATATCTTGCCCCATTAGCACCAAATTATCATGCTTACGCATTGCTAAACGCATTCCGTCAGAAATAGCATCAATCATACGCTTATTTGTTTTGGCGCCTGATTGATTTGACGTATCCGCTATCGTGCAAGGCATATACATTTCTGCTAATTCCTTTGCCGTATCAGGCGGTGGCAATGTTTCGGCATATGTTTGTTCTAAGCCCGATTCAATATCATGCTTAATATCGGCACGTATTTTTTGAACAATATCTTCTGTTAAAACACCTTCATCAATCAAAAATTTCTCTAAATTATTCACAGGATCTTTTCTACCCCAAATATCAAATAATTCTTTAGGGACATATTTAGTTCCAGATGCCTCTTCATGTCCGCGCATTCTGAAAGTAACACATTCAACTAAAACGGGGCGTGGGTTTTCACGAATAGACTCTGCCAAATTTTTAATCGTTTCGTATACTTTTAATACATTATTTCCATCAATAGAAATACCTTCAATACCATAACCAATTGCTTTATCAGCAAAGGATTTACACTTAAATTGTTCGTTGCTTGGAGTAGATAAACCATAACCATTATTTTCAACAATAAAAATAACTGGTAAATCCCAAACGGCCGCAGTATTAATACTTTCATGAAAATCACCTTCACTAGCTCCTCCATCACCACTGAATACAACGGTTACTTTTTTATCGCCACGCAATTTGTTTCCTAACGCAATGCCATCCGCTACACCTAATTGAGGGCCAAGATGCGAAATCATACCAACTATATTATACTCTTGTGTACCAAAATGGAATGATCTATCGCGACCTTGAGTAAAGCCACTTGGCTTACCTTGAAACTGTGAAAACAGTCTATTCATAGGGATTTTGCGAGTAGTGAATACGCCCAAATTACGATGCATGGGTAAAATAAATTCATCTTTATCAAGTGCAGTAGCAACACCAACAGAAATTGCTTCTTGCCCTATGCCGCTAAACCATTTGGAAATACGGCCCTGACGAAGAAGCAGTAACATTTTTTCCTCAATCATTCGGGGAGTTAAAATATTTTTATAGAGTTGTAATAACGTATCATCCTTGAGTTTACGTCTATCAAATTTTATTGGAGTTTCTGCAGTAATCATACTATTAGTTTATATAGCGAAAGTAGCATTTTTAGGTTATTTTTGAAGTCATTTTAAAAAAATATTATACTATATTAGTAAACAAATTTTTATCAAATTTTATACCTGCCTTTTATTCAAATGCTTACCAATAAGTATTCTTCCTTTTATATTTTCACTGTAGCAATTGTCATCCTCTTGATTGCACCATTTTTAATACAAGATGGTATGTTTATGGATGGTCAACAATATGCTTGTGTAGCACAAAATTTAGCAAATGGGAAAGGAAGTTTTTGGCATCCAATAGTAACTGATACATGGATTATGGAGGGCTCACCCTATTTTTTGGAACACCCCCCCCTTTTTTATAATATTGAATCTTTAGTATTTAGGGCATTTGGAAACAGTATGTATAGCGAACGTGTATTTTGCTTATTGATGGCTTTTGCAAATGCCTATTTCATTCATTTAATATGGAAGGAAATTACAGAAAAACAGGGAGAAAAAAAACAGTTAAGCTGGCTACCAATTCTATTATGGATTATCATCCCAACTAGTTTTTGGGCACTACAAAATAATATGATTGAAATCGTGTTATCTGTTTTTACGCTTTTATCAGTGCTATTTTCGCTAAAGGCATTATTAAACACAAAACACATTATTCTAAATTTAATAGTATCGGGCTTATGCATTCTAGCTGCTTTTTTCACAAAAGGATTACCTGGCTTGTTTCCAATAATGGCCGTTCCTTTATTTTATTTGGTAAGAAAAAATATTACCCTTAAGCAAGCTATTAGATATACGCTACTTATGATGGCAGTTCCGATAGTTTGCTATTTTTTAATCACGTTAATAAGCCATAATGCTAAAGAGAGTATGCATTTTTACTTTAACAACCGCTTACTAAACCGTATTTATACAACAGGAACAATTAATAACCGCTTTAATGTTATTATAGAATTACTGATTGAATTATTACTCCCATTATTAATTACGCTATTACTAGTGGCAATTAAAAAAAGGCAATTCAATCAATTTACGTTAGAAAAAAAAGAAAAGCAGTATGCCTTATTTTTCTTTCTATTAGGCCTAACTGGCTCACTACCTCTATTGGTAACTATGGTTCAAAAAAACTTTTACTTCTTGGCGTCTTTACCTTTCTTCGCAATTGCCTTAGCACTAGTTAATTCCGACTATATAAATCAACAAATAAATCAACATTTTAATACCACTTCTTCAGTAAAAAAACTAAAACTAACAACTTCCATTTTTCTTGTATTAACACTTATTATTTCCTTATTAGAAATTGGAAAAACAAGCAGAGATCAAGAAAAACTCACTGATATTAACTATTTAGGGGGCTATTTAAGAAATGAAAAAATAGTGAGTGTAGATAATGATACTTACTTCGATTGGAGTTTTCAATTTTATATTTACAGAAAATATGGTATTAATCTTGACCCTAGAGATAGACAAAGAACCTATATCATTACTAAAAATGACACCTCGCAAAAGCTTTTAAAAGATTATAAAAAAATTGATTTACCATTAAAACAATTCAAATTGTATAAACAAAAACTAAATTAATTATAACGCACCAAGGGGTATATTACCTTTTGATTGTAGGATTCAATTGTTAATACAAAAACACTTCCTGTTAACGCATTTAAATTAATTAGAGTTGAACCATACTTTAAATTCTCTGTTAAAAGCACATTACCATTGAAATCGCTTATTTTATAAGTAGCATCGGAGGGAATCTCTTTTCCTAAAACTCTTAGATTATAGCTATTTTTTGCATCTGGAAAAACAGAAACCGTTAAGCCTTCATTTTTATGATCTGATTTTTTACCATAATAAAAACGTGTTTTTGATTTTAGCTTAGAAGTCAAAATAGGTTTGTCTGAATTCAATGTTGGATTAATCTTTTTTACATTTAACTTACTGTCTATGTTCTGATTAGAAGTCCATGTTCTGATATAATCAATTTCGTAATTTCCAGAATTGTTGATGGATGTATCTGGACCAGGATGATAAGGCCCATTATTACTTGGTACAGCCAAGTTAGCGCATAATACTTTTGGCGATGGCAAATGAACTTTAGTATAAGAAATACATTCGCCATTCAAATAATATTTTAAATATTCAGGTGTCCATTCTCCCGAAATAATATTATCTCCATCTGTTAAATTTCCTTTAAAATAAACCCAACCACCCCATAATTTTTTTCTAATATAATTTCGTATTCTATTTTCTTCCGGTTTTTGACTATGCCTTCCTATGTGTATCGCATTTGGTTTTTCCGTTTTTAATTCCATCCAATCAATCTCTTCATTCGGAGTGCCACCATATAGCCAAAATGCCGGCCAATAACCTTTTGCCTTTTGTATTTTAAATTTAATTTCGAAATATCCATATAAATAATCTCGTTTGGATTGTATCATTCCAGAAGTATATTTAAAGGAACGCTTATTAAACCCATCAAATTTTCCATTATCTTTAATCGTATCACTATCAGAATTCCAATCTACTACCCTAGCAGTCGTATTCTCTTTAATAGCAAACATATTTAAACGCCCATTTTTAAGTTCTAAGTTCTTACCATCGGTATAATACTGCTGTTCTTTTTGAGAAAAAATAGTACGCGACCAACCATACCAATATTTCCACATATCAGTATTTAAAGTCGAATCATTAAACTCGTCTCCATCTTGATAAAACCAAGTAATTACGGTGTCTTTGTTTATTTGCCAAAGCTGTTGTGAAACTGCAATTTTAAAAGTTAAACTGATTAACACTAAAAAAAGAATTCTGCGCATAGTAAAATTTATATTATTCAAAAGTAATTTATTTTTATTGTAATTTTATAAAACTTTAAACAACCATTTGTATGCAAGATGTTTTAGTTATACTATTAGTAATTGTTGCTGTATCTTATATAGCTTACAAAATATATAAAAGTTACACTAAGAAAAAATGTGGTGAAGGAGATTGTGGCTGTAATTAACACTTCGACTTTGCTCAGTGCGACATTGATTCTTTTACTTCACTACTTTTAGGCTTAAATCAAGGCTTTTCACATGATGCGTTAAAGCACCTACCGAAATAAAATCCACACCACACTTAGCGTAACTGGCAATTGTTTTTTCGGTAATGCCACCAGAACTTTCAATTTCAAACTTATTACCAATTAAAGCTACCGCTTTTTTAGTATCAGCAATAGAATAATTATCTAACATAATTCTCTGAAAACCTCCTTTGTTTAAAACTAATTTCACATCTTCAAGGGTGCGCGTTTCAACTTCTATCGGTAGTTTCTTTTTTGTATTTTTTAGGTATTGATGGGTGGCATTTAATGCCTCGATAATTCCTCCTGCAAAATCAATATGATTATCTTTAATCATAATCATGTCATACAACCCAAAACGATGATTAGCTCCACCACCAATAACAACCGCCCATTTTTCAAAAAAACGAAAATTTGGTGTTGTTTTACGTGTATCAATAACTTTAGCTTTAGTGCCTTTACACAATTCTTGTAAATAACTAGTTTTGGTAGCAATAGCGCTCATGCGTTGCATCACATTCAATACCAATCGTTCGGCAGTTAATAATCTTTGGGAGCTGCCCTCAACAACAAAAGCTACATCGCCTATTTTAACCAAATCACCATCTTTTAATAAAGGCGTAAATTTAAATTTAGGGTCAATAATTTTGAAAATTTCTTTAGCAGCATCCACACCTGCTAATATGCCATTTTCTTTAACTAATAAATGACATTTCCCTTTTTTAGATGCTGGTATAGTTGCTAAAGCGGAATGATCACCATCACCAACATCCTCTTGTAAAGCAAGCTTAACAAATTGTTTGAAATTAAAATTTTTTTTGTGTAGAAGAATATAGTTAGCTATTGTCATTTTCTATTCGGAACTGAGATATGATATTACCTCTCACTAAAATGGAAACTCGATATTTACCTACAGCAGTTTCTAAACTCCCTGTAATAAATTGATGACCAGTATTAATAAAACTTGAATGTAATGTTGTGTAGTTTTTTACTTTATGTTTGGTAAAAAAATCTTCTATCAATGCTTGAGCTTGAGCTTTACTTATCAAGTCTTCAACGTCAATAATTTTAACAGAAATTTTATCAGCGAAATCATTTGCCAAAGCCTGAGCATTTCCAGCCTTCAAGGAAATAGAGATATCGTCAGTAATATCATTTGGAATAAATGATAAACTAAAAATGCTAATTAATAAAATAAGTAAAGACTTCATTTATTTTGTAAATTTATGCAATAAATGCAATTATTGTGCCTAAAGTAAGGCAAAATATAAAAAAAATGAAGATTTTACTGATACAAATAGAAAAAACGACTGAACTTTATTTAAATGAAGGGATTAAAATATATACCGAACGTTTAAAAAATTACATTACGTTTAATACGGAAACCATCATCATGCCTAAATCCATTAGACAAAAGCCATTTGATGAACAAAAAAAAGCAGAGGCATTAGAAATTGAAAAGCTACTTGAACCATCTGATTTTTTAGTTTGTTTGGATGAACATGGTAAGCAATTTACATCCTTGCAATATGCTGAGTTTCTTAACAAACGAATGGTTTCTGGCTGTAAACGTTTGGTGTTTTTGGTTGGCGGACCATTTGGAATAGATAAAAGTATTTTAGATAAATCAAATTATACCTTGTCTCTTTCTAACATGACTTTTTCTCATCAGATGATTCGTTTGTTTTTTGTAGAACAATTATATAGAGGCTTCTCTATTTTAAAAAACGAAAAATACCATCACGAATAGTATCGTTTTTATTAAAATCAATGCCTAACAGATTATAATCTTTCTATCTTTTTCCATGGATGAAAAAGAAACAAAAAATCTAGTCAAAAATATGCGCAACGCTCCTCTCGGAATTCTACGAATTTCACGCTCCGCTAAATCCTTGAATTCTCGATTCGCCTCTACTCTGCTCGCATTTTTGACAGGCCTGCGCTCTTATTCTATTCAATTTTTTTCTTAAAATACAATCTATTTCATTCGATAGACGTATTGGGAAACAACATAAAGTATATGCTACAAAAAATTAAATTTTAGTATAGCTATTACTTTAATTGCCTTAAGTATAACTGGATTGTATTTTCTAATCCAAAATATAAAGCATCACTTATTAATGCATGGCCTATAGATACCTCTAATAAATTTTCGGTATGTTGCTTAAAATATTTTAAGTTTTCTAAACTCAAGTCATGGCCAGCATTTACGCCTAAACCTAATTGATTAGCCAGCTTTGAAGCTTCGGTAAATGGTTTGATTACCGTT
>JANXRU010000232.1 GCA_025356715.1 Bacteroidota bacterium
TGATTAAAAAAACATAATTAATCATAATCATCTGCGTTCTATTAATAACTATTTTACTTCAAATTCCAAAAATAAATCGCCTTTAATATAACCTTGTAGTTTATCTCCAATGTGAACAGGGCCAACACCTGAAGGGGTTCCAGTGTATATTAAATCGCCCACTTTTAGGGTTACAAATTTAGAAACATAAGCAATTATTTTATCGAAACTAAATAGTAAATCATTGGTATTTCCTATTTGTCGTGATTCTCCATTAATCTTTAATTCAAAACGAATGTCCGATAATTCTCCTAATTGAGTTTTTGAAACAAATTTTCCAATAGGAGCAGACCCATCAAAGGCTTTTGCTTTTTCCCAAGGCAGTCCTTTTTCTTTAGCTATTGTTTGTAAATCTCTGGCTGTAAAGTCAATACCTAAGCCTATCTCGTCATAATATTTATGTGAAAATTCTTCTGCAATGTGTTTACCTACTTTATTAATTTTGAGTACAATTTCAATTTCGTGATGTAAATCTTTAGTAAAGTCGGGGAAGTAAAATGGCTCGCCATCTTTTAATAACGCAGTATCTGGTTTCATAAAATATACTGGTTCTGTTGGTATGGCATTATTTAATTCTTTAGCGTGTTCAGCGTAATTTCGGCCAATACAAATGATTTTCATAGATGTGTTATTTAGTGATGATACTTATTTTAAGTTTTTAAAAAGATTTTTTTGTTATTTTAATCATAAAAAAAGAGTTGATTTTTACCAACTCTTTTTATTTTAAAATTTATTCATAGTTTACCACTCGTCTTTATCTACTGTTTTATTACTTGGAACTTTCATCGCATCTTTTAAATCTTCTACTATTATCATGGATTGTTTAATTCCTTCACTTCGCATTTGTTTCCACATAGCACTAGATAATTTCATTGAACCACATTTTGGAACTTCATTGTATAAATCTCCACCACTATAATCTCCATTACTAGCAACATGATTTAATTTAGAAATGGTATAACGGTATTTTCCTTCTTTTGCTTCAATGCTAACATGCATCGTAAAATTACCTTGAACATCAGATTGAGGATTTAATTCTTTTGGTTTGTATTTAAAGTTCGCTAAAAAGTCGGCTTTAGTTCCTGAGGTTAAGCCATTGCCTTTTGTATATTTTTTTGATTCTAATTTTATAAAATTAACAGCACGTTTTAGTATTTCTGCTTGATTTAATGGTTTAGGAGCACTTGTGTCATTAGGTATGGAGCCATCAGCTAATGGAACAGAAGGAGCCGGATCTGCAAATAAGTTTATTACTTCTTGTATTTTTTTTTCGTCTTTTTTTTGTTCTTCTTGAGCTAAAATGGTTGTTGTAGAAATCAAAAAAGATAAGGCGCAAAATAGTTTCGATATAGTCATAATGTTTTTTAGTTTTATTGTAAAAGCAAATTAGTTAAATTAAAATTGCTTTCTGTTGTATAAAATTAATATATTTTAGGATACTTATCTGGATTTACTTCTAACATTAAATTATAAATAACATCAAAAACGTCATCTGCGCTTGGTTTAGAAAAATAATCTCCGTCGGAACCGTACGCAGGACGATGTTCTTTAGCGCTTAATGTTAATGGTTTTGAATCTAAATATTGGTAACCACCTTGTTCTTCAATCACTTTTTGCATCATATATGCACTTGCTCCACCTGGAACATCTTCATCAAAAAACAAAACTCGATTGGTTTTCTTTAAAGATTCAACAATCATTTTATTAATATCAAAAGGTAATAAGGTTTGAACATCAATTAATTCAACAGATATTCCATGTTCATCTAACATTTTTATAGCTTCTTGTGCTATACGAATACAAGATCCATAAGTTACTAAGGTTACATCTGAACCTGAAATCAAAGTTTCGGGTAAGCCTAATTGTATTTTATAAGCTCCAATATTGGTTGGTAATTTTTCTTTCAAACGGTAACCATTTAAGGGTTCTATAACCAAGGTTGGTTCATCTGCTTCTAATAATAAATTATAAAAACCAGCAGCTTGAGTCATGTTACGAGGCACACAAACATTTATACCTCTACAAGCATTAATAATCATTCCCATTGGAGAGCCACTATGCCATACACCTTCTAAACGATGCCCACGTGTACGGATAATAACTGGTGCTTTTTGCATTCCTTTTGTTCTCCATTGTACAGTTGCTAAATCATCACTCATAATTTGTAGGGCATATAAGAGATAATCTAAATATTGTATTTCTGCAATAGGACGTAACCCTCGCATTGATAAACCTATAGCTTGCCCCATAATAGTGGCTTCACGTATACCAGTGTCAAATACACGATGTTCGCCATACTTAGCTTGTAATCCTTCTAACCCTTGATTTACACCACCAATTTTTCCTGAATCTTCACCAAAAATTAATACTTCGGGGTGAGTAGATAAAATATAATCAAAATTTTCACGTAATAATTCTCTTCCATCAACTAGTTTATCATCTTCATAAACGGCATCTACAGCTCTAATATTTGAAATTTGATTAGTAGATTGAGAATGTAAATGTGAACCATATCTTTCTGCATTATCAGCGGTTGATTGTTTTAACCAGTTGATTAATTGCTGTTTTGAAGTTGAATGTTCGTTTTTAATTAAACGTAATACTTTTTTAACAGCATTATTTATATCTCTTCTGAAAGGTTCTTTAATACTATTTAATTCATTTTTTATTGAGGTAATAATAGCACTATTAGAAGTATTTACTAAGTCGTTAAATATAGTTGACACTTCAGCGGTTTCTTGCTTAATTGGATTTAAATAAGCAGTCCATGCAGCAGATTTTGCGTCACGAACTTTATTTTTAGCATCTTCTTCAATAGTATTTAATATAGTATCATCTGCTAAAGCATTTTCTAAAATCCATTCTCGCATTTTTTTAACACAATCGAAATCCGTTTCAAATTGTAAACGCTCTTTTGATTTATATCTCTCGTGAGAACCAGAAGTACTATGGCCTTGGGGCTGAGTAACTTCTTCTACATGAACTAATACAGGCACGTGTTGTTCTCGACATACTTTTACTGCCTTTTCGTAGGTTTCACATAAGTGGGCATAATCCCAACCCTTTGTTTTGAAAATTTCATAACCACTTCCTTCGTTTTCACGCTGAAAGCCTTTTAATATTTCCGAAATACTTTCTTTAGTTGTTTGATATTTTTTTGGTACAGAAATCCCATGGCCATCATCCCAAACACTCATCAACATAGGTACTTTTAATACACCCGCTGCATTAATTGTTTCCCAAAATAAACCTTCAGATGTTGATGCGTCGCCAATAGTTCCAAAAGCAACTTCATTCCCTTTGTTACTATAATTTAAAAATTCACCTTTTTGTAATTCTTCATTTACTTTGTAAAAATGAGAAGCGTAGGCTAAGCCTAATAAACGAGGCATTTGACCTGCTGTAGGTGAAATATCTGAACTAGAATTTTTTTGATTAATTAAAGCTTTAAATGAACCATCCGCATTTAAACTCTGAGTCCCAAAATGTCCGCCCATTTGTCTTCCTGCACTCATTGGTTCTTGCTCTAAATCAGTATGGCCATATAAACCAGCAAAGTATTGTTGCAACGTTAGTTGGCCTATAGCCATCATAAAAGTTTGATCTCGATAATACCCACTTCTAAAATCACCGTTTTGAAAAACTTTTGCTAACGCAATTTGCGCTAACTCTTTTCCATCTCCAAAAATACCAAACTTGGCTTTACCTGTAAGTACTTCTTTACGACCTAATAAACTCGTTTGACGACTTTCGTTTATAATACGAAAATCGTTTAAAACTTGTTGTTTAAAGTCTTCGAAACTTAATCCTTTATTTGTTGCTAAAACGCCTTCTTCCATAACTGTAACTTATCTTACAAATATAATTTTTTGAACGGAAAAACAAAAGACTTTAGACGTTATTTTTAAATAAAAACACCTGTTACATTTTTTAAATCTAACAGGTGTTTTTTTGATGGTTTAAATTTTATAAGGTTCTATTTTTTCTTTTTAACTTTTTCCTTACCTATAAATTCATATTTCTTTTTTAATTTATCTTTTTTAGTTACTTTTATTTCTCCACGAATATCATAATCTTCAACAACAAAAGTCATTAATGTGGTTTGATCTGTTTCATCGGTATGAGAAACTTCTCCTTCTATCCAGCGAGATTCATTACTTTCATCATCAGTATATGTTGAGTCTTTTTTTATCTCGTATTTTGTCCATTTTAATCCAATTTTCTCCTCTAAAAACAAACTAAACATGCCTTTTCCAGCTTTAAATTCAATTTCATCTTCTACTGATTTTTTAGGCGCAGCATTTTCTTTTACCTCTGTCATTTGTACGATATAAATACGCTTATCTAATGCGTCTTTTGGATCTCCTTTTGAAGTTGCATTGATGGTAAATAAACCGATTGTAACTAATGCAACACAGATTGCTATGTTTTTAAAGTTCATTGTTATTATTTTTTTGTTTTGGTAAATGTAATAAAATTACTTTTACTTTGTCCAATATTTAACCATTTTTATGCAACCTTTAGCCGAACGCATCAGACCAACTAATTTAGAAAACTATATTGGTCAGGAACATATTATTGGTAAAGAATCTGCGCTAAGGAAATCAATAGACCAAAATCTGTTACCATCCCTTATTTTATGGGGCCCGCCTGGCGTTGGAAAAACAACCTTAGCCCAAATTATTTCTCATACATTAAAACGCCCATTTTATGCACTTAGCGCTATCAATTCTGGAGTAAAAGATGTGAGAGAAGTGATAGAAAAAGCATCTCAAGATGGAGGCTTTTTTAAAGTAGAAAAACCGGTGTTATTTATAGATGAGATCCATCGTTTTAGTAAATCTCAACAAGATTCATTGTTAAATGCTGTTGAAAAAGGAATTGTGACTCTAGTAGGAGCTACTACCGAAAATCCTTCGTTCGAAGTGATACCAGCTTTACTTTCGAGATGTCAAGTGTTTGTTTTAAAGCATCTTACTAAAGATAACTTAATGCAATTATTAATCAATGCCATTGAAACGGATGAACAACTAAAACGTAAAAAAATAATTTTAAAAGAAACTGAAGCATTGTTTCGTATTTCTGGTGGTGACGGTAGGAAGTTATTAAATGCTTTGGAAATAGTAGTTAATTGCATTACAGATGATAAAATTGTTATTACAGATGAAATCGTTAAGCAATACATTCAACAAAACTTAGCTTTATATGATAAATCAGGCGAACAGCATTATGATATTATTTCAGCTTACATTAAATCCATCAGAGGCTCAGATCCTAATGGGGCTGTGTATTGGTTGGCCCGTATGATTGATGGGGGAGAGGAGCCCAGTTTTATTGCCCGCCGATTATTAATTTTAGCATCAGAAGATATTGGAAATGCAAATCCAACAGCTTTAGTTATTGCTAACAATTGTTTTCAAGCAGTAAGTGTCATTGGTTTTCCTGAAAGTCGAATTATTTTAGCTCAAACTACCACCTATTTAGCCTGCTCCGCAAAAAGTAATAGTAGTTATATGGCAATTAATTTAGCCCAACAAGCAGTAAAGCAATATGGAGATTTGCCTGTCCCACTTCATTTAAGAAATGCGTCAACAAAACTCATGAAAGAACTTGGTTATGGTGATGAATATCAATACGCGCACGACTTTGCCAATCATTTTACAGTGCAAGAGTTTTTACCTCAAGAACTTAGCGGAACAACCTTTTTTAGCCCTTCAGAATATTCGCGAGAAAGAGATTTGAAAGAGTTTTTAAAAGAACGTTGGGGTGATAAATATGGCTATTGATTTTTAAACAAAAATTCTTTTAACTTTACAAATTACATTCTTCTAATAGAAATTTTATAGAGTTATATCATCAAATTATGCTTAATGTTTTTAAAGCCTATTACCGATTTTTTATTCCATTAGGAGTATTAATTACATTATGGATAATTGGGACTATTGGATACGTTCTGATTGATAAATACAGTTGGTTTGATGCTTTTTATATGACGATAATTACGGTTGCAACCGTTGGTTATGGAGAAATACAGCCTTTAAGTAATGCCGGTAGATTATTTACTGCATTTCTTATTGTCACAAGTTTTGGTACCTTTGCTTATGCTGTTTCATCAATCACTAAATTTGTATTTGATGGAGAATTTAATGATTTTGTAAAAAACCGAAAATTGAACGCAACAATAGATAAATTAGCCGACCACGTTATCATTTGTGGATATGGCCGTAATGGTAGGCAAGCTGCCCAAGTGCTTAAAAAGCATAATAAGCGTTTTGTAGTTATTGAAAATAATGCCAAAATAAATGAATCAATTTCGCATAAATTTAAGGAACTCGTTTTAACTGGAGATAGTACTCAAGACGAGGTATTGTTAAAGGCTGGCATATTGCGAGCTAAAGCTTTAATTACGACTCTGCCAGTTGATGCAGATAATTTATTTATTGTTTTAACGGCTAGAAACCTGAATAAAAATTTAACTATTATTTCTCGTGCTAGCGAAGATAACTCTGATGCCAAATTAAAAATTGCAGGTGCTAATAATGTGATTATGCCTGATAAAGTAGGCGGTGCGCACATGGCTTCTTTGGTAATGAAGCCTGATGTGATGGAATTTATAGATCATATTACAGCTGAAGGAGGAGATAATATTAGCTTAGAAGAAATATCATTTGAACGAATCCCCGATGAATTAAAAAACAAAACCTTGAAAGATTTGGAAATCAGAAATCGTTCTGGTGCTAATATCATTGGTTATAAAACTGCGATGGGCGAATATATTATTAATCCAAGTGCTGATACTCGAATCATAGCCGAATCTAAACTATTTGTTTTAGGAACTCCCGAGCAAATATTTGCTTTAAAGCAAATACTTAGTTAATTCTATTTTATACTAATTGTTTGAGGTATATCACCTTCTAATTTGATGACTTTACTCAGTATGTTAACAGATGTTAAAACTAGGTATGAAGTTTGTTTAAACCTATATTAACTTATCGGTAATTATTAGTAATTAGTATGATAAATATTAATCTTTATACAAAAAAATTACATAAATTAGAACTCTATATATTAAATAACTATGAAATATCTATGTTTGCCTCAAGCATAAAAACAACTGATTAAACTAGGCAAGTCATATAGCAACTAAAAACAATAATATCTACATATGAAACAATTATTTATTTCCATTCTTATTATTACTTCGTTTATTGGTTTAGCTCAAGCTCCGCAAAAAATTAGTTATCAAGCTGTTGCGAGGCAGTCTAGTGGTTTGATTCTCCCTAGTCAAAACATAGGAGTTGAATTTAAGATTTTTCAATCATCCACAAGCGGAACACTTGTGTATTCCGAAACTCATAATACAACAACTAGTTCATTTGGTTTATTTTCACTTTTTATAGGGGGTGGTTCACCAAGCGTTGGCTCATTTTCATCAATTAACTGGGCTACAGGTAATTATTGGGTCGAAACTTTAATAGATCCCACAGGAGGTACATCTTATTCTTCAGTTGGGGCTCAGCAATTAATGAGTGTGCCATACGCATTATATGCTGAAACATCTGGTAACGCAAATTCGACACCAACAATTACAGGAGTTGGAATTGCTTCTGTAACATCAACAGCAGGAAATTCATTTACTATAAGCGTAACAACACCAACTATTACAGGAACAGGCTCTGCTACCGTAACAGGCACATATCCTAACTTTACAATTAATACTCCTATTACTGCCGCAGCAGTAACTCCTACAATAACAGGAACTGGCTCTACAACAGTAAGCGGTACTTATCCAAACTTAACGATTAATACTCCTACAACTCAGGTTTATACTGCAGGTAATGGAATTGATATAACATCTGGTGTTATTTCAAATACAGCAGCTGCCGTATCACCAACAATAAATAGTGGTGGAGTGGCTAATGTAACAAATTCATCAACTAATGTTTATTTAGTAGATGTACCAGCACCAATTTTAAACTATAATCCAGGAACTAATGAATTAACATTAACGCAAAATAGTTCAACATCTACTGCAACCCTCAACGGAACAGGGTCTAATACAGTTAGCATTGTTGGTAGTGGTATTGCTGCTGTAACACCAACTACTGGATCTAATTTCACAGTTAGTGTTCCGTCACCAACTTTTACATCAAATGGGCCAACTACAATTACAGGTTCTTACCCTAGTTATACTGTAAACTCAGCTGCATCTTTTTCAACAACATTGATACAAGGAAGTAACGTTACTTTAAATCAATCTGGTAACACTTTTACTGTAAGTTCAATAACGCCAACTATAACAGGAACGGGCGCAACAACCGTAATTGGTACTTATCCAATTTTAACGATTAATACGCCAACAGTTTCAGCTTCAACTCCAACACTAATAGGAACAGGTGTTACTAGTGTGACTTCTTCTGGTAATACTTTTACTATAAATACCCCAGCATCCACAACGTATACAAATGGAGCAGGAATTTCAATTACATCAGGTTCAATTATTACGAACTCTTCACCAAATCAAACGGTAACAATGGTTGGTACAGGTGCAACAACTGTAACAGGAATATATCCTAACTATACGATTAATTCACCAATTGTCGTGGCAGCCATCACACCTACAATTGTAGGGGGTGGTATTGCAGTAGTTACTCCAACAGTAGGGAATAATTTTACAGTTTCAGTTCCTGCTCAAACGGTTAGTATAGCTAGTGGTTCACTAGCTATTAGTTTAGGAAATTCGGTTGCTTTGCCCACTAATAGTTTAAGTATTTCTTCTAATTCATTAACATTAAATGGTCTTGGCGGTAACACGATTTTACTTCCCTCTTCAATATTAACTCCAAGTACTAATATTACAATATCAGGCTCTGCACCGAATTACACAGTTAGTGCTGTTACTCCTACAATAGTAGGAGCAGGTAGTGCAATTGTTTCTGGAACTTATCCAAATCAAACTATAACAGTCCCTGTTACAACACCTCAAGTGCTTTCTATAGCTAATAATTCAGTAGTTTCGTTAAGTGGAGGGGGGGGAAGTATTAATATTATTCCTTCTACTTTAACTTATACTGCAGGCACTAATACATTAAAATTAACTGATGGGTTAAGTGTGAATACCATTACTCTAAATTCAGCATCTGCAACAACTGTTTCAGCAGGAACTAATGTTGGAGTTACAGGTTCTGCACCAAATTTTACAATAAGTTCAATAACGCCAACAATAACAGGTACAGGAGCAACAACAGTAACAGGCACGTATCCTAACTTAACAATAAATACACCAACAACACAAGCTTACACAGCAGGAACAGGTATTTCAGTTTCGTCTGGTATCATTACAAATACATCGCCAAACCAAACGGTAACATTAAATGGAACAGGAGCCTCAACAGTGAGTGGCGTTTATCCAAATTTCACCATTTCATCATCATCACCAACAACTGCAATTACAGGAAATGGAACGGGAATAGCTACGGTAACAACATCAGCTAATAACTTTACTGTAAATGTATCATCTCCAACTTATTCAGCTAATACTGGAGTATTAAGTTTTGGTGGAACAAATACCATTGTTGTTACTCCTTCTTTATCTTTATCAGGAACAACATTAACTTCTGGAGCTGCAACAAACTCGGTAAACTTATCTTCATTAAGTGGTTGGTCTTTATTAGGGAATTCAGGAACTATTGATGGAACTCACTTTATTGGAACCTCAGATAATAAACCTTTTAATATTAGAGTTAATGGTAATAAAGCAGGAAGAATTGATCATATATTGAGCAATGTTTTTATGGGAGCCTTTGCTGGAAATTCAACTACAGGTAGTTTTAACTCTGCTTTTGGTCACACAGCATTATACTCAAATGTGACTGGTATAAATAATACAGCTTTAGGAAATAGTGCTCTTTTTAGTAGTACTGGAAGCAATAATACGTCTATTGGAGATGCATCTCTGTATTCTACAACTTCTGGGTCTAACAACACAGCAATTGGAGAAAATTCAGGATTTAGCAACGTTGTCGGAAGTGGAAATGTGTTTTTAGGTTATCAAGCTGGTTATAATGAACTTGGTTCTAATAAGTTATATATAGCAAACAATAATACAGCAACTCCTTTACTTTTCGGTGATTTTAGTTCAAATAGACTTGGTATAAATGGAAATCCGCTAACAAACGCACGATTTGTAATTTATCACACGGCTACAATAGCAGATCCTACAATCAACTTAATCGAATCAACAGGGAATTTAAATAGAATTAAATTTTCAAATCCATCAATATCAACCAATTTTTGGGAAGCAGGGGCTCAAGCAGCTTTAACACCAAGTAATTCAGCATTTAGTATCAATCATAATGAAGGCGCTGGTTATAAATCAGAATTTATAGTATATGGAGATGGTAAAGTACAAATTCACAATTTAAACACAGCGTTAGCTAGTTTACATGTTTTAGATATTAATAATACAACATCAAATGGCATTGCCTCTGAGGGTTTTGGCCAAAATGGAAACATCGTTATTACTAGAACAAATTACACGGGCTCTTTAACAGCGCCTACTCGGTCTTCTATATTGGGAGGTGATGTAATCGGAAGATTAAGTTTTCCAGGTTACGCTGGTACTAGTTATGGCAGTGGACCTGTGATGTACGCAAAAGCTTTTGATAATTTTTCTGGCTCTGCTAACGGTAGTGAATTGTTTTTCGGGACAATCCCTTCTGGTTCTATTACTACTATTGATGTTTTAAAATTAACACAAGATGGTAGAGTAGAAGTTCAAAAAACTTTATCAATACCATCAACTGGAATTTTAAATATTGCGAATGGGCAGATAGCTGGTAAAATATTGACTTCTGATGGAGTTGGAAATGCCATTTGGCAAACTTCAGGTGCGGGTTCGTCACCTTGGATTCAATCTGGTGCTATTGCAACTTTATCAGCAGGTGTAACTCAAGTTGGTATAGGGACAAGTACACCGAATAATGTTTTTCAAGTTAAGGATTATATAACTTTTGAAAATACAGGTTCAAACACAAGTTTGGGTTATTTAACTGGAACTGGAGTTAGTCCAAATGATTATTATAATACTTTTGTTGGATATTACGCTGGACAAGCAGTTGGTACTGGTGGCGGTTCTGCAACAGGAAATAGTTTTGTAGGTTATAATTCAGGTCAATCAAATTTGAATGGAGCAAATAATACCTTTGTTGGACTTAATTCAGGTAAGCTTAATAATAGTGGAAATGTAAATACATTTGTTGGGTCATATACAGGTCAATCAAATACGACTGGTGGAAATAATAGTTTTTTTGGTTCTCAGGCTGGTTTAGCTAACACAACTGGAGATAGCAATACTTTTTTAGGTAATTTTTCAGGACAAAATAATACAACAGGAAGACTCAATACCTTTATAGGACGAGGGGCTGATTTATTATCTGCTACTCAATACACTAATGCTGTAGCAATAGGATTTAATGCAAAAGTAGATG
>JANXRU010000288.1 GCA_025356715.1 Bacteroidota bacterium
TTTTGGCAAGAAATACCATTGGAAAAATTAACAGTTGGAGTTGGAGCTATGTGAACTGTTTTTGTAATAGTTTGTTCGCATCCTACATTTGTAATCACTTTTAATTTTACCATATAATTCCCAGTATCTGAAAAGGTATGAAACGAATTGGATAAGGTGGATGTGTTAGATGCGGATAAAGGATCTCCAAAATCCCAAAGAGAACTGGTAATGGTATTACTAATAGGAGCAATGGAAATATTGGTAAAGCTAACGGCTGTATTTTTACAACCAACGCTATGCAAAAAATTAGCGGTAGGAGCCTGCCCAACAATAGTAATGTTGATGGTGTCTTTAGCTACACAACTATTGGTATTAGTAACCACAACAGAGTATTGCCCAGTGGCATTAATTACTAAAGAGTTACCATGCGAAACATCACTCCACGTATACGTTAAAGACGTTACTGAACCAGTAGTGAGTGCAATTGAATTACCCGCGCATAAATACACATCGGGGCCTAAGGAGGCAGTTGAGGAAAAATCATCTTGAATGACAGAGATTGTATTTGAGTTAATGGTACAACCACCATTATTAAATATTTTAACGTAATACTGACCTGGAGAAACAATATTTAAAATAGAATCTGTTGAAGCATCACTCCACAGAAAAGAAAATTGATTTTTAGGATGATTTGTATTCCATTGAATCGTTTCACCTGAGCATAATACACTATCTAATAAATTATAATTAGGATAATTTACTTTAATGTTATCTGAAGAATTATTACCAAGACAATTTGTAACAGAAACGCTTAAAGTAACTGAAGAATTAATACTAATAGTATTTTGAGTTGTGCCATTACTCCAAAGATATTGATATTGTTCAGGTCCAGCAGTTAATAGAAGTGTTTTTCCTTTACACATTACAGTATCATTTCCAAGGGATGTATTGAAATTTGTATTGTCTACAAAAATAGTTATTGAACTAGAGCTTATTTTTCCAAAAATATCAGTAGTCGTTATACTATATGTACCAGGCATATTAACTACTAAAGAGTCTGCTGTGGAGCCATTTTGCCATAAGTAGTTAGTGAACCAATCTTTTTTAGCCTTGATAGTATATGGTAAAGAACAGACAGCTTTAGTAGGTCCAATGTTTATAGGAGGAGCATATTTAGTATATAAATAACCTTCTATGCTATCAACTTCTGATTGATTTAATGCTTTATTATATATAATTAATTCAGCTAAATCACCATCCCATTCCCTTCCACTATTACCTCTATCATAACTAAAGTTATTAGCTTTTACGCTATCTGTAGTTACTAAACTTATAAGTGAAAATTGAGTAGGTACTAATGTAGACATACCGTTTACAGTATAAGAATTTATACAAGTCGTTCCTGTTTTTATCGCATTATTTGCGTAACTATTATGCCATATTTCTTTGGACCCTCCCCTAAAAAAGTCGTAATCAGTACTACTACCTAAAAGACAACGATAGTTGCTACTTGCTGTTGGATTTTCTTTTATAATCCAAAAAACAGTTCTAATGTCCTTAATTACTGAAAAATTAAAAAAATCATCTATCCCATCAAACCCAAATACTTTATGATTGTTTAATATAGATGCTTTTAAAAATGGTCTTGTAACGAGTGAAGGAGTATAAGCGTTATTATTATTTCCAGATAAGTCTATAGCTGTGTCAATTATTGGAAACGTCGAATATTTAACATTATCTGCGTTTATCCAAAACTTAAGACCAGAAATACTTGAAGGAGAAAATGAAGACTGAGATGATAAAGAAAATGGTTTTAAAATAATAAAGCACACAATTGAAATAGCAAAACAAATAGGTATTTTTTTTGATAGTTTCATTTGTTTAAATGGAAAAATTAGATATTATACTTATATTTGTAGTAAATGTAAGAATTTTAGGATGGAGTATGAAATAAAGCCTAAGGAAAAGTTTGAAATAGGTGTAGAGGAATTGTGGAAGTACAAAGAGCTATTCTTTTTTTTTACTTGGAGAGATATAAAAATTAAATATAAACAAACATCTCTCGGTTTAGCTTGGGTAATAATTCAACCTGTTTTAATGACAATAATATTTTCGTTTTTTTTAGGAAACAAAATATATAAAAATGATTTTGGGGTTCCATACCCTGCGTTTGTATTTTCAGGATTAATCATTTGGACGGCTTTTTCTAATGGGATAAGCACATCTAGTAATAGTTTGGTTACAAACTCAAATATTATAAAAAAAATATATTTCCCTCGATTAATTCTGCCAGTTTCATGTATCCTAGTCTCCTTATTTGATTTTGTGTTATCTATTTTGGTATTTGTGGGCATTTTAATCTACTACCAAATTGATATACATTTTATAAGATTAATAGTATTATTTCCTTTAAGTATTATATGTTTAGTAATTACAACGTTTGGGATGGGTGTTTTTTTATCAGCGCTAAATATTAAGTATAAGGATTTTAAATATATTATCCCTTTTTTATTGCAAATCTTATTGTTTATTTCACCCGTTATTTATTCCTTGTCAAGTAGTAAGCCAGTATTAAATTTGTTAATTTCTTTAAATCCTTTATATTGCCCTATAACACTTTTTAGAAGCGCGTTTTATAACAATCCACTTGATTTAAGTTTGATTTTTTTGAGCTTTTTAAGTTCAATTTTAGTTTTATTTTTTGGAGTAATTTATTTTAAAAAAACAGAAATGTATTTTTCTGATATTGCTTAACCATCTTATTATATAAAAATAAATTTGAAGCCAATAATAGAAATAAAAGAAATTTCGAAAAAATTTCAATTAACTCATAACGAACAGCCATACTTGAGCTTGAGGGATTCTATTCAGTCTGTTTTCAAAAAAAACATCAATGCTAAGGAAGATTTTTATGCATTAAAAAATGTGAGTTTTGATTTATTTCAAGGTGAAACGATTGGTATTATTGGTAAAAATGGCGCTGGAAAATCAACTCTATTGAAAATTTTATCCAAAATTACCCCACCCACTTCAGGTAAAATTATAGCAAGGGGTATGATAGCAAGCTTATTGGAAGTTGGTACTGGATTTCACCCAGAGCTTACAGGTAGAGAAAATGTATATCTTAATGGTTCGATATTAGGGATGAAAAAAAAAGACATTCTTAGAAACTTCGATGCTATCGTTGATTTTTCTGGAGTTGAAAAGTTTATTGACATGCCTTTGAAACATTATAGTAGTGGTATGCAATTAAGATTAGCTTTTGCTGTGGCTGCATTTTTGGAAAATGAAATTTTAATAATTGATGAAGTTTTGGCTGTGGGAGATGCTGAATTTCAAAGAAAATGTATTGGTAAAATGGAGGATATTAGCAAAAGTGGAAGAACTATAATGTTTGTTAGTCATAATTTTAACCAAATAAGTAATATATGTAAACGTAGTGTATATTTAAAAAATGGTTCAGTATTTATGGATGGAGATACGGCTAACGTAATTGCAGAATATAACAAAGCTTCTCATCACAAACAAGATTCTTTATTTAATATAGTAAGTAGTGTTGTTGATTCTGAAAATTGGGGAAATAATAGCACTTTAATGGTGAATATAAGCTGGGAAAGTGGATTGCTGGAAGCTGGTTGGGAGATAGATTTAGCATGTTATACCGGAGATAGAGTTAAAGTATTTGCTGTTCAAAGTCAATATGTACATGGTTTTTCTTCTTCTGATCCTGAGTTGAATTATATAAATTTTTTTATAAAAAATACGAACTTTGCTGAAAGAACTTATTTTTTTGATATTGGCGTTAGAAAAGGAAGAAACGAGACATATTCCACAATAATAGAAAACTGTTTACAGGTTGCAACAACAGGTTTAGATTTACCTGAATTTAAAAGATCTGATGTTATTGTTGTTCCAGAGGTCTCTGTAAAAGTTGGTAAAAATTATGAATGAAAATTTAGCAAGTATTTCTTTTTGGGAGTACAAAAATGAAGAAATAGAATTTGTCAAAGTTAATGATGATAATCCCGTTAAAAGATGGATTAATGAGCAAATTAAGTTTGGTAATGGAAGTTGTTTAGAGATAGGATGTTTCCCTGGTCGATATCTAACAATATTTGGAGATTTAGGCTACCAACTAAATGGGATAGATTTACTTGATAAAACAGATACTGAACTTCCTGTTTGGCTTAAAAGAGAAGGTTATATAGTTGGAGATTTTATTAAGGATGATTTTATTGCCCATGACTTCAATGAAAAAAAATATGATATTGTATACTCATTAGGTTTTATTGAACATTTTACAAATTGGGAAGAAGTAGTGGTAAAACATATTCAATTGGTAAAACCAGGAGGTAAATTGATCATTGAAGTGCCTAATTTTAGGGGATATATTCAATATTTTTTACATTTTATATTTGATAGAGAAAATTTAAGACGACATTTTGTACCGTCTATGGATCCAGATAAATGGGAAAAATTATTACTCAGAGAGGGGTTTGAAATTGAAAAAAAAGAATTTTTTTATGGCTTTGATTTTTGGGTTGAGGAACAAAAAAGAAATAGGGTTATGATTTTTTTATTGAATTTTTTTCACAAAGTTGTATGGAAAGTAAAACCATTTATTAAAGGGAATAGTAAACATTATTCACCATTTTGTGGTATTGTAGCAAGAAAGTTGTAAAATGAAAATTCTTATTTCTATAACTAATTTGGAGGTTGGAGGAGCGCAATTATTCGCCTTAAATTTCGCAAATTATTTAAGTGAACGTCACGATGTATATATATATGACCATAGACCAGAAGATAGAATTACGGAATTTGTATCGACACGACTTAATAAAAAAATTAAATTAGTAAGTTTTAGTCACAATATTTATTCTCTGAAAGTTATTTGGAAAATAAATAAATTGATAAAAAAAGTATTTAATAAGTTTAGTTTTCGGGATTTTATTCATGAAAAACATTTTTCTATATTCCTAAAAAAAAAACAATTTGATATAATCCATAGTCATCTGGCTTATTCAGATTTTATAGTAGCAAAACACGTCCCAGCTAATTTCCCATTTATTATTACTGTTCATGGATGCTATGATCAAGATGTTGCAGTGTTAAATGATGAATATGTCATTAATGCAAGAAAAAACATTAAATTAATATTAAAAAAAGTTAAAGCAATCGTTTATCTAACAGAAAAAAGTAAATATCCATTTTTAGATTTACAATCACCTACCTCACAAGTTATTTTTAAAAAAATAGATAATGCGCTTTTTAAAAATCATAATGATTATTTAGAGAGAAAGGATGGCATTGATCAGTCCTTTTTTGTTTTTGGTATGGTTGCGAGAGGAATAAAAGAAAAAGGTTGGGAAGAGGCACTTATAGCCTTTAATGAAGCAGAAGAAATATTATTAAAAAAAAGCATTAAATCAAAATTTATTGCAGTAGGTGGTGGAACATTTCTTGATGACTTAAAAGAACAGTATCATCAATTTAAAAATATTATTTTCGTTGGTGAAGTTCCCGATGCACTTGTTGATATTCAATTTTTTGATGTTGGAATATTACCTTCCTATAGAGAATGTTTTCCGAATGTAATTATGGAATATATTGAACTTAATAAGCCAGTAATAGCTTCTTCAGTTGGTGACATTCCATATATGTTAGGTATAGAGAATAATCCAGTTGGAATTTTAATTAAAAATGACAGCAATGGCCATCCAAATTTAAAAGAGTTAAGAGATGCAATGGTTGAAATGGCTGTTAATAATAGTAAATTTACTTTATTTCAAAATAATTGTCTTGAACAAAAAAAAATATTTTCTGTTGAAAGATGTATCCATGAATATGAACTTATATACAATAGAATTAAATAATTATGATAAAATCAATAAGAGCTATTGTTTTTGGATACAATTCAAAAGCACGTATTGAAAAAGTATTAGAATGTTTGGTGCTTCAGGAAATTCCTGAGGATATCGAATTTTCAATACTTGTTATGACAAATGCATCCAATGATAACACTTTGCCAAAAGCAAAAGAATATTGGGATAAAAAAAATAGTTCTTATAATATTCAATATCTTCATGAAGAGAGAGAGGGGTTAGTTTTTTCCAGAGAAGCAGCTATTAAGGTATCAGATCAAGATATTTTGATTTTTGTAGATGATGATAATTATTTAACACAAAATTATATTTATGAAGCTATTAAGTTATTTAAGTCTAATAAACAAATAGGAATTGTATGCGGTCGAAATTTACCACTATTAAAAAAAACGATTCCTGAATGGTACTCGCCTTTTCAAAATGTATTGGCTGTTGGTCAACAAGGAATAGAAGATGGAGATATAACTGATAAAAAAGGATTTGCTTGGGGAGCAGGTATGTGTATAAGGAATAATTATTTAAAATCGATTTTTAGAAGTGGTTTCTCTTTTACAAAAATAATTGAAAATAACCGCGTAATGGCATTTGCAGATGATTATGAAATTTCTTTAGCTATGCGATTAGCTGGTTACAAAATTTACTATTCTTCACAAATGCAATTATATCA
>JANXRU010000355.1 GCA_025356715.1 Bacteroidota bacterium
TTGGTTGTATTAGCCCAATCATTAACAAGAGCGAATGTGTATGATGCATTTAAAAAAATGCGTTTTTATTGTTCAGATGATTGGAATGTGAAAGTTAATTTTCAAATCCAAAATCAACCTATGGGTAGTATTATAACACATTCAGGAACGCCTACTTTATCTATTACTATTACAGATCCTGATGTTTCAGAATCAATTTCATCAATTGCCATTTATGCAGGAGTGCCTGGAAGTGGCTCTAATCCAACTATTTTAACTACTGCAACCAATACATCATCTTTAGTTTATACTCATGCAGCTGCTACAAATAATAGTAAATTTTATTATTATTTGTTAATTACTCAAGCTGATGGAAATAAAATTTGGACTTCTCCAATTTGGTACAATCGTAACGATGCATCTATTGTTTCAACACCAGTAGCTAACTTTACGCAATCCACTAATAAAGTATGTATTAATCAACCAGTTTTATTCTCTGATGCTTCAACTAATACACCTACCTCGTGGACATGGACGGCAGTAGGCGCAAATCCTTCATCAGCGTCTATACAAAATTGTAATTTTACTTATACTAATAGTGGCAACTACACCGTTAGTTTAATTTCAGCTAATAACGCAGGCGTTAGTTCAGTTTATTCAACAACCATTGCTGTTCTTTCATTACTACCTTCACCAACTATTACTGTTTCGGGTATTACGTTATCATCAAGTTCGTCATCTAATTATCAATGGTATGTCAATAATTTTTTGTTGGCGGGAGCAACTACTCAAACCTACACAGCTCCCTATAATGGCGTCTATTCTGTAATAGCAACAGATATTAATTTTTGTAATTCCGTGCCTTCTAACACGATTAATGTAACGCAAGTTGGTATCGAATTATTTAAAAACTATACGTCATTATTAATTTATCCGAATCCTTCAACAGGCATATTTACAATAGAAATTAATGATTTAAAACAGAACACAACTGTAGATGTAATCAATGGATTTGGGGAAATCATTTATCAATCTTCTATTAAAGGCTGTTCAGAAAGATGTATGCATCAAATTGATTTAAGCGAATTTTCGAATGGCTTATACTTTATAAAAATAATTTCTAATGATCATATTGAATACAGAAAACTAGTGTTAAGTAAGTAATCATTCTCACTTTAGCTTATAAAAACCCGATACAACTAATTGTATCGGGTTTTTTATGCCTGTGATTTTATTTTTTAGAAGGAACTACTTCAGGAAAAGATGCTGTATTAGTTTTTGATGTTAAAGAAGTGGAATTAGAATGGTTTCCACATTCATGATGCTTTTCATGTGTTTCGTGACAGTGTTTCCCACAAGAAACTAAAATTAATCCCATAAAAAAACTAATGTTAAACCTAATTTCACTACTTTCATCTTTTTAATTTTCATTAAAGATACAACCTTTTATTATTCTCCAAATTCTTTTTCAAAGGGTTCCATAAACCAATCTGGAGGGAAGGTTGGCTTCTTTTTTACTCCATCAACAAATACTAATGTGGCAGATCCATTATTTAGTAATTCATTTTTTTGATTAAAACATTCGTAATGAAAAGTTATTCTTACTCCAGGTATATCTTTTACTGAAGTAACAATCCTAACTTCATCATCATATAATGCAGGTTTTTTATAATTAATGGTTAGATTGATAACAGGCATGAGTATACCACTTTCCTCCATTTCGCGATAACTGATCCCTAAACTCCTCATAGCTTCTACTCTGCCTACTTCGTAATATTGGGCATATACCCCATAATATACATACCCCATTTGGTCGGTTTCACCATAACGTACTCTTAACGTTGTTTCTGTTTTAATCATACAAATAATGCATTATATTTAAATCATCAAATTTAGATATCAGATTTATGCAAATCACTTTAAAAATACTCTTTTTTTCATTACTACTTAGTTTATATGCTTGCCAGCATAAAATTATTGTTTCTAATATTTCGGAAACGCATGTTATTGTTAATCAAAATAAAGTTGATAGTGCAATTTATTACACCATTGCTCCTTATAAAAAAACGCAAGATGAAAAAATGAAAACAGTTATTGCAATTAGCGAAGGTGCTTTTTTGAAAGCGGATGTTGAAAGTACTTTAGGCAATCTTTTTTGTGATGCTGTATTATATGAAACTAAAAAACTATTAGGTGCCGATTCTTTACAGCTTAATATTGCCGTGTTTAACAAAGGCGGTTTACGTAATGCGTTACCAAAAGGTGATATTACCGTTGGAAATATTTTTGAGTTGATGCCATTTGATAATGAATTAATTTTATTAAAATTAAGTGGAGATCAAATGAAAGACATGTTAACTAAGATTGCTGAAAAAGGCGGTATTCCTATTGGAGGCATGAAAATGATAATAAATAAAACAACTGCATCAGATGTTTTTATAAATGGAAAACCATTTGATGAATCCAAGGAGTATTGGATCGCAACCTCCGATTACCTTGCTAATGGAGGGGATAACTACACATTTTTTAAAAATTCTAAAGAAAAAAAATTAATGAATGCGTTATTAAGAGATGTAATTATTTCTTATTGTAACGACATGACTAAAAAAGGAAACGTATTAAAACCAATATTAGATGGCAGAATTCAATTATCAAAATAGACGTGATTTTTTAAAATATTTTGTTGGTACTTCGGCTGTATTAGCTGGTTTTCCTGCTTTATCAAAAGAAGTGTTGAAAAGTAAAGATTTAAATCATCTGACTATTTTATACACTAATGACATACATAGTCGCATAGAACCATTTCCGATAAACGACCCAAAATTCTCTAACATGGGAGGATTTGCAAGACGCGCAGCTATTATTGATGATATTAAAAAAGAAAATGATAATATATTATTGCTAGATGCTGGAGATATTTTTCAAGGCACGCCTTATTTTAATTTATACCAAGGAGAACTTGAATATAAATTGATGAGCTTAATGAAATATGATGCTACAACATTGGGTAATCACGATTTTGATTTGGGTATAGAAAACATCGAAAAACAAATGCCTCACGCTAATTTTTCGTTTATTAATTGCAATTATAATTTTTCTGATACGTGTTTGCATGATAAAATTTCATCGTATAAAATTTTCATCAAGAATGGAATTAAAATAGGCGTATTGGGCTATGGAATAGAATTGGAAGGGTTGGTAGATAAAAAAATGTATAAAAATACAGTCTATCAAAACCCATTAGAAATAGCTAATACTACAGCTAAATTATTAAAGCATGATTTTGGTTGCGATTATATTATTGCCCTTTCTCACTTAGGATATAAATTTGAAGAAAAAAAAATAAGCGATACATCAATGGCTCCCCTTACAGAAAACATTGATTTAATCATTGGAGGACATACGCATTCATTTTTGGAACATCCAGTGAAAATAGCTAATAAAGTGGGTAAAGAAGTGTGTGTAACTCAAGTTGGATGGGCTGGGATTTGGTTAGGGAAATTAGATGTCTATTTTTCATATAATAATAAAAAAATCTCACATAATTCAGATAATAAAAAAATCTAATTAAACAAGTCCAAAACGAAAATATTTTTAAATTTTTTTACCTTTTTTTTGTTGCGAGATTGAATTATCAGTATATATTTACAAACTGATACTTGTTCATAACACTTAACACTATATACTTTAAAACTTTTTTATTACTATGAAGGAAAAAACAGCTGAAACCGTGTGGAAGAATTGCCTAAAAATAATTCAAGATAATGTAAGCCCTCAAAATTTTGCAACTTGGTTTGAACCAATTAAAGCAGTCAAAATTCAAGACGATGTTTTAAACATACAAGTGCCCTCACAATTTTTTTACGAATGGTTAGAAGAACATTATATTACTATCATTAAAAAAGTAATTCGTAAAGAACTTGGAGCTGAAGGAAGAATTGAATACAGTATTGTAATGGATAATGGCACTGGTAAATCAGAAAAAGCCGTTATGCTTAAAGTGCCTAATATTAATACAAACTTAAGAAATAACCCTGTTTCTATGCCTATTGATAGTGGATCGATTAGAAATCCATTTATTATACCAGGCTTGAAAAAGGTTTCTGTTGAATCTCAATTAAATCCTAATTATTGTTTTGATAATTTCGTAGAAGGTGATTGTAACCGTTTAGCTCGTTCTGCGGGTTATGCAGTGTCTCAAAAGCCAGGTGGAACTGCTTTTAACCCTTTATTATTATATGGTGGTGTTGGATTAGGTAAAACCCATTTAGCGCAGGCAATTGGTATTGATATTAAAAAGAATTTCCCCAACAAAACAGTATTATACGTTCAATCTGAAAAATTCATTTCTCAATTTATTGATTCTATCAAAAACAATAACCAGAATGATTTTGTTCATTTTTATCAAATGATAGATACGTTGATTATTGATGATATTCAATACTTAGCAGGAAAAGAAAAAACTCAAGATGTATTCTTCCATATTTTTAATCATTTGCACCAATTAGGCAAACAAATTATATTAACGGCTGATAGAGCTCCTGTAGAAATGCAAGGAATTGAGCAACGTTTATTGTCTCGTTTCAAATGGGGATTGAGTGCTGATTTACAAACTCCAGGTTTAGAAACTCGTATTGCTATCTTAGAGAAAAAAGTTTACAACGAAGGTATACAATTACCAAAAGAAGTTTGCGAATACTTAGCGTATAGCATTACATCTAACGTTCGTGAATTAGAGGGAGCTTTAATTTCTTTATTAGCGCAATCATCTTTAAACAAAAAAGTAATTACGCTTGAACTAGCTAAACAAATGATTGACAAATTTGTTAAATCAACAGCTCGCGAAGTATCAATTGATTATATACAAAAAGTGGTTTGCGATTATTTTGATTTAAATATTGATTTAATGAAATCTAAAACTCGTAAACGCGAAGTAGTTCAAGCTCGTCAGATTGCGATGTATTTTGCGAAATGCATGACTAAATCGTCTTTAGCTACTATTGGTATGCATTGCGGAGGAAAAGATCATGCTACGGTTTTACACGCTTGCCGTACTGTAAATAATTTAATGGATACAGATAAACGTTTCAAAGCTTATATTGAAGAATTAGATAAAAAAATAAGCATCAACAATTAATTGTTACTTTCTACATTTCAAAAATCCTCCTTGATTATTTCATGGAGGATTTTTTTTAAATAAAATATGCTTTCACAACAATCGATATACCTTATTTTTCCAATAATTGCTGCTGTATTAGGTGCTATGCTGTGGTTAAATTATTTTAGGAAAATAGATGTATTTGAGCACGAACGAATTATTGATATTTGTATAGCACTAATTATAGGCTATTTAACTCCAAGTATTGCTTTATGGGTGTATTATGGTTTTGAAATAATTGGATTTGGCTTTAATGGAAATTTAGTGAATGATTTTTTATATTCTATTATTGGAATTGGATTCACAGAGGAATTTGCAAAGTTGTTAGGAGTAGTTATTGTCTTTAATATTCTAAAAAAGAGAATCTCCGAGCCTATAGATTACTTAGTATTTGCGGGAGTTGTTGCTTTAGGTTTTTCTGTTAGAGAAAACTTTATTTATTACAATAATTATGGATCTCAAGTTATCACGGGGCGTACCTTAATTTCATCGTTAACACATATTATTAATACAAGTATTTGTGTTTATGGCTTATATAGTTATTCTATTTTTAAAGTAGGGAATAAATACGGTAATGCCATTCTTGGATTATTAGTGGCAGTTATTTCTCATGGGTTATTTGATTTCTTTTTGGCTAAGGAATTTACTGGAACCCTAACGCCTTTTTTAGCTTCTGTTATATATTTTATAGGGATTAATTTCTGGATTCAATTTTTTAATAATGCCATAAATTTTTCACCTTATTTTAATTATCAAAAAATTGCCTCTACAACTAAGCTATATAAACCAATTCTGTTTTGGTATGGCTCCTTAGTATTATTGGAATTTATTTATGCATGGTATTATAAAGACCTGTTTTTCGCACTAAAAGACGTCTTTAAAAACACCTTAAATGAAGGGGTTTTATTAACTATCATGATTTTAAGAATCAGTAGATTGAAAATAAATAAACGAAAATATTTTCCAATTAAAATTCAATCTCCTATTTATTATACCTTAAATAATGATGAAGATTATAATTTTTTTGGCATTTTCCCATTAAAAATTCGTGGAGAAAATGAATATGAATTTCGATTCATTCGATATATGGGAAAAGAAATTATAATTTGTCCATTAGATAAAAATACGTCCATTTTAAAAACAGATCGAAAAGCGAGACTTTTAAAAAAATACTTTTTAAAAAACGACGTAGTTACTTATTTAGTGGAAATTTATAATGACAATCATACTGATAAACAAGTGTATTTATTAAAGCCTAAAACAACACCGTCTCATTTAATTGATGGTGATTTTCCGTTAGCGACTTTAATGTATTATGATAATCCAACAGTATTTCAAAAGACTCACGAAACGCTTTCTTATAAAGATTTAAAACCTGTAGAAGAAGTTTATATGATGGGATAATTCCGTTAATCCTGAGTAAAAACCAATAAAATAAATACTGATTTTTTCATATAAAAAAGCCTTACATTTATAATATGCAAGCTATTATTGAATTAAGCAATATTAAAAAAGAATATAAAATTGGTTCTGAAGAAATTCACGCCTTAAGTGGTGTGAGTTTAAATATTTTCAAGAATGAATACGTTGCCTTAATGGGCCCAAGCGGAAGCGGAAAATCAACCTTAATGAACATGTTGGGTTGTTTAGATTCTCCTACTGATGGCGAGTACATACTTAATAGCTTAGCAGTTGCTAAAATGAGTGATAATGAATTAGCAGAGGTTCGTAACAAACAAATAGGTTTCGTTTTTCAAACATTTAATTTGTTGCCACGTTCTTCTACATTAGAAAATGTGATGTTGCCTTTAGTTTATTCAGGTATAGCAAAACCGCAACGAGAAGAAATGGCGAAGAAAGTATTAGAACAAGTGGGATTAGGAAATAGAATGAGCCACAAACCAAATGAGCTTTCTGGTGGTCAACGCCAACGTGTAGCAATTGCACGTGCTTTGGTAAATAACCCAGCAATTATATTAGCCGATGAGCCAACAGGAAATTTAGATAGTAAAACGTCTATTGAAATTATGGGCTTATTCGAAGAGATTCATAAAAATGGAAACACGATTATTTTAGTAACTCACGAAGAAGATATTGCCTTACATGCTCATCGTATTGTGCGTTTAAAAGATGGATTAGTGGAATCTGATAATCAAAATTCCAATATCACCACGTTTAAAAAACGGATGGAAGGCATGCACTAGATGGTTAATTTTAAACTACCTCTGCCTTAGTTGTTCCATTATATTGTATAATCAAGTTATGAGAGCCCCTCTCTATTTTATTGTGACTCGAAAATGCTTTGTAATTAAAATGTAAGGGCAATGCTATAAAACGATATTTATGATGGTTTAATTTTAAGGTATTGATAATCTCTGTTTTTTCGGAATGAGCGACTTCCTCTAAAAACAAGGTTTTTGGCTTCACTTTAAAATGCAGATAATAATCTATGGCTATTAATTCTTTTAATACTAAATCGGCAGGATGATTGATTTCTGCATATTGTGTCATAATATCAAATACATCAGTTAAAGAATATTTATGATACGCTCTTTGTGTTCCAAAATAAGTTCCTAAGCCTAATAAAAAATCGAAAATACTATAATTAACCGTCACATACTTTAACGTATTTAACGCTTTATGGCTATTCCAGTATATTTCCAAAGCATGCTCTAATTTTACAATCTGCTCTAATTGTTCTTTGTTTAAATACTTACTTTCAATAATTTGATAGGGAGGCATAGGATCAAATACAAAGTCATGATCTTTATAAGAATCTCTTACGGGTGTTCCTTTCAAAAATTTCAAAAAACCAAATTGCATTTCTGGAGCAAATAATTGAAATACTTCTTCGAAACTATATTTAATATCATCCCAGTAATCGAGCGCCATTCCTACAATTAAATCTAAATGCATTTCTACTTTGTAATCTAATTGCTGAATGATATTTTTTGTTTTTTCGAAATTTTGTTTACGCTGTACTAACAAGTTTGCTTGTTGATTTACAGTTTGTATTCCAATTTCGAAACGGAAGAGATTATGCGGTACATGGTCGTGTATAAACTGTATAATATCAGGATGCAAAATATCAGCGGTAATTTCAAACTGAAATATATTTTGTGGTTTATAATTTGCCAGAATAAACTTGAAAATATCGAGTGTAAAATCCTTTTTAATATTAAAAGTTCTATCTAAAAATTTTACCACTCGTCCGTGTTCCATCATGTGTAACAAGGTTGCTTTAATTTGTGTATCAGGCAAATAGCGCACTTTATTATCCAAACTAGCTAAGCAAAAACCGCATTTATAGGGGCATCCACGTGATGTCTCAATATATAATACTTTGTTGTATAAATCACTAATAGCATCATCTGCATATGGCATAATGTGCTCGTAGTTTTTTAAATCAAACATTAGAGCAGTTTTACTTTCTAATACAACTCCATTTACTTTATGAACTAAACTTTGAACCCCTTCAATATTTGGATATGAGTGAATGAACTCATTAAAAGGTGTTTCTCCTTCGCCAACAATAATAAAATCAATATAAGGCAAAGAGATCACTTCATTGTATTCGTAACTAACTTCGGGACCGCCTAATAAAATTGTGGTATGTGGATTGAGCTCTTTTATTTTTTTTGCAACAACTAATGTTTCGGTGATATTCCAAATGTAACAGCTAAAAGTTACTATATCATATTTAGAACACTGTTTGGCAATGTCGTCTTTATCTTCTTTGATAGTAAACTCTTTCCAAGCCAAACCTTCAAAGTCTTTATTTAATTGATACAATAATCTAATTGCTAAATTAGTATGAATGTATTTGGCATTAAGTGTGGTAAGAAGTACTTGCATGTGTTAAAGATAGGTGTTTTAGCAATTAGATAGAGCTCATAAATTTATAATGAATTTAAAATAGAATATACAGAAATCGAACTTTTTTAATTATTTAAATAACTGTATGATTTTCCGCAAAGGCTTCAAGTATAACGTATGAAATTTTGGTTTTAATCCATTCATTAACCAAGCTTTTCTATCTTCTTTATTGGCTCGGATGCGATTAGCTATTGATGCATTACTTTTTCCACCAACTCGCATTTTGATAATAAATTCAGGTAAATAAGCGAGTTTAATTTGGTGTTTATGTATAAACCGTAACATCAATTCATAATCAGCAGCCGAAACTAAATCTAAATTAAAACTACCATATTTTTCATAACAAGTTCGTCGTACAAAAAAAGTAGGGTGAGGGGGCATCCACCCATTTAAAAACATACCGTGCGTGTAGTGTCCAGATTTCCATTTCCGAAATATTTTATTCACGTCATCTTTATCAACGTAAAATAAATCAGCATAAACTGCATCCGATTGATTTAATTTAAACGTTTGTACTACGTTTTCTATAATTAGGTGATTGGTATAAAAATCATCACTATGTAAAACACCAATAAGATCGCCGGTTGCCATAGAAATGCCTTTATTTAGAGCATCATATAATCCATTGTCTTTTTCTGAAATGAACTTAGAAATTTTATCTTTATATGAATGTACAATAGAAATGGTACTATCAGTTGATTTTCCATCAACGATAATGTATTCGATGTCTTTATACGTTTGATTTAGAACAGAGTCAATCGTATCAATTAAGGTTGATTCGCTGTTGTAAGTAATGGTTATAATAGATACTTTCAAAATTTCAATATTAAAGATACTTGATTTATTTGAAATATGTAATTCGATTTTCAGAACTAAATTATAAATTGTATTTTTACTTTTGATATGAAATTAAAAACGCTAATATCTTTGGTGATTGTTGCAGTTACTTGCTCTTTATTATTTTCGAGCTGTTTTATTTTTAGAGGTAAAAATAAGTGTGATACTTGTCCAAATATGGGACATAAAAAGAAACATTAGCGACTAATTGAATCAATAACATTTTGATTATTAGTTCGTTATGATTATTTTGGTAAATAATAGAAAATTAATGAAACCAACTTTAATTAAAGGAGTTTAATAGGTTGTTTAAGTGAAAATATAATTAATGTTAGTACAATGAATCAAAAATTACTTTTATTTTATATTATTTTCGTTATTCTTAATACGCCTTTTAATGGTAGATCACAAACTAAAGTTGCTTATTTAGAGTTAAAAGTTTCCGCATTATTAAATGATGTGCCTGCTGAGAATTACAGTATTTCTGTTTATGAAAACGGACATTTAAAAGATTCGGTTTTTACTAAAAAATCAAAAGCTACCAAAATAACGTTAGAATCAAGTAAAGTCTATTCTATTGTCTTTACCAAGGAAAATACGCCTAAAAAAATGGTTATTGTCAATACTTATTTTCCTAGAGGAATAAAAGAATTGGATCAAGACCCTTTTAAATTGGAAGTTGAACTATCACCAGAATCTTCTAAAGTTAAGCAAGAATATGACGACTACCCTGTTGCAATTTTAATTGTAAGTAAACAAAAAAAAGTATTAATGGCAAGCGAAGA
>JANXRU010000137.1 GCA_025356715.1 Bacteroidota bacterium
TCTTTGTTATTAGTGGCATTTGGCTTTGGGTTGGTGGCCGTAATAGTGATAGTATTCCTAATTACCATTTTGGAGCGAGTACATTGATTTATGGTTTTTCAACCTTTCTTTTTTTTAGTGGTGTGTTTCGTAAACACAAGCAATTAATGGTGGTTTCAGCCTTAGTGGTATTTTTGTATGGAAGTATTACCTGGGGTATTTTTCCGTTTGACAGAACGATGTCGTGGGAAGGGCATTTATTTGGTGCTATTTCGGGTATATTAGTAGCTTATAATTACCGTAAGGAAGGCCCTCAAAAACAAGAATATCATTGGCCAGAAGAAGAAATTGATTTAGAACATTTGGATGATAATCTATCAGAAGAGGTACAGTCTGTTGATTCGGGATTTCAATTGCCATCGGAAGAGCCAGTAGATAGAGGTGTTAAGCCTTCTTTGGATCCTTTTAATATAGTATACCATTATAAACCAACGGCAGAGGATAAAGAGGAAACCAAAGAGTAACAGATTTTTTGTATTTTTACCGTATGGAAAGTGTAAGACAAAGTAAAGTAGCCAAACTGCTACAAAAAGAATTAGCGGAAATTTTTAGAGCAAATGCCAAAACTATGTTTGATGGCGCTTTTGTTACTGTTACAATTGTTCGTGTAAGTTCCGATTTAAGTTCTTCAAAAATATATTTGAGCATCATGGCTAATAAAGATGTGAATGCTACTTTTAAATCTATCAATGATCAAAAAATACATATCCGTAAAATATTAGGAAACACTATTGGTAAGCAAGTACGTATCATTCCAGAGCTTTCGTTTTTTATAGATGACTCTTACGATTACGCTGAAAAAATAAATAAATTATTTAATAAGCCTGTTTAGTTCTATTTTTTTGTTCAAGTAAAAAGATAAAATAAAATTAATTAATCATTATAAAAATTGAATTTATCTTTTTTCATAGCCAAGCGGTATTTAATTTCCAAAAAATCGAATAACGCCATTAATGTTATTTCATGGATTAGCATTATCGCTATTGCGGTTACAACTGCTGCCTTAGTAGTTATATTATCAGCTATGAATGGTTTAACAGGAGTTGTAGCTGATTTATACCACGCCATAGAACCCGATTTAAAAATAACAGCCATTCACTCAAAGTACATTTCTAACGCTGATGAATTATCTAAAAAAATAAAATCCATCAAAGGTGTAAATCAACTTTCGTATTCTCTCGAAGAAAATGCGCTGATTAAATTAGATGATAAACAAGCAATTGTAACTATTAAAGGAGTTGACAAGAATTTTAAAAACTTAACTCATTTTGATACAGTAATTACAGAAGGATCTTATCGCTTTAGTTACAAAGGTCAATATTATGGGGTATTTGGAAGAGGTATTGCTAATAAATTAGGAATTAATGTTACAGATATGATTTCTCCTATTTCTATTTATGCGCCATCACGAGGGAAAGTAGAAAGTATCAATCCAGAAGACGCTTTTACAAAAATAGCGATAAGTCCGGCTGGTATATTTTCGTTAAATGATGATTTTGATTTTAAATACGTATTGATTGATTTACAAGCAGCGCAAGAATTATTTGATTGCAAAAATTCAATTTCAGAAATCGAATTAAGCATTTCTGATAAAGATGATTTACCAAACATTCAATCTCAACTTCAAGCATTACTTGGAACAAATTACCAAATAAAAAACAGATACCAAATAAATGATGTACTCTTTAAAACGCTGGAAACAGAGAAGTTATGGACGTTTTTAATTTTAGCCTTCATTCTTATTATCGCCACATTTAATATTATTGGGGCTTTAACTATGCTTATTATTGAAAAGAAAAAAGACATTAAAACTTTGTACAATTTAGGTGCAGACCAACAGTTTATCCAACAAATTTTCATGAAAGAAGGGTTTCTTATTACAGCTATTGGAGCCATTTGTGGCTTATTAATTGGATTAGGAGTTTGTTTGCTTCAAATACAATTCCATTTTATAACCTTCGATGATCAATATGTTATTCCGTATTATCCTATCAAAATGGAATTAAAAGATTTTGTTTGGATTCTGGGAGTGGTAATGGTAATAGGCTTTGTAGCAGCTATTTATCCTGTGCGTATTTTTACCAAAAATGATTTGGTACATGAGCATGAGTAAGCAACGCTCATTTTTTGACTAGCCTACGCTCTTGTTCTATTCAGTAATTTCTTAAATGATGTTCTATTTCTTTTATTAAACGATTAAAAACGCTTACTTTAAAGTATAAACTATAGCTTCTAAATAACGTTTATTTTTTTCTTCAAACAAAACAGTAAATCCATTTTTTTCAAAAACTGATTTATATTTTGGATTCAAATACAGGCAATAAATTTTACGAGGATACTGCTTCACACTTTCCTTCAAATTATTAATTACCAATTGCATAATATCAGCTCCAAAAGGATTAAAAAAATAAAATACACTCGCATTGTTTGGTATTTGATATTTTGTAGCATCTTGAAACAAAAATGATAGTTTACTATTATTATTATTTAATTTATAAATAGCTAAATTATTATTAGCATCATCAATTAATTCTTTAGCAATATCAACTCCAATTAAATTTGTAAACCCACACTGCTCTGCTACAAATAGCGCCCTACCCTTTCCGCAACCAAAATCAATAAAAGGAGTGTCCTTAATTTCATTTGGTAATTTATGAAACAATGAAAATAAAATATAATAACTAGCACCTTGATAATGATGATTTTGCTCTGAACTATCGCCTGCTAACGTTAATTTATCGAGGTTAACAATACTGTGTGTATTGATACCTAATTGTTTTTCATACTGACCTTCGTAGGTCAATAATTTAAAGGTATTTAAAGCACCCCTGTAATATAGCGAACGAAAAAAATAATAGATATACTGGAACAGTTTCATGCCATTTAATTAGATTGTAAATTTAGTAAAAGCCTATTTAGTAAACAATATTAAGTCATTTAGCAATACTCACTCTTCATTTGTATAATTCTTCTCAAAATACAGAAGTAATACTTGCTACTGAGATAAAAAAAATTTACCTTCAACTCATAAAATTATTTTATGGAAATCGATCTAGAAGCTGAGAAAAAAGAAATATTAAACCGTTACAAAAATTTAATAAAAGCTTGTAAACGCCGTTTAGAAAATGGCGACAAAGAGATTATTCGTAAGGCCTTTGAAGTTTCTGTAGAGGCGCATAAAGAGATGCGTCGCAAATCCGGCGAACCATATATTTATCATCCTATAGCTGTAGCCCAAATTTGTGCAGAAGAAATTGGCCTTGGTACTACGGCCATTGTTTGTGCCCTTTTACACGATACAGTAGAAGATACTGATATTACGCTGGACGATATTAAGGGGATGTTTGGCGAAAAAGTTTCTCAAATTATTGACGGACTTACTAAAATTTCAGGTGTATTTGACCAAACATCTTCTATACAGGCCGAAAACTTCAGAAAGATGTTACTCACACTTTCAGAAGATGTTCGCGTTATTTTAATAAAGCTGGCTGATAGATTGCACAATATGCGTACGCTCGATCACATGAAACGTGATAAGCAAATGAAAATAGCTAGTGAAACATTATACTTATACGCTCCATTAGCACATCGTTTAGGCTTAAACGCTATCAAATCAGAGTTAGAAGATTTAGGATTAAAATATACCAACGAAGAATGGTTTAACAACATTACACTAAAACTAGAAGAAACAGAAGTTGCTCGTAAAAAATTTATTAAAAATTTTATTGACCCACTTAATGATATTTTAAAAGAACAAGGCTTTAAATTCAAAATATTTGGAAGACCAAAATCCATTTATTCCATTTATAATAAATTAAAAAACAAAGGCGTTTTATTTGAAGAAATTTATGATCTCTTCGCCATCCGCATTGTTATTGATACTCCGCTGGAAAGTGAAAAAGCAGATTGCTGGAAAATATACTCCATCATTACTGATTTTTATCATCCAAATCCTGACCGATTACGCGATTGGATTTCCACACCGAAAAGTAATGGATACGAAAGTTTGCACACAACCGTTATGGGCCCTGAAGGGAAATGGGTGGAAGTACAAATTCGTAGTACGCGAATGGATGAACTTGCCGAGATGGGCTACGCCGCGCATTGGAAGTATAAAGAAGCTGCTGCTGAAAAAGAAAGTAATTTAGAAAACTGGTTACGTCGTATTCGCGAGATGCTTGATAATCCTGATCCAAATGCCTTAGAGTTTATTGATGATTTTAAATTAAATTTATTTGCAGATGAGATTTTTATTTTCACTCCTAAAGGTGACATGAAAAATTTACCATCAACAGCTACTGCTCTTGATTTTGCTTTTGAAATTCATACTAAGGTTGGCGAACAGTGTATTGGAGCGAAAGTCAATCATAAATTAGTTCCATTGAGTTACCAACTAAAAAGTGGTGATCAGGTTGAAATCCTTACCTCTTCTAAACAATCACCAAAAGAAGATTGGATAAATTATGTAGTAACTGCTAGAGCAAAATCAAAAATAAAATCAGCTCTTAAAGAAAGTAGAAGAAGAATAGCTGAAGATGGAAAAGCTATTTTAGAAAAGAAGTTCTATAAATGTAAATTAGATTATACGCTTCAAAACGTGAAAGAATTTGTTGCATTTCTTAAACTACCATCTTCTAGTGAATTGTTTTACCGTGCAGCGCTGGGGAATGTAGATACTAAAGAAATAAAAGAATTTTATGAATTTAAAATTCATCCTGAAAAATTCAGACCTAAAAAAGTTGAAAAGAAAATTGAAGAACTCGTTACTACTGTTAGAGGAAGCTCTGACATGTTGGTAATTGGTGATGATATGCAAAAATTAGATTACGGATTATCCCCTTGTTGCACGCCAATTCCAGGAGATGACGTGTTTGGATTTATTACGATTAATGAAGGAATTAAAATACATAGGGTTAATTGCCCCAATGCTGTTAAACTACTTTCTAATTATGCCTACCGTGTGGTTAAAGCAAAATGGAATAACGACCATTTAATTTCTTTCTTAGCAGGTATTAAAATTATGGGTACGGATGAAATGGGATTAGTCAATAACATTACTAAAATTATTTCAAGTCAATTAAATATCAATATGCGCTCTATTAGCTTTGATACAGAGGACGGTATTTTTGAAGGAACTATTATGGTGTTTGTGCATGACGCTAAACATTTAAATGTGCTCATTGATAATTTAATGAAAGTTAAAGGAGTTACTAATGTTATCAGAGTAGACAATAATTAAACACAACATTAGATAGAAAACGTATCTTTATATTAGATTTACAATCATGACTCAAGAAACAAAAGAAGCTGTAGAGAAAATTTTGACCGATTACCTCGAGAAAAATAAACATCGCAAAACTTCTGAACGCTTTGCTATACTAAATGAAATTTACTCGCACGATGGGCATTTTGACATTGAAGGACTTTACGTGATGATGAAAAACAAAAAGTATCGAGTGAGCCGTGCCACATTGTATAATAACATTGAATTACTTTTAGAAGCAGGATTAGTAGTAAAACACCAGTTTGGTAAAAATTTAGCGCAATTTGAAAAAGCCTATAAATTTAAACAACACGACCATTTAATTTGTAGTGATTGCGAAAAAGTGTTTGAATTTTGTGATCCACGAATTATGCAAATTCAAAATATGGCTGAAGAAATGCTCAACTTTGATGTGTTCCATCATTCCCTTAACTTCTTTGCTAAATGCCGTGGATTAAAGGCAAATGGCATTTGCGAACATAAAAAACAAAAATAATATCCATATAATTTGATATCATTATGATACTTACATTTAAATTTACAGAAGAAAATAACATTCAATTACTTAAATTAAGTGGAGAATTAATTGACCGAAATCAAGCAACTGAATTAATGGTAGCAGTTGATGAGTTATTAGAATTAGGGAAATCAAAATTAATGATTGACTTATCGGATTTAAAATACATGAATAGTAGTGGATTAAATGTACTAATTCAACTATTAACGAAAACACGCACTAGAGGCGGAGAAAGCGTTATTTTTAATGTGAATAAAAAAGTAAATGAACTACTGGTTATCACTAAATTAAATACCTTATTTAAGGTGGCTGAAACTAAAGCAGAAGCAATTGCTTTGCTGAGGTAGTTTATTTCAAAAACTGCTTATCAGTCAACGATACTAAAAATGCTTCTAAGTCTTGTTTTTCTTGAGGTGTAAGCGCTAATGGTTTTTTTAATAACGTGTCTCTATTAATAGCATTAGGGATAAATTTATCGGGTTCGTTATAATAATCAATTACTTCTTTTAAGGTTTTAAATTGGCCATTGTGCATATACGGTGCTGTTGCAATAATATTACGCAAGCCTGGCACTTTAAATCGTCCTATATCATTAGGTTTTCGGGTAACTATAAAACGTCCGCTATCATTCAACTCTTTGCCATTAAAAATGCCTATGTTTTTAAAATCATCATTTGTAAAATCAGGACCAAAATGGCAATCGAAACATTTACCTTTTACATTAAAAATTTGGCGACCTCGTTTTGCAGAAGCCGTAAACTGAGTCGTATCTTTACCATTCATATAATTATCAAAAGCTGTATTACTGGTAGATAACGAGTTTTCGTAAGAGGCAATAGCTGTCGTTACAGATTGTTTATCGGCTTGATGTCCAAATAAATTCACGAAAAATTGTCGGTATTGAGGGTGAGCATTCAGTCTACGAACCACTTCGGATAAAGGAATATCCATTTCTACAGGGTTTTCAATAGGTCCAACGGTTTGGTCTTCTAAGGTTTCCGATCGCCCATCCCAAAAAAAGAAATTATGTCCGGCTAAATTCATAGCGCTTGGCGTATTTCTTCCTCCTTTAGCGCTATCAACGCCAAAGCTAACAGCCGTATTATCTGCAAAGGCATACTGAGCCTTATGGCAAGAGGCACAACTTACTTGATTCCCTCTTGATAATAAAGAATCGTTGAATAATAATTCGCCCAATTCCTCAATAGAACTAGGTGTTTTCAATTGTTTGGTAACAGTATTGTTTTCAGAACAAGCGCTAAAAATAAGTAGGAC
>JANXRU010000145.1 GCA_025356715.1 Bacteroidota bacterium
ACACGCGCTGTATCACGGATAGCTGATTTTCCGCCCATTGTACCGTAAGTAATAATTTGCGCCACTTGATTAGCGCCGTATTTATTAATCACGTAATCAATGACTTTATCTCGCCCCTCATCATCAAAGTCAATATCGATATCGGGCATACTGATACGATCTGGATTTAAAAAACGCTCAAAGAGGAGATCAAACTTAATTGGGTCAACATTCGTAATCCATAAACAATATGCAATAGCAGAACCCGCAGCAGAGCCACGCCCTGGCCCCACAGCTACTCCCATTTTTCGAGCTTCGGCGATAAAGTCAGCTACAATTAAAAAATAACCTGGATAACCCATTCGCTCAATCGTTGTTAACTCAAACGCAATACGATCTTTTGTTTCATCATTCATCTCTGGGTAACGCTTATGCGCTCCTTCCCATGTTAAATGCGACATATAAATAAACTGCTCTGCAATCACTCGCATCTCCGCTTTTTGTATATTGATAGCATCGGAAGATAATTTTTTTTCCTCCCAACCTTTTTCTTTTAAAGCAATAATACGTTCATGAGAAGCGTCTATTTCTAAAAGGTTAGTAGCTATAAAATCAGCTGCAATTTCAAACTTAGGTAATAAAATATCTCGTCCTAATTTATACTGTTCTATTTTGTCAACTATTTCTTGCGTGTTACTGATGGCTTCTGGCATATCAGTAAACAGCGCAACCATTTCTTTGGGCGATTTAAAATAAAACTCTTTTGTTGGTAAGCCGTATCTAAAGCCACGCCCACGTCCAACAGGATTTGCTTTTTTCTCGCCATCCTTCACGCACAATAAAATGTCATGCGCATCAAATCCTTTTTTATCTAAATAGTAATTGCTGTTAGCAGCAAAATATTTAACGTTATGTTTTTCTGCAAATTTTAATAATACCGAATTGACATGATCTTCTTCTTGCAAATCGTGACGATTTAATTCCACATAAAAATCATCACCAAATAATTCTTTATACCATACAAATGCTTCCTCGGCTTGCTCCTCGCCCACATTTAAAATGAGTGAAGGAATTTCAGATTGCAAAGAACCAGTAGTTGCAATTAATCCGTCTTTATATTGAAGTAATAAATCCTTATCAATACGCGGTACATAATAAGCGCCATCAATTAAACCAATAGAACTTAATCGCGATAAATTTTCGTAGCCTAATCTATTTTTTGCAATGAGTACTTGCGTGTAGCCATTATCTTGTTTTGATTTATCTTTGTGATCTTTACAAACAAATAATTCGCAACCAATAATACATTTTAATTCTTGTTGTAAATCGCCTTCTTTTTCACCCTTAGTAATTTCGGCATTAGCATCCTTTACACTTTTATTATGTTTATCAATTGCTTGCCAAAATAAAAAGGCGCCATACATATTACCATGATCTGTTAATGCAACCGCTGGCATATTATAAGTGATTGCTTTTTTTACTAAGTCCTTAACGTCACTGGTAGATTGAAGTACCGAGAATTGAGTATGATTGTGGAGATGAGAGAATTTTAGTTTAGACTTCTCGACTTCGCTCGAAGTGACAACTGTATCTGACTTTTGATTTTTAACTTCTACCTTCTGACTTTTTCTCTCTTTCCAATCTTGTTCGTGTTTATAAAGCGCTGTTAAATCAGGTGCTACATAATTAATAGTTTGTAAATCTGTTGGCGCAATTTCCTTAACTTTAGTAATACCACGCTTAATGATTTCAAAAAACGCCTTCGCTGTAGCAGTCACGTCAAATGCGGCATTGTGAGCTTCGGCAAACGATTCGTTAAATAATTTCGTGTATAATTCTGTTAGCGTTGGCCATTTAAATTTACCGCCTCGTCCTCCAGGAATAGCACAATATGCTGTTGTTTCATCATTTTTAGTATCAATAAAAGGCATCGTTGTCAACACGTTGTCTAAACCACAGCGTAATAATTCTGCACCAATAATGTTATTATCAAATTCAATATTATGTCCGCATAAATAAGTAGATTGCTTTACGGTTTCAACAAATTCTTGCAATACAGTTTTTAAATCTTGCCCTTCTTCAATAGCACGTTCGTTGGTGATACCATGTATCTGCACCGCATTAAAGGGAATGGTATAACCATCAGGCTTAATAATAATTGAATGACTGCTAATTAAATTTCCTTGCACATCATGCAATTGCCAAGCTACCTGAACCATACGAGGCCAGTTATCGAAATCAGTTAAGGGAGCTTTATAATCACGGGGTAAACCTGTGGTTTCGGTATCGAATATTAAAAACATAGTGTTGTAAATCTGAGTAAAATGTATTCTTTAAAATTAAAGAATTTAAAAGCTCTAATCGAAGTATGTTGAAAAGTTTGGATTATTAAAAAATATTGAATCAGTTTGGTTCTTCGATATTTTTTTAGTGAAATTACGTTAAATAAACCAACGCATACATTGGTAATGGTGCGGCTGATTTTGCAAAACGGTGCGAAATCCTAATTTTTCTGGCGGAGCCGAAGCGTGGAATGTGTGAAGAAAAACGGATTTGGCGTTTTGGCTTGTCACGCCAAGGCGTGATTGTTTCTTTTTTCGTTAAGGAAAAAAGATAATATAAAATTGGTATAAGATAAACTTAAATCTTTTCCACCCAGTCTCCGTTTTCCTTGATTAGCTCTATCAATTCATTAACGGCATTTTCGCTTGGTACATTTTTCTTAACTACTTCCTTTCCTTTGTATAAAGATATTTTACCAACCCCAACTCCTACATAACCGTAATCTGCATCGGCCATTTCTCCAGGGCCATTAACGATACAGCCCATAATGCCAATTTTTATTCCTTTTAAATGATCAGTCACTGAGCGTATTTTAGAAGTTGTTTCTTGCAAATCAAATAAAGTTCTTCCACAACTTGGACAAGAAATATATTCCGTTTTACTAATACGTGTACGTGTTGCTTGCAATATACCAAAGGAAGTAGAGTTAACAATTTGTGGCGATGTGCAATGTTGTTGTTTCAACCAGATACCATCTCCTAAACCATCTAACAACAAAGCACCAACTTCAGCCGATGAGCCTAACTGAAAATCTTCCTCTCTCATATTAGTGTAATTACGCTTGATGATAACCGGTAATTTAATGCCATGCTCAGCAAGCGTTACAAATAGCCTTCGTAATTCAGCCATTGCATGGGAGTTTACAGTATCGCATACCAATACAACATTGGTTGCTGATTTTAATTTAGTAACGAAGTCTGTCGTTAATAATTGTTTTGTAACCATCACGAAATTTATTTCTGAAGATTTTTTTTCGCTTTCAAAAAATTGC
>JANXRU010000428.1 GCA_025356715.1 Bacteroidota bacterium
ATGGCACCAATGACAAGCAGAATAACCAATACTTATTAATATTAATTTGTCTTCACGTTTTGCTTTATCAAACGCTTCATCGTTCCACTCATGCCAATTTACAGGGTTGTGTGCATGTTGCAATAAATACGGACTCGATGCTTGAATTAATTTATTGGTGTGTTTAGTTTCATTCTGCATTTTGATATATTTAATCTGATAATATTACTTGATTTTTATTAATACAATTCCACCATATTCTTTTAAAACATAAACGTTTATGCTGTCATTTCTTGTTAATTCACCTTTCATGAATCCATAATTTATAACGGCTTCAAAATGCTGAGCTTTTCCAAATGTCATCATCCTATCTTCCAACAATAATGAACTATCCGGATAATTTGCGTGAAGCTCTTTAAGCTTCTTTAAAGGAGAAACAATTAACTCTTCTTTATTAATTTTAATATGGAAGCCATCTGTTGATTTCTTATAAGATGATATGATGCAATTCCCCCTAATTATAACTGAATCGTCTGCTGTACTCTCTGATTCTGTAATATCCATTAAGATATCAAACCCTTGAACATCTTGAATAAAAGATCCTTTTGCGGTATATTCTATATATTCAATTTGATCATTATCAAAGTTTTCATAAGAAGCATAATAGTTTAAACCATAGAATTCCATTACTTCATTGCAACTGGTTAATGTATCAATCCTTTGAGTTTGATTTTCAAAACGAGTCATCCTTTCCTTCAGTGTATTTATGCCATAACTATTAATAATATAATCTGCAACTGACGACATTTCTTTTTGTTCTATTTTACTGATTTTGTTTGCTTTGTTTGCTTCGGCAAATTTTTCAAAACGGTTAAGTTGACTTCGTTTGGAAATAAACGATGCACTTAATGGCCCGTATGTAGATATAAGACCAACAATAAATAATGAAATTGGGATCAGTTTAATATTTTTAACTTTGCTTACTAAAAAATATATGGTTATAAAACTCAACCATATTGCTAGCACAAAAACATAATAACGCTCTTGAGTAAATCCATATTTTTGTAGCCTATATTCAATTGCCCAAAAAAGCAAAAAAATTAATGGGATTAATACCAGATAGAACCATGATGTGAAAGTTTTTATCCAGCGATTATCTTCTTCATTCTGAATAGGATACACCAACAAAATAGACAGAATTCCTGCTACAGCAAATACCAAAATTAGGTTACTTACCCATCCATCCGGTAGATTTAAAGTGTAAACGATCTTTACCTCATAGGATAACAGGATGAGCAAATAAATACTTACTAATGGAAGCAGCACAAATTGCGTAAATGTTTTTAATCCTTTTGGATAAGTAACTTCGTTATTCATCTCTTTATTTATGACAGGAAATCCCGCAAGAAAAAAAAGTGTATTGAAAACCATGCTTATTGAAACAAATAAATAACCATACACTTTACCATCTATTTTTGCATGAAATAAATTATCAATAGCAACCAATGCAACAGTTAATCCCAAAAATAAAACACCGCTGTATAATGCTCCTAATAAAAATCTAAGAAATAACATCTTGTTAAAATCCCAAAACTGAGTCACGGATCTTTGTCTGATGAAACCAATAAATGAAATTAACAAGTGCACCGAAATCATCAATACAACATGCCTTAATATTTCAATTTCTTTTGACTTATCAGAAAATGTAAAATAGTATCCTATTAAAAAAGTCAGTAAAATAACTTTACTAATATTGCGTGATAAGCTCTTAAGCAAAAAAACCTCAGAATAAATAGTGAGTGACAGAAAGCATACCACACCAAGTGATGAGCACATTAATATCTTACCTATAATATCTTCATGAATATGAGAGTGGATCAAATGGATCCCTGCAAATGCAGATATTATAGAACAAACAATTTCAAATGGAAAACGTGAAAAGGTGAAGGCAACTTGTGAAAAGATGTATTGAATTGAAAGAAGTTTCATAGGTATAATTGATTAGCCTGAATATCCATTTTTGTGCAAAATACTTAAATTATTTTGGAGAACTGATCTGCTGTTCTTAGATATGAAATTATGATATAGCCAAAATTATGATTTTATATTTCTCAATTAAAAGTTTAATTCGTAGAAGTTACTTGGCCATGAATTACTCCATTACTCAAAAAAATAATTGATGATAATTCGTGGTATAAAATATAAAACGAATGCTGATAAAATTATTTGG
>JANXRU010000065.1 GCA_025356715.1 Bacteroidota bacterium
ATTCATACTAAATTATGGGTTAGTTTTGATTGGCAAAAATCACAAATGTTTGGGAAAGCAGAATTAGAGGTGAAACCGTACTTCTATGCAACTAATATGTTGTATTTAAATGCTCGAGGTATGGAAATTAAATCAGTACAACTATTCGATAAATCAGCTATTATAAATAAGCCAAAAGGAAAGCAATATGAGCAAAGTAAGGATTTAAGTGAAAAACCTAATACGTTTATTTATGAAAATGATTCCTTGAAAATAAATTTAGGAAGATTTTATACAGCTAAAGAAGAATACTATGTAACAATAGAATATATTGCAAAGCCTAATGAATTAAAAAAAGGCGGTAGCTCTGCTATTAGCGACGATAAGGGGTTGTATTTTATAAATCCTACAGGTAGCGATCCTAATAAAATGCCCCAAATTTGGACACAAGGCGAAACTCAATCTAATTCTGTTTGGTTTCCAACGAATGATAATCCAACAGAAAAAATGACCGATGAAATTTACATGACCGTTGATGATAAATATACGACGTTGTCAAATGGTTTATTAACTGATTCTAAAAAAAATGCGGATGGAACACGAACAGATCATTGGAAAATGGATTTACCACATGCGCCATATTTAGTGATGATGGCTGTTGGTGAGTTTAAAAAAATAGTGGATGAACCTTGGAATGGTAAAGAAATTTCGTATTATGTTGAAAAAGAATATGAGCCACATGCTAAAGCTATTTTTGGTAAAACAAAAAAGATGATAGAATTTTATTCTACAAAATTAGGTGTACCCTATGCTTGGCCTAAATATGCTCAAATAGTTGTTCGTGATTATGTAAGTGGCGCTATGGAAAACACATCGGCTACATTGCATGGTGATTTTGTATGCTATCAAACAACTCGCGAAATGATTGACGAAGCGAAAGGTGAATCAACGATTGCACATGAATTATTTCATCAATGGTTTGGAGATTTAGCAAGTTGCGAAAGCTGGAGCAATTTAACTCTCAATGAATCGTTTGCAACATACGGCGAATATCTTTGGGAAGAATTTGAGCATGGACGAGATGCTGCAGATGATCATCATGCTGGATCAGCCAATGGCTATTGGGCATCTGCCGAAAGAAAGCAAGTTGATTTAGTTCGATTTGATTATGAGGATAGAGAGGATATGTTTGATGCCTTTAGTTATAATAAGGGCGGACAGATATTACACATGCTTAGGAAGTATGTTGGTGATGAAGCGTTTTTTGCTTCACTAAAACTATACCTAGAAAAAAATAAATTTAAAACAGCAGAGGCTCATGATTTGCGTTTAGCGTTTGAAGAAACAACTGGCGAAGATTTGAATTGGTTTTTTAATGAATGGTATTTTGCAAAAGGAAACCCAGTTTTAGATATTAAAAAATCATACGATGCTTCATCAAAAAAATTAACCATTACTATTGAGCAACAACAAGATTTTAAAGTGTCTCCATTATATCGGTTGCCCATCGATATTGATTTATATTTTGATGGAAAGAAAGAGCGTAAACGTATTTGGGTAGATGATGTGAAAAATACTTTTACGTTTAATGTGGCTTCGAACCCAAGCCTTGTAAACATTGATGCTGAAAGACAATTATTAGCGAAAATGTATTATGATAAAACTAAAGAAGAATATATTTTTCAGTATAAAAATGCGCCATTATGGGGAGATAGAAATGAAGCGATGGAATACTTTGAAAAAAATATAGATGATAAAACAATTTATGATATAGTAAAAACAATTGCCGTTAAAGATTCATGGATAGAATTTAGAAAAGACGCTATCGGCATACTGTCTGATAAAGCAAAAGAAAATGAAGCAGATTTAAAACCACTTTTTGTTTCGATATATAAGAATGATTCTGTTACGACTGTTAAAGCAACGGCTATAGAAGCTTTATCAAAAAGTTTCAGTGGTAATGATTTAAATTCCTTATACGAAAGTGCATTAGGTGAGCAGTCTTATGCAATTGTTGCGGAAGGCTTTGATGCTATTGCCAAAAGTAATTCTGAATTAGCTATGCAAAAAGCTAAGTTTTTAGAAAATGAACCATCCAAAAAAATCATTTATGCGATAGCTGATTTATATGCTAATAATGGCACTGATGCTAATATGTCGTTTTTTAAGAAAATAAAAACGCAATTTTCAGGATATGAATTGATGGGGTACATTAATATGTATGGTAAATTTTTAAAGCGCTGCACTAGCCCACAAACTTCTATTGACGGAGCTAATGACTTATCTAAATTAGCCGATACGGATAATAAATATGTAAAATACACCGTATTAAAAGTGATGAAGGATAATGTATTAAAATCATGGCAAGACAAAGAAGATAAATTAAATGCAACTATAGAAAAAGCAAAAGCAGCAAGTGCTGATATATTTACTTTAACAAACGAACTAAAAGTAGTATCAGATACTAAAAAACAAATTTTAGATATTTATAATTCAATAAAAAAATAAATATTAATATCAATTATATAAATGAGTTTTTTTAGATCAAATACATTATATATTTTTTCTTTCTATATTTTATATAGCTCTCTTTTTTACGGACAAATAAATTCTCAACGGTTTGAGAAGGATTTATATATTTCCGATGGTTATCATATTACCCAGACTATAACATCAAATAAAGACTCCACCTTTTGCGTATTAGGAGGTCTGGTTTTACCTTCAAATTTTAATACAATTAGTCTTTCGCGATTAGATAAATTCGGTAATTTATTATGGAGTAATCGTTATAATGTGCTGACGGATTCTTTTAATAGCGGTAGTGCATTAATTAATACATTTGATAATGGATTTATTATTGCTGGTGGCTATGGTAAAAATTTAACAAGTAGTGGTTCTGCTTCCTATCCTTTGATTATAAAAACCGATTCTTTGGGTAATATTATGTGGTCTAAATCATATCCATTGACAACTGGTGACATTGTTTCTATAAAAGAGTTGTCGGATTCTTCTCTTATTTTAATTTTAGACTATTGGGCTGGCGCAAATCCAATGACTATCTTACAAAAAGTAGATAGAAATGGAAACATATTATGGTCCAAAAAAACGTTGCATAATTGGGATCTATTAGAAAAACCAAATAAAAATTTACAAATTTTTGGAGGAGGGTCTTCTTTGTATATAAAGGAGTTTGATAAAAATGGGAACGACCTTTGGGAGAAGAAATATATTAATTCAAAATGGTATTACAATAGCTGCAAAATGGACGCTAATAATCTAGGTGAAACTGCTATTTTTTCAGACTTAATGGATTCGCTTGGAGCTATTGATATTGCTGCGCATATATTAAAGGTTGATAATTATGGAAATATTATATTCTCTAATTTTTACGATGTCGGTCCATGGTTGTCTAGTTATGAATATTATGGTGAGTTCACAAAAGATTGCGGTATAATAGTCAACACAGGCCTTCGAATTAATAATATGGAAAAGCAAGGGATTTTAAAACTAACAACTAACGGCATTTTACAATGGTTACGGGTATTTACTTCGAATACTTTTGCCGAAGCAAAATATGTAATAAATACTCTTGATTTTGGCTACATATCGTTGGGAGAAGCTAAATATGGATTAACACCAATTCATTCCAGAATAATAAAAACAGACATTAATGGTAAAACAGCTTGCGACATTGACAGCCTTGTTTCGGTTACAACAACGCCTAATCCATTAATAGTGGATTCAACAATGCATCCCACTTTTTTTACAACAGTTACCAATAACAACATTTCGGTATTACAGTTTGTAAATAATGCCAATATTGTTAGCCATTGCTCAGATGTCATCCGACTTGATACACCGAAAACATGTGTACTGGATGTAACAACAAACAATCTACCAACAGAGTCAGAGTTTTTCGTTCCAAATGTATTTACACCAAATAACGATAATATAAACGATTTATTTAAAGTCAATTTAACCAATTACTCTGATTTTAAAATTGATATTTTCAATCGCTGGGGTGAAGAAATTTTTGAATCAACAAGTCCCTTAATCAGCTGGAATGGAAAGATAAAGAATACTCAAGAAAATGCAGACGATGGCACTTATTACTATATTATTACTATTTTAGACACTTCAAACAGTGAAAAAAAATACAAAGGATTTTTAACTTTAATTAGATAAAACCGCAATGAAAAAAAAAAT
>JANXRU010000055.1 GCA_025356715.1 Bacteroidota bacterium
GCCAACATCTATTTTCATAGGGGCTGGGCTTGCATATTTCAATAAAAAAGAAGGCTCTACTTTAAAATCTTCGCTTACTTTTAATTTATAAGCACCATTAACCAAAAAATGAGTTACTAAAGTTCCTTTGTTATCTCCACCATCATAAAGCTTAATAGGGCTTTGATATAATTGAGGCACACTAATACCAAAATTAAATTTATCATTATGCACATTTAAGCCTGCTCCAAAATCAGGAAGTATTTTTGTTTGGTACTGAATTAATAAATTATCATCATTAGCATCATGTAATACAATTTTATGTCCATCAATTCCCCATTGCTGAATTCCAGCACTGATACCAAGAGATACGAATGTTTTTTTAGCTACTTTAATATGATAGGCATAAGCTAAACTAATCCCTACTCTTCGAGTTGGCCCAACAATATCTGTATAAATATGGGCCCCCATGCCATGATGCTTATTTTTGAAAGGCGCATGAACAGTTAACATATAAGTTCTTGGCGCATCTGCAATTCCTTGCCATTGGTATCGATTATTAGAACGAATATCAGCATATCCATCCTTACCTGCAACAGCAGGGTTTAACGCTAAATCATTTAACATATATTGTGTGTATTGAGGCAATTGCTGTGCCTTAAGCTCATTCAGCAATATGCTAATAAATGCGAGGTATAGTAGTTTTCTCATAATCTTATCTAAATATAGTTAATGGCCCTGTATAAGGCGTTGGAAATGTAGCGTTATGCAAATCAATAATATAATAATAAGTTCCTACAGGTAAATCTCTTCCATTATATTTCCCATCAAAAGGAACTGCATATCCTTTAGACATAAATAATAATTCACCCCAACGATTATAAACCTCAACAACATTGTCAGGGAATTGAAATAAATAATCTATTTGCCAGACATCGTTTTTACCATCAGCATTAGGAGAGAAGCCGTTCGGTATTTTAATGATTGGAAAAATAATAACAGACACTGTATCTGAATTAGTACAACCATTCACATCAGTAACTGTAACTGTATATTGCGTCGAAACAGTATTAGACGCCGTTGGATTAGAAATATTGTAAGCATCCAAAGTTCCAAAATTAGGTGTCCAAGTATATGATAATGCTGTAGGTGATGTTGGAGCTCCACCAATTGGGATAGTCGTAAACATCGGGATATTTGCAAATGGCCCAGCATCAACTATTGGTAAACTATTTGAAACAACTTGGATTGTATCTCTCGAAACACAAGCTCCATTTGTAGCTACTAATACGAAAGTCGATGTGCCTGCTGGAGGATTTACACTAACTACTAACGTATTTGAAATTGCTGCAACCGAAGGTAATTGGAACCAATCGTAAGTAACTCCTCCAACTGAAGAAGAACCATTTAAATTTAAAGCGCCAGCTTGACAAAATACGGTATCATTTCCTGCAATAGCCGTAACGACTAATGTAGAGGTAATAACAATTGTTGTATCTTTTATACAACCACTTGCATCAGTCATTGATAATGAATAAGTACCAGCAATTATATTAAGTAAATTTTGAGATCCTGAAATAGTACCTCCTGTCCAAGAGTATGTGTAGTTGGGAGTTCCGCCAAAAGGCGTAATACCAATACTTCCGTTAGGGGCAGCACTACAAGTAGGGCTTAAAACAGAAGCCGTATATCCCATAACAGAAGGATTTGTAAGAGAATACGTTTGTGTTCCAGTACAACCCTGAGCATCTGTGATAACAACTGTTTGAGTGCCTGCACATAAATTACTTGAAGTAGGAACTGTTGGCGTAGATGGCGACCAACTATATGTAAACGGAAGAGCTCCTCCTATAGGAACTGATGTTATAGATCCATTACAATCATTGTGACATTTAGGGTTATTTAAATTAGGTGCACTAAAAATAATTGGATTTGTACCACTAATAGAATAACCTTGAACAGCTATGCAACCAGCAAGGTCAGTTACTGACACTGAATAATTTCCAGCTGGTAACCCAGAAATACTTGAACCATTTGTTCCATCAGACCATAAAGTAGTGTAGCCAGGAGTTCCTGCATTAATAGAAATTGCTATAGATCCACTTAATATGGCAAGGGAACAATTTGTATTGACAACGGTTGAAGTGATTACAGGGCCATTAATAGAATTAATAGTAAACGTTTGAGTTTTAGAACAGGAATTTGCATCAGTTGCAGTTAACGTGTAAATACCTGGCGCTAAATTCGTAACTACAGATGTAGTTCCAAGCGCAACAGGCAACCATGTAAGTGAGTACGGCCCAGTTCCGCCAGATACAGTAGCTGTAATTGAGCCCGTATTAACCAAACATGACGATTGATTAACTTGTGAAGTTATCGCTAAAGTTGCAGCAGAATTTATAACAACGGATGCAGTTAATGAACAACCATTAGCGTCCGTCATATTACAGAAATACGTTCCTGCGCATAATCCAGTTTCCGTTGGAATAGTAGTATTATCATGTACCCAATTATACGTTATAGGTGCAACACCTCCAACGGCACCAACTGTTGCCGTTCCATTACAAGCAAGTAAACATGTTTCATCTACGGCTGTTACAGTTTGTCCAGTAATACCACTCGAACTATTTATAATAATATTAGTATTTGTTACACAACCCAAATTATCAGTAATTTGAACACCATAAACCCCTGCACATAATCCTGTTGCAGGATTTACTGTTTGTGTATTAGTCCATACATAAGTAAATGCACCGCCACCGCCTATTGGTGTTAAGGTTGCAGAACCATTACAAGCATTACAACTTGGTTGAGTAACGGCAGAAGAAACTTGTACAATTGGATTTGAAGTTATAGAAGATGAATTTGAACCAAAACAACCACTAGCATCAGTAATTGTAACAGTATAGCCACCATCACATAATCCACCAGCTGTTAAACTTGTTTGTCCAGTTGGATCA
>JANXRU010000072.1 GCA_025356715.1 Bacteroidota bacterium
TATGGTATTAAGCCATTAACTATTCGGTTTGATATGCCATTTTTTGTAAACCGTTTGCCTTATGCTGAAAAAGATTATTTTCAATTTCGTTGGATGATAGGTATTAACAGAGCTTTTTAAAATCATTTACCAATGATAGACACCACAGAACACTACGATTTAATTATTATTGGTGGCGGGCCAACAGGATACGCTGGTGCGATGCGTGCTTTGGATTTTAAAAAGAAAGTATTACTGATTGAAAAAAAACATATTGGTGGTGCAGGTGTTTATGATGGCGTATTAACATCAAAAACCTTATGGGAAATGTCGCAAAAAATATCTTCTATTCGAGAAATGATTCCTGATTATGTAGCAGATTTTGAATACATCAACAAAACAGTGAAAGAAGCCATCTTTGAGCGTAAAACACAAATGACGGTGCATTTACAATTATTACAAACACAAGCAACTAATTCATTTCATTACGAAAAAGGCACCGCACAATTTGTAGATAAACATACCATCAGTATCACCAAAGAAAATGGCAGAATAAAAACAGTAAGTGCCGACAATATTTTAATTGCTTCTGGAAGTCGACCGCGTTATTTGCCTAATATTCCTATCGACGAACAAATTATCATGACCAGCGACGGTGTAAAAAACATGATTGAGTTTCCAAAAAGCTTGGTAGTATTGGGTGCTGGAGTTATTGGTTGCGAGTTTGCCACCATTTTTTCTAATATAGGAAAAACAAAAGTGTATTTAATTGATAAAGCTGAACGAATTTTACCATTTGAAGATGAAGATATCGCGGAGTTAATCAGCGAATCTTTAGAAAAAAATGGAGCTACTATTCATCATGGTTCATCATTGAAACGCATGGAAATTAAAGATGGTAAAGTAGAATACGAACTAGAATATATAGATGGAAAAACAGAAATTATTACCGTTGATAAAGCACTTGTTTCTGTTGGTAGAGTTGCAAATGTAGAGAGTTTAGATTTAGAAAAAGCGGGCGTAAAATTAAATGAAAGAGGAAGTATTTGGGACGATGATACGCAAACAAATATCTCTCATATATTTGTAGCAGGTGATGTTACTACTGAAATAGCTTTAGTAAATGTTGGTGAAAGAGAAGCAAGACACGCTATTGTCCGCATGTTTGGCCCAACAATCAAACCTTTATCTTATCAAAACATTTCTACGATTATGTTTTTGAATCCAGAAGTAGCAAGTGTTGGAATGAGCGAACAAGATTGTAGAAAAAAAGGAATTGCACATAAAGTAGTAAAGTTAGATTTCAGTATTAATGCGCGTGCTATAGCGATGCGTAAAACCAAAGGCTTTTTTAAAATTATTGTGACGAATGATAACGGCATGCGCATACTCGGAATGCGTGTTGTTGGCGAGCATGCAAGCTCTGCAATACAAGCCGTTGCTTATTTAATTCACACCAATCAAGGGATAAGAGAGTTAGCGGATATGATGCACCCGCACCCAAGTATTATTGAAGGCGTGCAAGAGTGTTTACGAATGTTATTGGGAAAATCTATTTACAAGCCATCTGTATTTAAAGATAAGTTGAAGTGCTATGTTTGTGAAAACGATATCCGTACACCGATAGAAAGCTTGATGGTTAATTAAATAGATTTCTCTTATTTCAGTGAATCTATCATTTTCCAAAATGCACTAAAGCCTTGTAAGTGCTTAATCCATTGACTTTCTGTCTTAGCAGATTTTAATTGAATAAATAATTGTACATTTTTCTTGTTTTTGTTAATCCAGTTTTTTGAATCTGAAGTTAAGCAAAATAATAATGAAGCTTCTTTGGCGTATAGACTATCTTCTTTTTTCCAATCTTTTGAAGATAAATTTAGTGCATCATTTAGTTCTTTAAAACAATGATTGATAGCTTTAACTCTATCGCCTTCAAAACGAGTATTAATTATGTTAGTAATTTTTTGACTGATAATTTCTGAATCGTAATTTGGATAGCTTGTATTGGAAAGTGTTAATGCCAAATTACTTTTTGTGTATTTTTTTAAGGTCGAAATGTCGCTTTTGTAATTTGGATCTTTAAGTTTTGATTGCTCTTCTTGATAGGCTAATTTCTGTAGATCTTTATTTTCAGGCCTGAAACCTAATTTATAATAAAACCAAAAAGCGCCTGTTTTTAGCGCTTCTGTGTTATTCAATCCAAACTGATAAGGTTTTACAACAAAGCACGTTGCACCAAAATGTTGATGATAAACGCGTAATAATTCGCAAATAATTAATCCTGATTCCCCACCTCTAAAGGCCTCTAATATATTAATACCAAACTGACTGCGTTCGCCAAATAGCCAACCACCGCCATAAGATGCGGGTATATTATTTTTCAACACTAAATACCCAATATAAGATTCGAGTGAATACCTTTTATCATGGGTGTTTCCAAAGAGAGCAATAGAAATGCCTTTATCTAATTGAAATAACGTAATGTCTTCTTCATTAGCGTTGGTAAAGGGTTCTGTTTCTCTGTATAAATAGGTTAAGGTTAGTTTTGCTGAATGGATAAGTTGTTGCTTTTCTAATAAACTTAATTTAATAGGTTTAGGTAAAGGTTGTTTAATAATGTCTGGTAGATTAATTTTTTTATCGATAGGCTTGTTATGAAAATAGATTGGTAAAGAAGCCCCTCTTAAAAAACTAACGGAATCTTTTTCAGAAGAAATTTTCCAATGAATAAAAATTCCTAACTGATTATAAATAAAGGTTTGTGTTTTTAAATCAAGAGATGATTGCTGAATTGTATGTAACAACCATTCTAAATCAGTAATTTTTTTTGAAGTATTAAATTCTGAAATTCTAATTTTAATATCTTTTTCGCTTCCATGAATTTTTGAGTATTCAACATTTGGTAATATTAATTTTAGTATTGATTTTTGTGTTTCGATAGATGATGAAGCACTGTGAATTGACACTTGGTAAGGGAATTTACTAATTAAGTATTTTACTTTAGCATAAGAAAAATTACATTCAATATCAGTATATAATAACCCAGTCCCATTTAATTGAGATTGAATGGAGTATTTTTTTTCTAATTGCTTGAGTAGTTTGGAAACGGTTTCTTTTGTTAATTCAAGTAATGTTTCATTTGATGGATAAGCCATCATCGCCATTAATACTTGATGAAATTGAATAAAGGATTGTGATTTAGTTGGAACGGAATAAATTAAGGTATTAAGTAATGTTTTTTTTTCTTCAATTTGCACGGATTCAAAATTGAATAGTAATGCTTTTAGTTGAAGTAATGTTTCTGTAAATGAATTGTTAGAGCTTGTTGTCATGTGCAGATTGTGTTTAATTTTAATTTTTAATAAATCAACTTGTAAATGCTTTACTCTTCAATTAATCAGCTAATACAAGCAAGTCGGAGCATTTGCATATAGTGTAACCCTTTTTGCCGTGCTAAAGCTATATTATGTTCTGGTATGTTTTCAGGATTCGGATATAACGCCAACGCTTTGGTCAGACTATCTTCTCGTAGTAGATGCAACATTGGATAAATTGATCGATTAGTGAAATTTGCTGGATCATTTTCATCTTCACCAGCAAAACAATAATCTGGATGAAAACTAGCAACTTGATAAATTCCATCATAGTTTGCTTTTACAAGTGTTTGCTCAACTTTTTTCACTAATTGTAAATAGGATTTAAAATCCTTAAAGTTAGTTTCGAAAATGATAAACGTTGTTTCAATTTCTTCGTTTGTATCTAAAAAATGAAATTCATTAACGAGTGACTCTAAACTTATTTTCACATCAACATCATTTAATACAATATACCGGATGCTTTTTTTCAGAACAGCTTTTGCTGCAAACGGACAAAAATTTAAAGCAATTACTACGGATTTAATCCATTTTTCGGTTTGCTGTATGACGGTTGCATTATTCACTAGCAATGTTATCTTTATGATAAACATCAATGCAAACAAGCATTGCTAAAAAGCCCCAAAATGGAACGGATGCTTTATCAGTGTCTAAGAAGTTATTTAAAAAACCATGAACAAAATAAGTACTTAATCCCATAAGGATACAAATAGTAAGTGTTTTAAGGGGTTTATCTTTAACTGTATATACTAAACGGTAGCCTAAGAACATCACAGAAAACACTAAAATAATAACGATTAATCCGCCAACTAAACCTTGTTCTGATAAAGGACCAAGGTATTCGCTATGGGCATTACCTTTATTTCCAAAGTTTGTAGAGATTACTGTTTTTTGACTACTTTTTTGATAAGGAGCATATAAAAACTGATAGGTTCCAGGTCCATTTCCCATGTATGGTTTTTCTTCAAACATTCGCAAAGCACAGCTCCATCTGTTTAATCGTTCAACGTTTGATACGTCTGTTGAAATATTTGTCATCGATTCAATATTGGCCATAAAATCACCATCAGAGTCTGTGTTATTTCTTCCCATAATCATTAGTAATTCAGATTGAAAGGATAAAAATATAAGTGTACCTCCTATTATTGTAAATAGAATTGTACGAAATTTCAATCCAATGATTAGAGTTGCTAATACCCCTAAAGATACTGCCAAACTAAGCCATCCAGCTCGGGCATAGGATACAATAATGGATATTAAAAAAATGGTCAATAAAGTAAAACTTAGAATTTTTATTTTAGGTGAAATACCTTTCATGAATATTAAGCCACAGGTAATAGGTATATACATAGCTAAAGCGGCTCCATAAGCAGTATGGTCATTATAAAATGGAGATACAATCCAGTCAGCTGTTTTTTCATCAAAGCCATAAGATGCATGTTTTACAGTCGTAATAATGGCAACTATGGCTAATGCTGTTCCGTATAGTAATAAATGATAAACGATTTTTTGTTGTTGTTTAAACAATTGAGTTGCCATAAAATAACAAGAGGTTAAAAACCATGTACGGGCAATAATAAATTTAATAGATATAATTGGTAATTCGCTTGTAAAAGTAGTAAGTAACATCCAAGCCATTTGTACAAAAATTATGATGGTAATTGGGTGTTTTAATATTCGTTTATCAGTAATTCCATGACTTATTTCATTTAAAAAATAGAGTAAAGTGATGCCAATCATTAGAGGCTCTGAAGGTAAACTCATATCTAAGCCATCAGAATACCCCAATTCTTTTAAGGTAATTGCTAATGGAGTAGAAAAAATCATAAAGTACATGATTTTTTCAATATCGAATATTGCTAATAGAATAATAAAAATGGCTAATGGTAAAATGTTATAGAAATAAAAATTACCTCTATCAAAAAGTAAAACGTAAGAATTTACCAAAATGTAGCTAACTACAATAAAATAAAATACATAAGTATTTTTAAGTTTAAGCAAGTTAGTTTTGTTTTTTAGAATTAAACAAAAGTATAATTATTGCTAATAATAGTGCTGATAAGGTAGACAAAATTACAATTACAGCTCGTAAAGGAGCACATTTTTTGTCTGGTAAATTTGCTTTTGAAACAACAGTTGTGTAAGTTAAATCGGCATTATATTCCAATAAATTTTTATCATAATTAAACTTCAAATCTTTATAAGTGTTTATTTCAATTCCTAATTGATTATGAAGTAATTCATAGTCTCCTCCATGCTCTTGTAGCATTTTCATGGTGTTTTTATCAATATCTGACATTGATTTTTTACCCATTCTTTTGGCAGCAACTTTAGCTTGAGATCCATAATCTAATAATCCATAATTGACACGCATGTATTTTAGCTTTGCTTCAATCGTGTCTATTTCCGTTTTTTTGATTTTTATTTGATTAGCATAGTTTTTTAAATATTCAGCAATGATGTTTTTTTTAGTTTTTCTAATTAAGTTATTGACCTCACTAACGATACCATTTGCAATGCTTTGTGCTAATTGGGGTGATTCATCTATAACTTCAATTTCAACGGATTCATAAAGTGTACCTGATGTTGATATATTAGAATTGTAGTATAAATTAAATTTGGAAACTGCTCTAATTTCTGTTGAGTCAATGTTGTAATGCTTATATAAATCAAATCGTTTAGCAATATTGTTTTTTAACTCCTCAGTATTTAAAAATTGCAATAATTGTTCTGTATTTGATTCTTCACTAAATGCAACTAAATTGGTAGGAAAAATAACGGTAGACGATTTAAACTTTTCGGCAAGAAACAAAGGAGAAGAAAAGAAGCTAGATAAGATAATTGCAACAGATGCAACAATAGCAAACTTTTTCCAATGTGTGGAAGCAATTTTAAGTATAGTTTCAGTGTTAATTTCTTCCATGTTTTGTTTTACTCTAATTACTCTTTGGATTGCAACACTATTTTTTTTTTAATATCAATTAACCTATCCGCAAATAATAAATATAGAAGAGCAATTAAAAATGCAGATATTGTTGGTATCAATACGATTAAAGCACGAACGGGTCTAGCCTTTTTTTCATTTGTAATGGCTTTATCAACAATAAATTTAGATGGTAATTGTTTAGAATAATTAATTAAAGCTTCATCATACTTTTGTTTAATAACTGGATACTTAAAGCGGTATTTTTTTAAGTTTTCAAACACATCATCGTAAGCCATCCCATATTTTTTAAGAATATCTAATTTAACTTTTATGTTAGCAATTGCAGATTCATTTCCTTTAGAAACAGCTTTTGCCATAGCTTTAGAATAAGCGCTCATTTCTGCTTTGTAATCTAAAACACCTAATTCTCTAATTTTTTGCAAGCTATCTTCCAATTCTGTAATACGTGTTATTGTATTAGCGTATTCTTCTGCAATGATGTCTAATGCTTGTTTAGCAACTTCTTTACTCATTCTAAATTTAACAGAATCGGCATATCGAACAATAGAATTAGCTATGTTTGCCGCTCTTCCAGCCTCATAATCATAGACATCTATTTTTATGGAAACATAGTCAGTCCTCTTAAATGAAACCATCTCATCCCACTTTAATTTCAAGTAATGAGAAGCGTATTGGTTATCTTCATTAATTTTCCAATTTGTCCATAAATCATATTCTTTTGCAATACGATCTCTTATTTCCGTTGAGTTTAATATTTGTAATAATTTTTCAGCATCGTCTTCATCACCAAATTCCATATAATCTTCTTGTCCGCCAACATTTTGTTCTATCAATAGCTTAGAAACTGAAAAGGTTCTTGCAGGGAAAACAATAGCTGTACCTTTATATTGTGGGGCAATTAGGAATGAACAAATCGTAGAAATAACCGCCGCAATTAGTGTAACAATGATTAAGGGCTTACGCCACTTATACATCTTTGCTAATAATTTGATAGATTCGTTATTATCGTTTATTTGGTTCATTGTTCAAATATACTATTTTATCATTTATACTTTATAAATCTGTAAATAGATTTCACATTTATTAATCCTGAGATAAATGCCCATAATCCACAAAATACGCTCATAATTACAAAGTTGATCATCCAATTTGCGGTGAAGGATTTCGAGAAATAATTAAATCCAACGATTCCAATGATAAATATGAATAATGCTAAAATTAATCGCATATTAAATTTGAACTTAAATATTTTGCAAGCGAAATAAATTTGAATACCTGCGGTGAAGAACTGAGTAATAAGGCTACTTACAGCACTTCCCATAGCTTTATATTGAGGTATTAAGATGAAATTTAAAATTAAATTAATGCAAATTCCAATAATTGCCATGGTATTTAATTGTTTTAAATTACCATTTGCAGTAAGTAATGTCCCAAATATATATGTGGTTGAAACGGCAGTAAAACAAAACATTAAAATACTAAACTCTTTTGATGAGTCTGTGACTCCATGGTTGATTAATGATGAAATTTCGTTTGCATAAAAAAAGCAACCGACAGATACAATAAGGGCTGGTGTAACCAATAAAATGAAAGCTAGTTTAACCAATTGCTCAACATTTTCTTTGTATTTTAACATTCGACTAAAAACAGGCAGTAACTGAACAGAAAATAAATAAGCTATCATATTTCCAGCATCCAACAAACGGAAAGCTTTGGCGTATATACCTGCTTGCTCAGCCCCTTCGTTTTTAGGTAAAATACGCTCAATCATTACGGCATCTAAGCGATTATAAAATGTCATTAATAAAACCAACACGGCAAAGGGAAAACTTTGTTTTAAGATCATTAAACTGAAAGGCCAATTCCAGGTTAATTTAAAATGATTTGTTTTGAAATAAACGGTTGCAAAGGCAATAATAGCCGTTAATATATATCCAATTGTTTGAGCATAAACAAACGTCATAATGTCTATGTTTAATCCAAACCATCTAAAAATAAGCATCATACAAAGCCCAATCATAATAACTCTATCAGCCACAGAAACAAAACTGTCAGTTTTAAATAAGTGTAATCCTAGTAAATTCGATCTTAAATAAGCGATCATACTTATTAAAAATTGATTTACAGCAAGAATTGACAATAGTTTCATGTAGCGGAATTCGTAGCCCATTACTAAACCTAGTGTAATTGTTACTACTAAGTAAATAATACCTAGCGCTAATTTGAGTGAAAATAAACTACTAAAGTGTTTGGTGAGTAGATGATTGTTTTGGGCAATATTTTTATTATTGAAATTAGTAACTCCAAAATCGAGTATGATATTAAGTAAAAAAGAAAAATTAAATAAAATAAAATATTCGCCATAGGCTGCATTACCAACAGCATTTTGAACAGCAGGTTCTATTCCCAATGGCCAAAATGGTTTAATTAATAGATTAAGAACTATTAAAAAAGCAATATTAGTAACAAATTTTTTCTGGTGCATTGTTTTAAAATCGGGCAAAAGGCAAATATATTGTTTTACTTTATATTAGCTATAAGATAACTAAATATAACGCTGTACTTACTAAAAAATTGTATTGGTAACAAAAAATAGATTATCGCTTGTGTTTCCATCTCCTATGGCTCCATAACCAAATTTCGGGATGAGATTTGATGTCATTTTCTAATTTCCGAGTATGTAATTCAGAAATTTCACCCTCTTCAGTGTTTTTAGGTTCCGAAACTAACATTTCGGCATTTGCTTCGTAATAACCACGTTTTAATTTATTTACAGTTACGAATACTACAGGATAATTTAGTTTTTGTGCTATTTTTTCAGTGCCCCAAAATATAGGAGTATCTTGATTTAAAAAAGTTGTCCAATAGGCATTTTCTGGCGATGGGGTTTGATCCGCAATAAAAGCTGTTGCATTTACTTCGTTTCTATTTCCAATCATTCCACGCATTGTGTCTTTCATAGCATATAATTTTGAACCAAATCGAGTACGCATGCCATACATTAATTTATCAAAATGCCTATTGGTTAATGGATGATATATAACGTATAGTTGTTGTTTATTAATTAAGCTAAACGAATTGCCTGCCCATTCCCAATTTCCATAATGCCCCATTACTAAAATGCAGGATTTATTTCGAGTATATAATTCATCAAAAAGAGCTATCGCCTTTGGGGTTAGTTTACAGCGCTTAATGGCTTCTTTCTTTGATATAGTAAGTGTTTTTAGTGTTTCTAAAAATAAATCAACCAAGTAATGATAAAATTGTTTTTCTATTTTTTTGAGATCTTCAGTAGATTTATCTGGGAAAGAATGTTTTAAATTTTCAAACACTACTTTTTTTCTATAACCAATAATTCGATACAATAAAAAGTAAATCCCGTCAGAAAATAAATAAAATATAGGAAAGGGAAGTAGTGAAATTAAATAGAGAAATGGAAGGGCAATGTAAAATAGGATGCTACTCATGGCTTAAAAATACAGTTTTTAAAGAAACTATGCCATTTTATCCACAAAAAGTGGTGTTTTAATTATGTTTATTTATATTTAGGGTTGAATATAACGACGACTTTTAACTATGAAAAAATTATTTACTACTTTCTGTTTCTTTGCATTACTTACTAATGTTAATGCAATTGATGCTGGCGACCAAGTAAAATTGATGTTAGCGAAGCAAAAACTATTTGCAGGCCAATACATTGGAGCATTAAATATTTATAAAGAAGTATTAGTTAAAAATCCAGATGATGCCTCTGTACTTTATTATGTTGGTAAATGTCAATATGAACTAAAAAATAATGAGGAAGCATTGGTAACCTTAAAAAAAGCAGTGACTACTAATAAAGACGTTAAACCTGAGACTCATTTGTTGATTGGAAAAATTTATTTGAAAGATGGTAAAATCGAAGAAGCTTTGTTAGAATTTAATGCTTATAAAACATCGGCGAGTTCTAAACAAGCTTTGGAAGAAGAAGTTGATGTTTATATCAGCCATTGTAATAATGCAAGAAAGTTTATGATAAGCCCTATCGATGTTAAAATTGAAAACATGGGCACGGCCATTAATACTAAATTTGCTGATAAAACACCATGTATAAGTGCTGATGGTAAAAAATTAGTTTTTACTTCTCGCCGTCCTGAAACTACTGATTCACCAACAGATGTAGAAGGTGATGGAAGTTTTTTTGAAGATATTTATATTTCAAATTGGGATACCGTTTCCAAAAAATGGACAGATGCTGAAACAGTTCCTGGTAATGTAAATACAGATGCACATGATGCATGTACGAGTATATCGCCAGACGGAAAGCAAATTTATATTTATAAAAATGATGTGAGAGATCCTGAATCAAGAGGTGGTGATATTTTTGTATCAAAAGTTGTGAGTAATAAATGGAAAACACCTGAGCCAATGGGTAAGCCTATTAATACAAGCTTTTGGGAAGGTGGCGCTTGTATTTCTCCAGACAGTAAAACATTATATTTTATTAGTGAGCGTAAAGGTGGGTTTGGTCATGCTGATATTTGGATGGTAAATCGTATATCGAAAACAGAGTGGGGTAAGCCCATGAACCTTGGAGCAGAAGTAAATTCAGAATACGACGAGGTTGGTGTATTTTTAGCACCTGATGGTAAAACATTGTTTTTCTCGTCTAATGGAAAAGGCTCTATGGGTTCATATGATGTATTTAAAACAATTTTAGAAGGAGGTAAATGGAGTAAGCCAGAAAATATTGGATATCCAATTAACACGGTAAACAGCGATGGGCCATTAGTTGCTAGTGCAGATGCAAAAACTGCTTTTATAGCCAGTGATAGAGCAGGTGGCTTAGGAGGGTCTGATATTTATAAAGTGGATTTAAGTAATTATGGATTATTTGAAAAAGATGGGGTAAAGAAAACGAATACAGGATTAAGTATTTTAAAAGGTGTTATTCGTGATGGCTTTGAAGGAAGTGGTATAGCTGGAGTGGATATTAAAATTATGGATGCAGCTGGAGCAGTTGCGGCAACAACAATAACCAATGATAATGGAGAATACTTTATAACCTTGAAAGGTGGCATTATTTATACTGTAAAGGTTTCCAAAAAAGGATATAAGGAAACAGAAGAAAAAGCAGATTTAAAAATTGGTAAAAACGACACCTATTCATTAGAAAAACAAATTATGATGTCTAAGGATAAATAAAATTAAAAAAAATAAACTAAAAAAAGCCTGTTTGAATATTTCAAACAGGCTTTTTTTAATGAATTTCAATATCGACTAATTCTCAGCAAATAATGGAAACTTAGTCATCATTGTATTTATTTTAGTTTTTAATTTGGCAATTTCTTTTGGATTATCTTTATGTTTTAAAGCGGCATCAATGTATTCGACTACTTTTAAACAATCTTTTTCTTTTAACCCACGGCTTGTAATTGCTGGTGTTCCAATACGAATCCCAGAAGTTACAAAAGGTGATTTATCATCAAAAGGCACCATATTTTTGTTAACAGTAATATCAGCTTCTCCTAATGCTTTTTCGGCTTCTTTACCTGTGAGATTTTTACTTCTTAAATCAATTAACATACAGTGATTATCAGTGCCTCCCGAAATGATTTTATAACCTTTTTCAATTAATGCTTTAGCCATTGTTTGTGCATTTTTAATTACTTGCACACAATATAACATATACTCATCGCTTAAACATTCGCCATAGGCAATAGCTTTCGCTGCAATAACGTGTTCTAACGGACCGCCTTGAGTTCCAGGAAAAACACCCATATCTAAACAAGCACTCATCATTTTTAATTCACCTTTAGGTGTTTTTTCTCCCATAGGATTTTCAAAATCCTTGCCCATCATAATCATTCCGCCTCTTGGTCCGCGTAATGTTTTGTGAGTTGTTGTTGTAACAATATGGCAATGAGGTAATGGATCATTTAAAATACCTTTAGCTATTAATCCTGATGGATGAGAAATGTCGGCTAAAAGCAGAGCTCCCACGCTATCTGCAATTTTACGTAAACGAGCATAATCCCAATCGCGAGAATAGGCAGAAGCACCACAAATAATCATTTTTGGTTTTTCTTTTTTTGCTGTTTCTTCTACTTTATCGTAGTTTACTTTGCCAGTTTTTTCTTCTACGCCGTAAAAAGTAGCACGGTATAACTTACCTGAAAAATTAACTGGTGACCCGTGTGTTAAATGTCCTCCATGTGATAAATCAAAACCTAAAATGGTATCACCAGGTTTTAAACAAGCTAACATTACGGCTGCATTTGCTTGAGCTCCAGAATGTGGTTGAACGTTAACCCAAACAGCCCCAAATAATTCTTTAGCTCTATCGATAGCTAATTGTTCTACTTTATCAACCACTTCACAACCGCCATAATAGCGTTTGTTTGGTAATCCTTCAGCATATTTGTTAGTAAGCACACTTCCCATGGCTTTCATTACTTGATTACTTACGTAATTTTCGCTAGCGATTAATTCTATACCACGCGTTTGACGTTCTTGCTCTTCTTTAATTAATTTAAAAATGATAGTGTCTTTTTTCATAAATTTTGGTGTGTTATTTTTGAATTTGTAATTTTTTATAAAGTGTACTAGCTGCAATCATGAAAAATGCTACTAAAGGAGACTGTGCAATACCCATCAGCCATCTACTAAGCGTATATTCATCACCATCTAATTGATTATTGACAAAATAATTATACGCCATAATAATACTTGAAAGAATAAATAATAAGGTGTAAATATAAATAATCCAACGTGTAAATTGTTTATCAATACAAATTATTTTTACGGTATAATAAGTAGCTGTAAAATAAGCTAAAAAATAAAATACGGTCAAAAAATACTTGCCATAATACATGGTTGAATAATCTAAAGTGGATAAAACATGCAAACTATTTGGTAAAAATAAATTTGGGTGATGGTAATATATCGCATAAAGTTGATTATTTATATTGACAAATATGAACTCTCTACTAAAGCCTAATAGCGCAAAGCAAGTAAGAAAAATTAAATATTTAATGGTTGTTTTCAGAAGCTAAAGATGGTTTTGAAAATTTATTGACCCAAAGCATCCATAGCCCAAATACAATGCTATAAACAATGAATGTGAATGTGTAGGTGTGATTAAAATTAAGATATTGAGGATAATAAAGCGAAATAAGAGATAAGCTAACAATTCGAAGGATATTAATAATATTAACAATCAATACTCCCAACGGAACATACCACAATTTATTTTTGAAACTACCAGGATAGGCAATCACAAAAATGGCGAATAAAAACATTAATGTTATGCCATTACAAGGGCCTCCGATCCAAACACCATTTGAACCGTCAACACCGAACACCTGAAAATCATTAACTTCTTTACTTGCAAAAGTATGATAACCTAAGGACTCCAAAATGTAAGTGCAAAAATGGATAAGTTTACGAACGAATTGTTGATCTAAATTCGTATGTTTTTTAATAATAAACTCATGCACTAAATAGCAAAAACTATACAAAAAGCTAGCCTTAACTATAAAAAATTGAAACTTATTTTTAATTAAATTAGC